>JANMWG010000482.1:0-46775 GCA_031393885.1 Betaproteobacteria bacterium | reverse complement strand
GCGGCAACCGTGAGCAGCTGCGTCAGATCGGGCGTGTCCCAGCGCGCTTCCATGTAGCTTTCGGCAAAGCCGATGTCGCCCGCGCGCAGGATGTCGGCGCACACGCCCCAGTCGCGCAATCGCAGCGTTGCCTGCGGCTCCGGGACGACGCGGCCGGTGAAGGCATACAGCCGCCCGTCGGGCGCGATGAGATCGACGCGCCCGACCTGCAAGCGGCCGAGGATGGCGAGCAGCACCCGGGCGCTGCGGGGAATGCCGTCGGGCAACGACCGGGTCGCAGCCGGCGCCGGCTTGGTGTTCATCGCGTGGTTTCCCGCGTCGGCGGGACGGGTTTGGAGAAAAACGGAACGCCCTTCCACCACAGCCGCAAGGCCTGCCAGTGGATACGGCCGATGACCATGAAGGTCAGCGCTGGGTAGGTAATAAAGGCACGGAGCAAGACCCCGGTGGTGAGCGGTTCCCCATGCCCCGACACCGAGGTGAGCAGCAGCTTGCCGGCAGGATCGTCGTGGTCGATGCGCATCAGCGTGGCGGCGGGGTCGATCTCGAACCGGAAGCGGTAGCCGCCATCGACCGCGCAGAACGGCGACACATGGAATACCTTGCGCGCCGTGAGCGTGTCGCCGGGTTCGATCGGGCGTTGGTCGGCGTGCGCCAGCAGATAGTTGTGGGTCTCGCCAAAGGTATTGCTCACCTCGCACAGGACTGCGCGCAGACGGGCGTCGCGGTCGAGGCACAGCCAGAAACTCACCGGATTGAACACGTAGCCGAGCACGCGCGGAAAGCATTGCAGCCAGATCTCGCCGTCCACCGAACGGATGCCTTCGCGCGCGAGCAGTTGCCGGATCCAGGGTTCGAGGGCGCCGCCGTCGCGCGGACCGTGATCGCGGGTGTGGATCGAGAACAGGTTGAACCGGTCGACCGACAGCAATGCGCCGCCCAGACTGCCGATGGACGATATCGGAAACCGCACGAAGAACACGCGATAGGAAAAGACATTGCGCGCCGGGCGCAGGCGCGCATGCATCACGCGGCCGAAGAACAGCAGCGGCTCAACATGACACCCCCCAGGCTCCCTGCGGTCGCCACCCCCCAAGGGGGGCAGCACCCTTGGCGAGGTGAGGCCGGACACGGACAGTCCCTGCGGACTGTCCGTGCCTGCCGAACGCCACCCGACGCCGGCCGGTGGCGGCCCGGCGGGTACTAGGCCGCCAGCGGCTGCGCCTGCCATGGCGCCATGACCCCCAGTGCGTTGGCGACCGTCATGCCGGCGCGCAGACCGTCTTCATGAAACCCATGCCCGGTCCAGGCGCCGCAGAACCACGTGTTGCGCCGGCCCTGGATGCCCGCGAGACGTTGCTGCGCGGCGATGGCCTCGGTGTCGAACACGGGGTGGGCGTAGGAGAGTTGCCGGATCACGCTCTCGGGCCTCGGTGGCCGCGTCGGATTCAGGGTCACGATCACCGGCGTCGTCACCGGCAGCGGTTGCAACATGTTGATCAAGTAACTCACGGCCACCGGACGCACGTCAAGCCGCGAGTCGCCGGCAAGATAGTTCCAGGCGGACCAGGCGTCACGCGAGCGCGGTAGCAGGCTCGCGTCCGAGTGGACCCAGGCCTCGTTAGGCTGATAACGCACCGCGCCGAGCACGGCCCGTTCGTCGCCGTCGGCGTCTTCGAGCAGCGCCAGCGACTGGTCGCTGTGCGCGCCCATCACCACGTGATCGAACTGTTCGGTACCGGCCGCGGTCGCGACCGCGACCGATCCGGCGCCGCGGCGCACGGCCCTCACCGGTGTGGAGAGTCGCACATCGGACAGCGATGCAGCGAGCCGGCGGACATACTCGCGCCCGCCGCCCGTCACGGTTTTCCACTGCGGGCGTCCGCTCACCTGGAGCAGGCCGTGGTTGTGACAGAAGCGCAGGAACACATGCGCCGGGTAGTCGAGCATGCGCGCGGTCGGGCACGACCAGATGGCGGCGCTCATCGGCAGCAGATACCACTCGCGGAACTGCCGGCCATAGCGGCCTCGGTCGAGAAACTCGCGCAGCGTGCCGGCCGCATCGCCGTGCTCGACCAGGGCGGAACCCTCCCGGTTGAACCGCAGGATGTCCTTGAGCATGAGCCAGAAACCGGGCCGGATCAGGTTGCGCTTCTGCGCGAACACCGTGGCGAGACTGCTGCCAGCCCACTCGAGGGCCGCATCGTCGATGCGCACGCTGAACGACATGTCGCTGTTAACCGATGCGACATCGAGGTGGTCGAAGAGCGCGCACAACCCGGGATAGGTGCGATCGTTGAACACGAGAAAGCCGGTGTCGACCGGAAACGTCTTTCCATCCACCACTACGTCGATAGTATTGGTGTGGCCTCCCAGTGTTGCCGCGGCTTCGAAAAGTGTCACCGCATAGCGCGTGGAGAGCAGCCAGGCCGCCGAGAGGCCGGCGATGCCTGACCCTATGACCGCAACGCGTTGCATGAATGAACCCATTTCCCGTCGAACCGCCCTGTTGCCCGGATGCGCGGGCTCGCGTCAAGCACCGACCGGCCATGCTGCGGCCAGGTAACGGATCCGGGAGCCGGTCGCTTCCGAACCCGGTAGCGGCAGTTCAGGCTGCCTGCTTGTCGCGCTCGATCAAGGCATA
Organism: Betaproteobacteria bacterium; assembly: GCA_031393885.1. Taxonomy (GTDB): domain Bacteria; phylum Pseudomonadota; class Gammaproteobacteria; order Burkholderiales. The sequence continues at coordinate 44,131 of JANMWG010000482.1, read as the reverse complement.
CGCGGAGTGGTTGTGAATGGATTCGAAGTTCTCCGATTCGACGGTGTAGGACAGCACGCGGTCGTCACGGTCGAGGCGCAGGGTGATGTCGCGCACCAGATCCTCGACGAACTTGGGATTGTCGTATGCCCACTCGGTGACCCATTTCTCGTCCGCCCGCTTCAGCACCCCGAATACCTCGCAGGATGCCTCTTCCTCGGCGATCCGGACCAGCTCTTCGATCCAGAGATCGCCATCGATGCGGGCGGCGATGGTGATGTGGGAGCGCTGGTTGTGCGCGCCGTAATCGGAGATTTCCTTGGAGCAGGGACACAGGCTGGTGACCGGCGCGGTCACCGCCAGCGTCAACCGGCAGCCGCTGTCCGGCGAGCAGGTGGCGCGGATCACCACATCGTAGTCCAGCACGCCGGCCGCGCCCGACACCGGCGCCCGTTTGGTGACGAAGTACGGAAACCGGAACTCGACATAGCCGGCATCGGCACCGAGGCGATCGAGCATGCGCTCCATGAGGCGGTGCATCGCACTGGCGCCGATCGGTTCCGGCTGGTCGCGCCGGCTTTCGACGAATCGCGACATGTGGGCGCTCTTCACAGCCGGAGAAAGCGACACGTACATGTCGGCCCGCACGACGGTGTCGAGAATCTCGCCGCTCGCGGTGAGGACGGGCATCGGGTGCAGCAGGCCGCGGACGCCGACACGATCGATGGCGAGTTCGCGTCGGTCGAGCGCCGCCTGGACATCGGCCAGCGGAAGTTTTTCGGGTGCGCTCATGGGAGGGCCGCGAAAACATCGCGGAAGATTGCAGTTGAAAAGGGTTCAGGTCGCAGGCGAACCGCGCGGGGGTGGCACGCGGGTGAGGGGAGACGTGCCTGCGAGCTGAAGACGGTTGGCCCGTCAGTTGGCGTTTTGGTGCAACGCCGCCCAGGGCATCAATACGGAGAGAGCCGCCCCGACCGCGACACGGCCGTGCCATTCGAGGTAGTCATCCAGCGACGGGTTGGCGGACACTTCGGCCGACACGACAGTTACGGCATTTCCATCCAGGACAACGCTCGGACCATACGGCGACATCGCCTTGCCCGCGCATTCGGGGGGAGCCTTCACTCCCTCCCGGCAAGGTGCAGGGGTCGCGGCGGAAGCACCACCACTGACCACACACACGACAAGAATTGCGAAGGACAAGCTGTAGTTGGTGGATTTCATGTGCGCTCTCCGCGAAAAATTGTCCTAGGCAAACCCTGAACTGATTCGTACACTACGCAGCGATTCAAGACTTGTCAAACGCTTGTCTTGGACATTTACAAAAATGTGCTCGTCAGGTCGAAACCAGAAACCAGATGGAAAAAATCGAAGTGGCTATCCCCGATCGGGGCAACGCCGAAGATTTCGTCGTCCCCTCCGCCGACGCCGACAATGCCACGCTGCCCAGCATCAGTGCGGTCGAGCGCGATACCGGATTGTCGAAGGACGTGCTGCGGATGTGGGAGCGCCGGTACCGCTTTCCCAAGCCCCTGCGCGACCAACACGACGAGCGCATCTATCCACCGGAACAGGTCGCGAAGCTTCGGGCCATCAAGCGCCTGATGGATCGCGGCTACCGACCGGGCAAGATCATCGGTCTGTCGCTGGACGACCTGAACGCGCTCGGATCAGCTCCCACCGGCGGCGCCAGCCACGATTCCGAAGTCGAGGCCATCCTGCTGCTGATCCGCAGTCACCAGTTGCCGGCACTGCGGCAACGCCTCAACCAGTTGTTGATGAAGCAGGGGCTGCAGCGGTTCATCTTCGAAACCGTGGCGCCGCTCACGACCGCCGTCGGCGACGCCTGGGTGCGCGGCGAGTTCGCGGTCTTCGAGGAACATCTCTATACCGAGCAGATACAAAGTCTGCTGCGCAACGCCATCGCCTCGGCGCAGACGCACAACAAGGCGCCGCGCGTCCTGCTCACGTCGTTTCCCACCGAACAGCACAAGCTCGGCCTGCTCATGGTCGAAGCGATGCTGGTCATCGATGGCGCCACCTGCATCCCGCTCGGCACCGAGATTCCGGCCCCGGAGATCGTTCGCGCGAGCGCCGCCCATCGGGCAGACGTGGTGGCGCTGTCGTTCAGCGCCGCTTATCCCGAACGCCAGGCCGGCACCGGCCTGCGCGACCTGCGCGCGCACCTGCCGCGCGAGGTCGGCCTGTGGGCCGGCGGTGCGTGTGTGCGCCGGCTGCGCAAGACCATCGACGGCGTGGTGCTGGTGCGTTCACTAGAACAGATCGCCACCCTGGTCGCCGACTGGCGCGCCGCCCACGGCGAAGAGTAGCCCTGCCTGTCACGACGATCCCGAGCACGTGCGCAAACCATTGCCGGAGAAGGTCTGTGTCCAATGCCAGCGTCCGATGACATGGCGCAAGGCATGGGCCAAAAATTGGAACGAGGTCAAATACTGCTCGGACCGCTGCCGCAAGGACGCCGCGCGTGGCTACCAGGCTGGCCCTGGTGCTCGGCGACCAGTGCAAAGGGTGCCGTTACGATCCGGCGGTGCGCACCGGGCCGGGAGCGTGTCCGATCACGTTGCTATACTGGCATTTCATCGATCAACACGTGAAAACCTTCGCGGCCAATCCCAGAACCAGCCTCATGGCCCGCAATCTGGAACGGCTGCCGGTCGCCTAACTCGCCGCCATTCGTACCGGGGCGGCCAGGGTTCTCGACAATCTCGATGCGCTGTAAGCCCGTGCCACACGATTTCCCGCGTCCCGAATCAAAGCGCAGATCGTGCGCGACCGGACGCCATTCCTGCAACCAACGAGGCTCCCGCGCTCGTATTGTCGGCTACAGCCCCAGGTGATTTGCCATGCTTTACCCTGAAATCTTCAAGTCCCTCGAATGCGTGCGCTGGAACATGGCCGACGACGTGCCGTGGGCCGAGTTCGACGCGAGCGCCCTCTCCGACGAACAGGCCACCACCATCAAGATGAACGCCATCACCGAGTGGTCGGCATTGCCGGCCACCGAGATGTTCCTCCGCGACAACCTCGACGACAGCGACTTCTCGGCCTTCATGTCGGTGTGGTTCTACGAAGAACAGAAACACTCGCTGGTACTGATCGAGTACCTGCGCCGCTTCCGCCCCGACCTCGCCCCGACCGAAGCCGAACTGCATGCGGTGCGCTTCGGGTTCGATCCGGCGCCGCCGCTGGAGACGCTGATGATGCATTTCTGCGGCGAGATCCGGCTCAACCACTGGTATCGGTGCGCGGCGCAGTGGCACAGCGAGCCCGTGATCAAGCGCATCTACGAGATCATCTCCCGCGACGAAGCCCGCCACGCCGGCGCCTATCTGCAATACATGAAACGCGCCATCGAGCGCCGCGGCGACGAGGCCCGCGGCGCCTTCGCCAAGATCGGCATGCTCATGGCCAGTTCGGGCCGCAGCGGCAAACCGCTGCATCCGACCAACCTGCACGTCAATCGAGAGATGTTCCCGAACGACACCGTTCAGGCCCGCCTGCCCGACCCCGACTGGCTCGAGCACTGGCTCGACAGCCAGATACAGTTCGGCAAGGAATGGGAGGCGAAGGTGGTGTCGATGATCCTGAAAAATCTGTCACTGCTGTTCGACCGCACCATCGACACCATCCAGGATCTGAACCGCTACCGGCGCGAAATTTCGCGTTCGGTGCCGGGCGCCGAAACGCAGCCGGTGTGAGGTGAAACGCCCCCCCCAGGCTGCGCTGCGCTTCGCCTTCCCCCCGAGGGGGCGCAGCGTCCTCGGGGGGCCCTGTGGGCGCTGCCCCTTCGCTTCCGAGCATCCTTTCGCCTGCGCCCAAGCGGCGCCCGATTGGCGCCGATCGTGACCCGGCCGCTATTCGAGAACCGGCTCTGCTCCCCGGCCGAGCTGGCGCAACGCGCCTCGCTGCTGCCGCGACCGCTGGTGTTCACCAACGGCGTCTTCGACATCCTGCATCGTGGGCATGTCACCTATCTGGCGGCGGCGAGGGCGCTCGGGGCGAGCCTGGTGGTCGGGGTCAATGCCGATGCCTCGGTACGACGATTGGGCAAGGGCGACGACCGCCCCATCAACCTGCAAGCCGACCGCATGGCGGTGATCGCCGCGCTCGAAAGCAGCAGCCTCGTGACCTGGTTCGAGGCCGATACGCCGATCGAACTGATCCTTGCCTGCCGCCCCGACATCCTGGTGAAAGGGGGCGACTGGGCGGTGGACGACATCGTCGGCGCGCCCGAGGTGCGTTCATGGGGCGGGTCGGTGGTCTCGATCGCCTTCCGGCACGAGCGCTCCACCACGGCCATGCTCTCGCGCATCCGCGCCGGCTGATCGACGCCCGCTCCACCACCGCAACACACACTTCCCATGGCTGCCGCGACACACGAGTTCTCCCGCGATCTCTGGACCCTGGTCAAGCCGTACTGGTTCTCCGAGGAGAAGGTCCGCGCAAGGTTGCTGCTGGCCGCGATCATCGTGCTGACCCTCGCGATGGTCTACATGAGCGTCCAGTTCAACACTTGGTACAACGACTTCTACAATGCGTTGCAGGACAAGAAGAAGGACGAGTTCTTCCGGCAGATGTGGAAGTTCACCTGGCTCGCGCTCATCTACATCCTGATCGCGGTCTATGCTTTTTATCTCAACCAGATGCTGCAGATCCGCTGGCGGCGCTGGATGACCGACAAGTATCTGGTCGACTGGCTCGCCGACAGCGCCTACTACCGCATGCAACTGGTGGGCACGCCGACCGACAACCCGGACCAGCGCATCGCCGACGACATCAACGTGTTCGTCGACGACTCGCTCAGCTTGTCCCTGGGCGTACTGAACGCGTCGGTGACGTTCGTGTCGTTCGTCGGCATTTTGTGGGGGCTTTCCGGAGCGCTCGATTTCCACTGGCGAGGGCAGGCCTACGAGCTGTACGGCTACATGGTCTGGGTGGCGGTTGCCTATGCCTTCGTGGGAACCTGGATCATGCACAAGCTCGGGCGTTCACTGATCCCGCTCAATTTCAACCAGCAGCGATTCGAAGCCAACTTCCGCTTCAACCTCGCACGGTTCCGCGAGAACACCGAAGGCGTCGCGCTGTACCACGGCGAGACCGATGAACTGACCGGCTTCCGTGCCCGCTTCGGAGACCTGCTGCACAACTTCCAGGCGCTGATGAAGCGCCAGAAGATCCTCAACTTCTACAGCTATGGCTACAACCAGATCGCGATCATCTTTCCCTACATCGTCGGGGCGCCGCGCTATTTTTCCGGCGCCATTCCGCTCGGCGGTCTGGTGCAGATCTCCAATGCCTTCGGCCAGGTGCAGGGGTCGCTGTCGTGGTTCATCGGCGCCTACACCACCTTTGCACGCTGGAAGGCCACGGTCGATCGTCTCACCGGATTCCACAATGCCATCGACGCGGCGCGGGTCCAGGCTGCCATGCGTTCGGGGGTCGTCATCGAACCTGCCGGCAACGACAATCTCGTGGCCGACGGCGTCGACATCACGCTGCCCGACGGTCGGGTGCTGGTGAGCGACGCGCAACTCACGATCTCGCCGCGAGAACGCGTGCTGCTGCGCGGCCGTGCGGGTTCCGGAAAGAGCACGCTGTTTCGCCTTCTGGCCGGGATCTGGCCGTTCGGCAAAGGCAGCATCCACACGCCGCGTGATTTCGCGCCGTTGTTCCTGCCACAGCGACCGTACTTCCCGCTCGGCAATCTGCGCGAAGTCGTGTCGTACCCGTCGAGCAAGGGGCAATTCACCGACGATCAGATCGTTGCCGCCCTCAATGACGTCGGGTTGCCCAAACTCGCCGGCAGACTCGACGAAGATGCCCATTGGTCGCAACAACTGTCGGGTGGCGAACAGCAGCGCGTCGCATTCGCGCGTGCGCTGCTGCAGGCACCGAAGTGGCTGTTTCTCGATGAAGCCACCTCGAGCCTGGATCCCGAAAGCGAACAGCAGATGTATCGCCTCATCAACCAGCGCCTTCCCGGCGCCACCATCGTCAGCATCTCGCATGAGCCGGGACTGGCCGCGCATCACACCCGGGTGCTCGAGATCGATCCGGTCGCCGGCACGCTCACCGCAGCAGCCTGACGCCCACCCCCAGGCTGCGCTGCGCTTCGCCTTCCCCCTCCAGGGGGCGCCCCGTCCTCGGGGGTGAGGCCGGACACAGACAGTCCCTGCGGACTGTCTGTGCCTGCCGAACGACAGCGGCCTCCGGCCGCTGGCACCCTGTGGGCGGGGCCTCTTCGCTTCTGAAGTCCCTTCGTTCACCATCCCCCGGCCTGCGCGTCAGTCGCCGGGATCCGACGCGACCGTCACCCCGGTGCCGCGCCCGGCCACCGTCGCCAGCAACCGGTGCTCGAGCGCGGGCCAGTCGGCGTCGCCGACATCCCCGACCACGACCTCGAAGCGGCTGTCGCGCCGCCACGCGACCGGCTCCATGTCCCAGGTGCCGTCGACCCAACTGAACAGCGCCCAGTCGCGATCGATGCGAAACACGCCTTTGGCACGATGCAAGGGCGCGCCAGCGATCGATCCGGCGGCAAAACTTGCGAACAACGCGGACAGTGCGGAGGCATCGAACCACATGTCGCGCGCGAACAGCCAGCCGCAACTGCGCTCGCCCAGCGCGGCGCCCTCGCGACGCAGAAACGCGCCGGGTTCGGTCGGCGCAACCGACGCGAGCGGAATCACGATGCGGGGCGCCGACGACGCATGCGCGCTCGCGTGTGCGCCGGGATGCACCGGCGCTCGATCCGGGCTCGCACTCAGATCCAGCCAGGCGGGCTCGATCCGGCCGCCGCTCACCTGCGCCACCACCATCTTGGGTGGAAACATCGCACTGGCGCCGGCCTCGAACGCCGCGAGTTCGTCGTCGGTGGCGAGGTCGCGCTTATTGGCCACCAGCACGTCGGCCAGCATCAACTGGTCGGCATAGACGTCGTACTCGCGATAGCGCCGCTGCGCGAACTGGCGCGGATCCACCAGGCAGATCACGCCTCTCCGGTCCAGCGCCTTGCGCATCCATTGGTCGCGCAGGCTGTCGACGATGCGCGCGGGATGGCCCAGGCCGGTCGGCTCGATCAGCAGGCGATCCGGGCGGCGCGTGCGCAACACGCGATTGATGGCGACCCGCAGCAGCGGCGCGCTGGTGCAGCAGATGCAGCCGCCGGCCACGTCGCGCACCTCGACATCGCCGCCGGCAGCGGCGATCACCGCCGCGTCGATGCCGATCTCGCCGAACTCGTTCACCACCACCGCCCAGTGTTCGTCGGGCGGCTTGACCGAGAGCAGATGGCGGATGGCGGTGGTCTTGCCGCTGCCGAGAAACCCGGTGATAACGGTGGTCGGCACCGGCAGCATCAGGTTCACGGACATCTGACCGTCCGCACCGACGTGCCCGGAAACCGCCCCTGCAAGTCCGCCAGGGCACGCGCATCCGTGGCGACCGGCTGGCGCAGGTAAAGCCCGCTCTGGCGCACCTGCTGCGCGCGTGCGCCGCTCACCGCGGTGCGCACGCCCTTGCCGCGCATCACGTCGAGAAACCGCCGCGCACCGTCTTCGTTGCGAAAGATGCCGAGCGAGATGGCGTTCTCCCATTCGCCGCGTTCCTGCACCAGGAAGGTGTCGGCGATGCCGAGCTGCCGCAGCTCCGACACCTTGCGCGCCGCCGCGTCGTGCGAAGGCTGTGGCGGAATGAACACCCACCAGCCCGCCGTCACCGACACCGGCGCCATGTACAGCCGCTCCCCGAACGCGAGGTCGGCAACCACCGTCCTGGCGCGCGCCAGTTCATCGGGTGGAAACGGACTCCACTCGATGCACGCGTCGGCGAGCGGCACGACCGCAGCGGGTTCGCCGCCGTCGCGCACGATGCGGATCCGGTCGGCCTTGATCTGGGTTTGAAGCAGCGGCGCGTCAGCGGTGGGGCGCTGCGAGTCGGAAAAAATCCAGGCGGCGAGCGCCAGATTGGCCACCAGCAGGATGGCGACGACAACTCTCATGCCGCCGCCATCGCCACGACCAGGCCCTCGAGCACGAGATGCTCGACGATCTCGATGGTGCCGGCCAGTTGCGGTGCGACCTGGACCGCCGCGCCCCCCGTCAGCACGATACGTGGCGCGGCGCCGGTCCACTCGTCGAGCCGGCGCGCCATGCCGACGATGGCACCGGCGGCGGCATGCACCGCGCCGCTCGCGATCGCGTCGGCGGTATTGGTGGGGAAGAACGCGAATCGCCCGGAGGTCCCGTGCAGAGCCGGAACGCGCGTGGTGAGCGCCGCGCGCATGAGATCGACACCCGGCGCAATCACGCCACCGATGAATTCGCCGGTCGGCGCAAGCGCATCGATGGTGGTTGCCGTACCGCAATTGGCGACCACGCAGGCACCCCGATATCGTGCGCGGGCGCCGATCAGCGCCGCCCAGCGGTCGGGGCCGAGGCGTTCGGGCTGCTCGTAGCCGTTCACGACACCGCCGCAGGTTGCCGTCGCCGCGAGCCAGTGCGCCTCGATTGCCAACGCCCGCAGGACACGCGCGATACCCTCGGCCGCCGCATCGCCGGCAACGTTCGAGACGATGGCCGCGGTCGGCCGCGGTCCGACGCTTTCCCATTGCGCCCGCAGCGCGTCGTGGTCCGGCGTCGCGACCGCACCGGTGGCGAGCCAGCCACCATCGCCGCCCCGCAGGCCCCACTTGATGCGGGTGTTGCCGGCGTCGATCGCCAGAAACGGCTCAGGCACGGGCATCGGCGGGCGCCGGTGCCGCCGCGCGCAGGCTCACCTCCCCGCCATGAAAGCGCTTCAGCCCGGCCGGCGTCTTCAGGACCAGCGCACCCTCGGGAGAGGTGCCGTGCACGCGCCCCGCCACCGTCGAGCCGTCGCCCAGATGCACCAGCACCTCGGCATCCTGCAAGGCATGCCAGCGGCGGAACTCGGCCTCGAACGCCGCGAAGCCGTCGATGGCGAAGCGCTCGGCGCAGGCCGCGAGTTCGGTCAGCACCATGGCGAGGAGGCGATTGCGATCGGCGTCGGCACCGGCCTCGTCGAGATCGGCCACCGGCTGGTCGATCTGCTCGCGCTCGCCGCTGCCGAGGCGCACGTTCAGGCCGATGCCGATCACGGCGGCGGCCGGGCCGAGCGCGTCGCCCTGGACCTCGATCAGGATGCCGCCGAGCTTGCGCCCGGCAAGCTGGATGTCGTTCGGCCACTTCAGGCCGACGCCGGTAGCGCCGACGGCATGCAGGGCCCGCGCGACCGCAATCCCGACCACCAGACTCAGGCCGGACAGCCCGGCCGCACCCTGCTCGAATCGCAGCAGCACCGAGAAGGTCAGCGCGCCGCCGAGGTTCGCGATCCAGGTCCGGCCGCGCCGGCCGCGTCCCCCGGTCTGTACCTCGGCGGCGATCACGGTGCCGGCCCGCGCGCCCTGCGACGCCCGCTCCAGGAGCAGCGCGTTGGTGGAGCCGACGGCATCCACGACCTCGATGTCGAAACGTGCGGCGGCGGCGCCGAGCAACATGGCGACGCGATGCGCGTCGAGCCACACCGGCGGCGGCACCACGCGATAGCCCCGGCTGGGAACCTTCTCGACCGCGAGCCCGAGCGACTGCGCGTCGCGGATCGCGTTCCAGACGGTGGCGCGGGTCACGCCCAGGCGCGCGGCGATCGCCTCGCCGGCGTGGAAATCGCCATTGGTCATCAGCCGCAGGGTGGCGAGAGTGAGCGGATTCATCCGCGGATTATCGCAGCGGGCCCGGCGCGCCGCCACGCGTCGATCCGCCACGGCGGAAACGCCTGGCGCCGATGCTATATTCAGCCTCCGTTCAGGGGTGGACATCACATGCGATCCAGACTTTCAGCGTTGTTGCTCGCCGGGCTGCTGGTACTTGCCGGCGGCGCCGCCGATGCGCAGCAGTTTCCGGTCAAGCCGATCCGCATCGTCGTGCCGTTCACGCCCGGCGGCACGGTCGATCTGCTGTCGCGCCTGCTCGGACAACGCCTGTTGCAGCTTGCCAGGCAACCGGTGGTGATCGAGAACCGACCCGGCGCCGGCGGCAACGTCGGCATGGAAGTCGTCGCGCGTTCCGCGCCCGACGGCTACACGCTGGTGATGGGGTCGATCGGCACCTGCGCGCTCAATCCGCATCTGTACGCGAGCCTGGGCTACAACGTGGAACGCGATTTCGCGCCGGTGATGCTGGTGGGCTCGATCGCCAACCTGTTGGTGGTGCATCCGAGCGTGGCCGCCAACAGCGTCAAGGAACTGGTGGCGCTCGCCAAGGCAAAGCCCGGGCAGCTCACCTATGCGTCGTCCGGCTTCGGCTCGTCGCTGCACCTGTCGGGCGAACTGTTCAATGCGGTGGCCGGCGTCGACCTGCAACACGTGCCCTACAAGGGCTCGGCACCCGCCATCAACGACGTCGTGGGTGGCCAGATCAACGTGATGTTCGACAACATGCCGTCGATGTTTCCGCAGGCGCAGGCCGGCAAGGTGCGACCGCTCGCGGTCACCGGGTTGAAGCGCTCGCGCCTGTTTCCGAACGTGCCCACCATGCAGGAAGCGGGCTATCCCGGCTTCGTGATCACGCCGTGGTTCGGCGTGCTCGCGCCCGCGAAGACCCCGCCCCAGGTGCTGGCGCAGCTCAACGCCTGGTTCAACGAAGCGCTCAAGGACCCGACGGTGCAGAAGCGTCTGGCGGACATCGACCTCGACGGCGGCGGCGGCAGTGGCGCCGACTTCGCGCGGCTGATCAGGGCGGAGTCCGACAAGTGGGGCAAGCTCATCCGCGACAAGAACATCAAGGCAGAGTGACGCCCACCCCGAGGTGACGCCCACCCCCAGGCTGCGCTTCACTTCGCCTTCCGCCTCGAGGGGGTGCAGCGTCCTCGGGAGGCCCTCCGGGCGCTGCCCCTTCGCTCGAGAGGTGACGCCCACCCCGCCAGCTACGCCTGCCCCCTCGAGGGGGCGCAGCATTCCTCGGGAAACCCTGCGGATGCTGCCCCTTCGCTCGAGAGATTCCCTTCGGTCTGCGTTACAAGGAGTCCCTTCGGTCTGGAGGCGTCAACTGCCGATCTCGGCGGCGAGATCAGCGCGCAACGCCGTCTTGAGCACCTTGCCGTAGTTGTTCTTCGGCAACGCCGCCACGAACCGGTAGCGCTTGGGCCGCTTGAAGCGGGCGATGTGATCCAGGCATAGCTGGTCGAGCGCCTCCACGGTCGGTGATTCGCCAGCGCGCGCCACCACGAACGCCACCACTTCTTCGCCCCATTCGGGATGGGGCGCACCAACCACGGCGACTTCGGCGACGCCCGGATGCAACAACAGCACCTCCTCGACCTCGCGCGGATAGATGTTCGATCCGCCGCTGATGACCAGATCCTTGCTGCGGTCCTTGAGCGTCAGGAAGCCGTCGGGCCCCATGGCGCCGACATCGCCGGTATGCAGCCAGCCACCGCGCAAGGTGGTGGCGGTGGCGTCGGGATTCCGCCAGTAACCGCGCATCACGGTATCGCCGCGCACCAGCACCTCGCCGATCTCGCCGGCGGGCAGGGTCCGGTCGTCGGCGTCGACCACCCTGACCTCGACCACCGTTTGCGGCATGCCCACCGAAGCCAGGCGCGCCTCGTAGTCGGGATGGTGGATGTCGGCATGCCGCGCCTTCGACAGCGCCGTGATCGTCATCGGGGTCTCGCCCTGGCCGTAGATCTGCGCGAACTTCGGGCCGAGCACCGCCATGGCCCGCTTGCAATCGGCGACGTACATCGGGCCGCCGCCATAGACGATGGTCTTGAGACCGCGCGTGTCGGCGGTCGCGGCGCGCGGATGTTCGATCAGCCGCTTGACCATGGTGGGCGCCGCGAACATCGTCATGCCGGTGTGCACCCCGGCGAGATCGAGAACTTCACCGGGATCGAAGCCGCCACTGGCCGGGATCACCTGCATGGCCGCGGCCGCGATCTGCGGCAGCATGTATTGGCCGGAGCCGTGCGACATCGGCGCCGCGTGCAGGATGCAATCGCCGGCGGCGATGGTGTCGACATCCGGAAAATAGCTGGCGGTCATGATCAGCAGGTTGCGATGGGTGATCATGGCGCCCTTCGGCTGGCCGGTGGTGCCGCTGGTGAAGAACAGCCAAGCCACGTCGTTGGCATCGATCTCGGCGATCGGCGCGGCATCGCCGGCCATGAGCGCCTCGTACTCGGCCGACTCGACATCGATCAGACGCAGGCCTTCCACGGCGAGCGCCGACAACGGCTCGGCCAGGTCGGGGGTGACCAGGCACAGCTTCGCCCCCGAGTGCGACAGGATGTATTCGAACTCGCGCGGGTGCAGCTTGGCGTTGATCGGCACCGCCATGAGACCGGCGTGCCAGGCGGCGAACATCGCCTCGACGTACTGCGGACAATTGCGCATCGCCAGCGCGATGCAATCGCCCGGCACGAGGCCGAAGCGAGCGGTGAGCTGGCCGGCCAGCGCCGCCACGCGCCGCTCCAGTTGTGCAAACGTGTGCAGCGGCCTGTCCCCGAGCGCCACCGCGCCGAGCGAGCCGCTGGCGAGCGCCGAACGGCGCAACAGCAATGCAAGATTCATCGTGACTCCTCCCGGGCCGAAGGATGGCATAAGCGCGCGGGTCTGGTGAAGCGCTACGACGGCGTGGCACAACACGCGATGCGGTGCCGCGCTACACTCTTGGCGCCAATTCGCCTGGGGGGTGCAAAGTCATGAAGTTCGTCGCGCAACTGCTGGGAGCCCACGTGGCCCGCTATCCGGCGCTCGGTCTGGCCGACGTCTACAAACTGCTGCATCAGGCCGCGCTCGGCCCGGCGCATGCGGTCGATGCCCTGGCCGCACGCGACCGGCTCGAAACCGAGGCCGCGAGTCTCGCCGCCGGCCCCGACGAACCGGTCACCGACATCGTGTCGCCGGACGGCCGACTGGCGCGCATCCACCTGCGGCCGTACCTCGCGGCCGGTCTGTCGCTCGCCAGCCTCGCCGATGCGTTCGGCGAAACCGCGGGCACGTGGCCGGCGTCGTTCGACCAGCTGGCGAAGTTCTGCGGCTGCCTCGGCGACCTGGCGCAAGCGGGCGGCATTCCGTTCACCCGTGCCGATGTCGTCGACTACATGCGCGCCCGTGAAGCCGATGGCTGGCCGGCCGTGAAGCACTCGGATCGGTATCGTGCAGCCTATGCGCCGGCTTACCGGGTGATCGATATCGATCTACTACCGGATCTGGCCGCGGCATGAGCCACCCGACGAGGGGCCCCGCGCCAGCGGGGATCGGCGGTCAGGCGATTGCCGCGCGAGGCCGACACGAGGCCGCGGCATCACCTCGCTTGGGGAAGGAGGCCGAGGCCATATGAGCAAAGACTCCAGCCTGCGAATCACCGCCGTCGACGCGTTTCCGACATCGTTTCCGGTGCCGCCCGAGAACAGCGTGACCCTGGGCGTGGGCCGCATGGTCAAGCGCGATGCGGTGATGGTGCGCGTGACCACCGAATCCGGGCTCACCGGGTGGGGCGAGGCCCATCATGGCCGCGCGCCCGGCGCGGTGGCGAAGCTGGTCGAGACCACGCTGCGGCAACTGGTGATGGGCCGCGACGCGCACGATGTCGTCGGCATCTGGCAGCGGGTCTACGACAAGCAACTGGCGAGTCACGGCATGGGCGCCGGTTCCTGTCTGGCGCTGTCGGGCATCGACATGGCGCTGTGGGACCTCCGCGGCAAGGCACTCGGGTTGCCGCTGTACCGGCTGCTCGGCGGCGCCTCTCGCGCGATTCCGGCCTATGCCGGCGGCGTGTCGCTCGGCTATCAGCCGCCGATGGATCTGGTCGAGGAAGCGCGCGTGCACGTCGAAGCCGGCTACCGGGCGGTCAAGCTGCGAGTCGGCGACACCGTGGCCAACGATGTCGAGCGCATCGAAGCGGTACGCGCGGCGTTCGGTGACGACCTGGTGATCCTGACCGACGCCAACACCGGCTACGACGTGGCCGATGCACGCGCCGCCATGCCGCGCTTCGATGCGCTCGGGGTCGGCTGGCTGGAGGAGCCTTTCCCGGCCCATGACGCTCGCAGCTACCAGATGGCAGCCACCTTCGGTCGGACCCCGCTCGCCGCCGGCGAGAACCACTACACGCGCTTCGAGTTCCAGCGTGTGATCGAGGATCGCGCCATCACCATCCTGCAGCCCGATCTGTCCAAGACCGGCGGCTTCACCGAAGCGCTGCGGATCGCCCACCTCGCGTCGACCTGGAAGCTGCCGATTCATCCGCACACGTCCATGACCGGCGTGAACATGGCCGCGACCCTGCACTTCCTGTGCGCCATCGACAACGCCGGCTACTTCGAGGCCGACGTCTCGAAGGACAACCGGTTCCGCGACCAACTCGTCGCCACGCCGTATCGCATCGATGCCGACGGCTGCATGCGGCCACTGGAAGCACCGGGTATCGGCGTCGAGGTCGACATGGACTTCCTGGCGCGGCATCCGCTGATCGATGGGCCCGCCTACGTCTAGCGTCCGCGTGCTCGCCGCGGCGCTGCTGATCGCCGTCGGCGCGCTGCTCGCTTCCGTCGGCGCCAGCGCCGCCGAGCGCTACCCGTCGCGCCCGATCCGCCTCGTGGTGCCGTTTCCGCCCGGCGGATTCAACGACCAGTTCGCACGCATCCTGTCGCAAAAGCTCGCGGAAACCTGGAAGCAGCCGGTCCCGGTCGAGAACCGCCCCGGCGGCAGCACGCTGATCGGCACCGAACTCGTGGCCCGCGCGGCACCCGATGGTCATACCTTGCTGATCGCGAGCTTCGCATTTGCGGTCAATCCGGCGCTGCATTCGCGCCTGCCGTACGACACGCTCAAGGATTTCGCGCCGGTGGCGCTGTGCTGCGCCACGCCGAACGTGCTGGTGGTGAATCCCGATGTGCCGGCCCGCACCGTGCCCGAATTGCTGGCGCTGGCACGGGCCAAGCCGGGCGAACTCGCCTACGCGTCCGCCGGCCCAGGGTCGTCGAACCACCTGACCATGGAACTGCTCAAGCTGCAGGCTGGCGTCGATCTGCTGCATGTGCCGTACAAGGGAAGTGCCCCGGCGCAGCTCGACCTGCTGGGCGGCCGCGTCCAGGTGATGTTCGACAACACCCCGAACGTGCTGCAGCAGATTCGGGCCGGCAAGCTGCGCGCCCTGGCCGTGACCACCCCCCGGCGCTTCGCCCACTTGCCAGAGCTGCCGACGGTGGCGGGCTCGGCGCCCGGCCTCGCCGATTTCGACGTGAGCGTGTGGTTCGGCGTGCTCGCCCCCGCCGCGACCCCGCGTCCCGTGATCGATGCGCTGAACCGCGAGATCAACCGGATCCTGCTGCTGCCCGATGTCCTGGCACTGCTGAAGAATCAGGGCGTGGAGCCGATCGGCGGCAGTCCGGAACAGTTCGGTCTGCACATCCGGTCGCAGATGGCGAAATGGGCGCCGGTGGTGCAGCGGGCGGGGATCAGGCTGGAGTGAGGTTCGACGGGCAGGTCACCGTGCCAGCCCGCCGGCAAGGGCGCCTTCGGGAGCGGGGCGCGTGGGGGAAGCGGATCCGGGGCTGCGCGGACGACGGCGGCGCGGACGGACGCTACGGCTTCAAGCGGTCCTTGATCCAACCCTTGAACAGCGCCAGACGCGGATTCAGCAGTGTAGTGCCGGCGCCTTTGCCGCCACGGACGAAGACGAGCTTGGGCGTGCTGGGTTGTACCTCGAGGGTGCCGAACGCTTTGTCGACCATGCGGGTGTTGACTGTCGCGAAGGCTACGGCATTTTCGCCGCAGGCCGCGGCGATGTCGTCGAGTTCTTTCTCCGGAACCTGTCTCTTCGGATCAGCAGGCTGGCTGCGGTAGAGGAGCACGACCGCGGGTGCATTGGACTGCACTTGCTCGTGCAGCCACTTGGCGAAGGTAGCGGTAACGTCGTAACGGTTCTGACCATCAGCCATTTGCATTCCTCCGCGAGCAGATCACGGGCTCCTCGGGACCGGAGCCGAAGGTCGGCATGGAAAGGTCGGCACCAGCCGGAAATTCGATGCAGCCTTTGCATCTATCCGTCGTTGTGAGTCCGATCATATCGACATATGCTAGCGACGCAAGCGGCGATCATGAAAGGGGAAACCATGTTCGACGGAAAACGGAAACTTCGCGTTGCCGTGATCGGCGGCGGCATCGCCGGGCTCACCGCGGCGAAGGAACTGGTCGACCGGGGGTTCGAGGTCGAGGTGTTCGACAGCAGTGTGCTGCTCGGCGGCAAGCTAGGCGCAAATCCCATGCGTCTGACGCTGCGCATGCTGATGAACCAGGAACGTGGCGACAGCGACCGGGCGATCGAACGTTCGGCGTTCCAGCCTGAGGGCAAAATCGCGGATGGGACGCTACAACAGACGGCGAGTACGGTCGCTCCGACGCCGGTACAGACCGACCGGACGCTCGCCCCGGAGGATCTGACCTACCTGAAACTCCGCCTGCGGCAGGGCGGCCTCCCCTATTGGGTATGGGATGCAGTCGACAACTTCCTGCGCTCGCGCCAGGCATCTGGAAGCGGTGAAGATTCAACGGATATCCTCGGCTGGTGGAGATCTGTCGATTTCTGGAAATGCTCCGTTGAGCCTTTGTCCCCGCCGCGCGCCGGGGCAGAGGAAAGTTGGCGTGTCGCGGTCCCGGCGGTCGGAGGCCGAATCCTGTCCTTCATCGTCGCGCGCTATCGCCGACTGAACGAGGCTGATCTCGTCGACATCAACGACGGAGAGAACCACGAGCACTGCTATCACATGTACCTCAACTGGTACCGCAACTTCTGGCGGCTGATGGAACGCTTCGGGCTGGAGCGCAGCACGCACTTCGAACCGCGCGACGGCTACGTGCATCTGTTTCCGGGCACCGGACCGGTCCGCGAGCGGACCCGCAAGCTGCAGAACATGGGCAGCATCGAATGCTGGGCCGACAACCTGCTCGCCGGCGTCGCCAGCCCGGCGGACACGCTGCTCGCTCAGTACGCCGTGTTCGACCTGATCAGCGCGCACCTCGACCCGGACCGTTACCTCGACCGCAAGAGCACGCACGCGTTCTTCGCTGGGCGCAGCTACGCCACAGCCGAGGCGCTGCGCCTGCACGAGTACCTGCTGGCGCGGTCGTTCGCGATCCCGACCTATCTGAGCTCGGCGTACGCCTCGCGCAAGTACTTCGCCTACACCGTGGCCGATCCGACGCCGTCGCTGTGGGTGCTGAAAGGCGACACGGAGGAGTCGCTGTTCGGCACAATGCGGCGGCAGCTCGAGGACATGAAGTTGTGCAAGTTCAATCTCGGATGCGAGGTGACCGGTTTCGGCTTCGGCTCCGACCCGGACTATCCGGAGCGCATCAGCGACATCCGCTTCCGGCCTGCCGACATGAAGTGGCCGCGCTCCCGGGACGACGGCGAGCAGATCGAGGACCGCACCGGCCCGGAGCAGGAGGCCGACTTCAGTCCGGATTACGTGATCCTCGCGGTGCCGCCGCGGGCGCTGGCCGAGATCGTATCCAAGTTCCGCGAACGGGTTCCGAGCCTCGCCTCCGTGCGCAAGCTGCAGAGCGCGGTGACTGCGGTGCTCGACCTGTACTTCCGGGACAAGCTCGAGGATATTCCGTCCGACCACGCGATCCTGCGCAATTCGCGCTATGGGCTCACCTTTGTCGACAACTCGCAGGTCTGGCATCCCTGCGACGAGACGGCGCCGACCTGCCTCAGCGTCGCCGTGACCGACTACTACAAGATCGACGGCATGGACAAGAGCGAAGCCATCCGCGAGATCCTGGCCGACCTGCGGCGCTTTGTGGCATTCGACCTCGACGACATCGACTTCTCGCGCACCTATCTGCAGATGAACCGCTTCGAGCCGCTGTTCCTGAACGAAGTCGGCAGCGAGCCGTGGCGCCCGGGCACCCGCACCGAAATCCCCAACCTGTTCCTGGCGGGAGACTATTGCGCCAACGACATCGAGGTGGTGTGCATCGAAGGCGCGGTGGTCACCGGCCTGCTCGCGGTGCGGGCGTTGCAGGCGCAGGTGCGCGTCGATCACGCCAAGACACTTGCGGCCAATTCGCCATACCTGAAGCCGGTCGAGATTCTGATGCCGAAGGAGCTGCCGCGGGCCAACGCCGAGACGATGAAGGCGCTGCTCGCGCCGCACCTGCCGGCGGCCAAAGCCGCATCGCGCGTTCACGAAGTGCACGCCGGGCCGGGCCGGGCGCTGTCGCCGCTCGACGCGCGTCGAGCGCTCGACGCTGCGTTGCAGGCACCGGCTGAACTCGCCGGCACGGCCGTTGGCGCAGCGACCAGCGCGGCGCAGTGGTGGACCGAGATGCCGTTGGGGCCAGAGCGCTGATGCTAGCGCTCATCCACCTCGGGCGGTAGCGGCACGAGACTCGGCGGACCGAGTTCGCCGCTCATGTGCTCGGTCCAGACCGAATACAGCGGAGCGCGGACGCGTTTGCCGCTACCGTCTGCGACCAGCGAGAAGAGATCCAGGAGCCCCAGGAGCCCGCCAGCCGAAGCCTTCGTTGTGCTCCAATCGGGGGGGGTCACGTTCACCTTCACCCCGCTGCCGCCGACCCTGAGCGACTCGCCCGATCCGCTGCGCAGCAGCACGGTGCGATGCAGCCGGCCGAACTTGCGGGTATAGCTCAGTAGGGGCACGCGAACGGAGGAACGGGTACCGCCTCGGGGCAGCGTGACTTCGATCTTCGAACCGGCCAGCGTCACCGACCATTCGACTCGGTCCGGTAGATAGTGGACCTCCATGCTTTTGTTCACTTCTTTCGGATAGCCCCAGATGTCGTTTCCGACCTGACTCGAGATGTCGGTCGAGACCGGGAGCTTTTCTAGTACCAGCATGCCCACCGCCAGGGGATCGCGCGCCGGATGCACGAAGCAGCCGATGCCGAGTTCGAGATACGGGCCGAGATCGCTCTGGCCATAGTCCACCGCGAACAGAGCCAGGGGCGTCCGGCTCGCACCCATGTCCCAGGCGAACAGCTTGAGATCGCCCCGCGGCTGTCGTGCATTCAGCAGATCCTGCACGTCGCGCCGGTCCACACCCCACACCGCCATGCCGCAGCTCGCATCCTGCACCCGGTGCGGCAGCAGCCGCGGTATGTCCTTGGGACGCTGGGTCTCCAACTCGTCGAAGTAGGTGATGCCTTCTTGCAATCCGTACACCTCGAACTCAGGCTTTGCCCCGCCAGCCGCGAGCCGTGCATCGCCTCCTTGCCGGATGTGGAACACCCTGTCATGCGCGTGATCAAGCAGGACATACTCGTTGCGCGGGGGGGATGCCACGCGCAGCATCGTCAGGGCACCACCCAGATCGAATCCAAAGGCGCGGAAAGAGTCGGCGAGGGGCTTCTTCCACGCATCAACGGCGGCCGCTGGAGGCGACGCCGCGATGAGAGCATTCCTGAAAGCCTCGAACCGGGCTTCCTCGCGCAAGATTTCGCGCAGGCAGGTACCACCGAGCGGATGCTCCAGGGCGTCGAGCAAGGCATAGCCGTCTTTCAGGTCGTCGGCGACCAACCACCCGAGCTTGCCGTGGGCGATTTCGAGACCTTCTTCTCGGTTCGCGCGGATCGCCTGCTGAATCTGCCCGATGTACGCCGGCAGGTCGCGACGGCGCGGATCCGACAACAACTTGTCTTGGACCATGAGGAGCGCCGCAGGGAGATCGCCGGTGAACCCTGCCGTGACTCGAGTCGCAACAGTACGCGTGATCGACGCCCCCCGCGATAGCTTCTTGATCGCCTCGTGCAACTTCTGTTCTGACTCTTGTTCTGCTTTCTCTTGGCCGCCAACGCTATCCGGCTTCTGTCGGCCGCCGGCGCCCTTCGGCCGCGCCCGGAACAGCAATCGCATGCCAGGCTCGGCCTGCCACGCCAAGCTGGCACGCTGCGCCAGTTGCGGCAGCGTCGTCGCCAGGTCGCCGAGCGCGTCGCGGTACTGCGCAAACGCCTGCGCGATCGGATCGGTGGCCGAGCCCGGTTCGGAACCCAGGTTGGCTTGGCGCGCGAACTGGGTCAAGGCCCGCTCGCCGCTCGCTTCCAGCGATCGGCCCAGATACTCAGTGACGGCGGTGGCGATGGCCGCGGCGGCCTGGCCAATGGTCGACACCAGCGGCGCACCCGGCGCGCCGATCTGGTCGCGGCTGTTCGACATGGAGTCCCCCCTCTCGTTGGTGGTCGACCGGCCCGGCTCCGATACACGAGTGCCGGCGCGATTTGCATGCTTTTGGCATTCGATACGCTAGGCATGGAAAGTATCGGGCACTATGATCGTGAAAGCCAGCGCAAAAGCCTGCACGATCGTGTCGGCCGGACGCGGCGCCCGAGGAGATCGACATGCCGCTCGACGCCGACCATCACACCGACGACGTGGCGCGCGCTGCCGCCCTGCTGGCTCAGACTGGTCGCAACAGCCTCGACTGGGCTGCCTTGATGCGCGTGGTGGCCGAACACCGTCGCGAAGCCGTGGAACAGCGGCTCGACCGCGATGCCTGTGCTGGCTGGCTCGACGACCCCTCGGACCACGCAGGGCGATTCGAGCCGCCGCTCAACGACGCGGAAGTGGCCTCGATCAAGGTTACCGCCAGGCTCTACGGCGCCATCACCCGTTTCGGCAAGGAATGGCAGCGCGTGATCGAGACCCGCGCGGAGAAACTCAATCGCTGCCTCCAGCACTACCAGGCCACGGACAGCCCCGGTCCGGCCGACCGGGTCGCCGCGATCATGGAACTGCGCTTGATGTTCGAGGAGATTGGCTACCTCGTCCGCGATCAGGCGATCCAGGTCGAGCGCGACCTGCGCGAGTTGCAGCAGGAGCTGCTGCCCTACCCCTATGACGCGACACGCGGCGCCCGTCCGGCCGGCCCGCTCCCCAGACCCACGGAATCGCGCCTGAAGTTCGAGGAGCACAGCTTCGACATGCGTCGCACTGCTATCGATTTCGAACGCGAGCAGCGCAAGCCTCTGCCCTAGCCTCGGGCGCCGCACCGACCCACCCGGCAATTACGCCGCCCCCAATGCCCGACACCGCCCCCGTCGACGTCTTCGATCGCCTCGGCCGCGGCCGCGAGATCGACCGCCTGCGCGCGCGCCTCGAAGCCTGGATGGCTTCGGCGGAGCCCGACATCCGGCCGATGCTGGACCAGCAGTTCCACGGCCTTTCAAAGTACTTCCGCCCGCTCACGGTCTTCGGCTGCCACTTCGCGTTGACCCGCGAGCCCGTGCCGGATCGGCTGATCGTCACCGCGCAGGCGGTGGAGATGATCCACAACGTGACGCTCATCATCGACGACATCGTCGATCGCTCCGACAGCCGGCGCGGCAAGCCGACCTTGCATCCGGTATACGACTCGCTTACCGCTTACATGGTGGCGGGCTACATCGTCGCCGACACCTACGACGTGCTGGCGCGCGAACTGGCCGACGAGTTCTTCGACCTTGCCGGCCGGGATGCCGAGACCGACGCCCGTCGCGGCGATGCGATAGAAGACCGCGCGCACTCGCGGGCGGGAGCACCCGATCGCGATGGCCGCTCGGCGCTGGATCTTGGCGGCCTGGTGCCCGGGAAGGTCCGAGCCTCACTCAACGACACCGGCCCGGTGCGCTTCGACATGCGCCTGATCTCGGAACTCCTCAAGCGTCTGGCCGTAGCCGAGTGCGTGCAGTGGGACAACCGCAAGGGCGGCTCGCGCCGGCGCGACCGTTCCCGTCCGCCGTATCCGCTGGGCGTGGCCGACTGGCGCTTTCTCGCGCGCGAGGACACCGGCTGCATGTTCGAGATCTGCGCCACGCTCGGGTCGCGCACGCAGCGCTTCCGGCGCTTCGGCCGCCTGCTCGGCATGCTCTATCACGGCTGCGACGATGTGGCCGACGTCAAGAACTCGGTGCGGCTCGGCGGCGGTGGCGTGGAGGATTTGCGCGACGGCATCCTCACGCTGCCTGCGGCGCTGGCGCTGGAGGCGCGACCGGAGATCCGGCCGATCTTCGCTCACGATCCGTTGAGCGAGGACGACGCCCGCCTTCTGTCGGCGGCGTTCGAGGAACAACTCGACCGCGCCGAGCTGGAACTCGACGCCATCCAGCGTGAGGCCGTCGAAGAAGCGAGCGCGCTCGGTGTGCCCTATCCGGAAGAGCTGCTACGCCTGGTGGAACAGGTTCGTCCCCTCTCCCGCTGAAGGATCGGCACCGAGGCCCGTCAGCAGAGCACGCGCCGCGACCGCGTCGGCCGCGTCGTGGCCTTCGGTCAGGCGGCCATGGGCGTCTCGCAGCAGCGCTTCCGCTTCGGCCTTCTTGCCGGCCTCGATCCACAGCTGCCCGAGGCTCACGGCAGAGCGCAATTGCCAGGCGATCGCTTCCTGGCGACGCGCCACGTCGAGCGCCTGCAGGAATGCGGCTTCGGCCGGGTCGCGCGCGTCGGCACCGCCCGCGGCCAGCAACACGCAACCGCGCCGACGGTGCAGCTCGGCCAGGAAGTAGCCCTCACCGGTCTCCGCGCAGAAGGCGAGCGCCTCGGTCAGCGAGCGCAGGGCATCGTCGTGCCGGCCAGACCAGGTCTGCGTTTCGGCGAGCAACAGCCGGAACGCCGAAAAACCGAGTCGGGCGCCGGTGGCGCGGTAGCTGTCGGTCGCTGCCTGGAGGTCGCCGGCGGTATCGACACCGAGTTCACGCGCCCGCCACCAGGCGTCGACGATCTCCGCCAGGTGCTTCCAGTAGGGGGTGTCCTTGCGCTCGGCCTCGGCGCGTGCGCGATCGATCCCGAGCCGCAGCTGGTCGCGGTCGCCCTGCAGTTGCAGCACCAGCATGCGCATGCCCGCGGCCTGGGTCGCCAGCAGCGGATTGCCAGCCCGCTGAGCCAGGTCGCAGGCTTCACCGCTGCGTTGCAGCGCCAGCGCCGGCCGACCGAGGAACCAGAGCGTGCGGGCGAGATAGGCAAGCCCCCATACCCCCGACTCCTCGCTCGGCCTCTGCGCGCCGGAAAAGGGCATGGCGTCGCTCACCCCGAGGCTCATTTCCAGGTGCTGGCGCGCGAGCGGAAACTCGCCCCGGTACAGGTGCGCAAGACCGACCTGCGTATGAGCGAGGGCGCTGTCGTCGGCGTGCTGGCGCTCTTCCGCATCGCGCACGAGTTCCTGGCCACGCGCCAGGCCCTGATCGTAGCGCGCACGGACGATGAACAGTTCGCCCTCGACCCAGCGCACTCGAAAGATGCTGGTGTCGCCGTTTCCCTTGCCGATCAGGCGGCTGATCTGCTGCAAGGTCTGCGCGACCGCCGGCGACCCGTAGCCCGTGGCAGCCACCTGGACGCGCAACAGCGCCGACAGCAGATCGATCTGGTTCCGTACCCGCTCCGCACCTTCCGGACACTGCTCGACCGCGCGTAGACCGGCCTGATAGTGATGGATGGCCTCGATGTTGGCCGCGCGCTGCGCCGCCTGACTGCCCGCGAGCGCCCAGTAGCGCACCGCCCGCGCCGGCTCTGCGGCTTCGGTGAAGTGGAAGGCGAGGATTTCCGGCTCGACCTTGCGGCTGCCGCCGACCTGCGCTTCGAGCGCCAGCGCAACGCGGCCGTGCAACCCCTGGCGCGCGTCGCGCAGCAGCGAATCGCGCACCACGTCCTGCACCAGGGCGTGCTTGAAATGATGGCTGGTGCCGGCCAGAGTCGTCTGGGTGAACAGCAGCCCGGCGCCCTGCAGATCGGCCAGGCCGCGATCGACGACGCTCGGGCTCTCGGTCATGACCGCACGCAACAGCGCATCGGGGAATTCGCGGCCGATGATGGCGCCGACCTGCGCCACGGCCTTGGCAAACAGCGAACGGTCGAGGCGCGCCGCAAGCGAATCGCGCAAGGTCACGGGCACCAGGGGCGCCGCACCGCCGGCGACCTGGGCTTCCAGGATCGCCTTGGTGAACTCCTCCACGAACAGCGGCACGCAGTCGGTCTTGTCGAGGATGTGCCGGATCATCGTCGGCGGCAGGCGGCGCTCCGTATCCAACCGCTCGATCATCGCCTCGCACTGCGGCCGGTCGAGCCGCATGAGCTCCAGCCGCGCGACGTGCGCACCGGTCCAGGCGGCGGCGTCGAACTCGGGACGATGGGTGACGATCAACAGCGCCGCCATGGAGCCGATGCGCGCGAGCAGCGCCTCCATGACCTCGATGGTGCTCGGATCGGCCCACTGGGCGTCCTCGAACACGATCAGCACCGGCGGGCTGCGAGTCACGGTCAACTGCGCCATGAACACCAGCGCATCGATGGCGCGGCGGCGCTCCTGCTGCGAGACGACCACCGCTGGCGCGGCCCCCGCCGAGGGCGACACGAGGACGCTGCCGATCGCGGCGGCATCCTCGGCCCTGAGCCCGAGCGTGCCGACCAGGACTTCCTCCAGTTGCTCGCGCCGAACGCCCGCAGCGTCTTCGGCGTCCAGGTTCAGGTCCCGCAGCAGGTTCTCGACGATCGGGTGAAACGCGCTGTTGCGGTGATAGGGCGTGCACTGGAAGCGCAGCACCCTGAACCGGTCCGGTTGCCAGGACATCTCGAACTCGCTCAGGATGCGCGACTTGCCCACCCCGGGTTCGCCGGACACCAACACGGCCTGGCCACGGCCTTCGCGTGCCAGCGCCCAGCGGTCGAGCAACAGGCCAAGCTCGTGCTTGCGCCCGACCAGCGGGGTGAGGCCGGCGAGCTCGCGGGTACCGAAACGATAGCCGCCGCGCTTGGGCGCGAGCAGTTGCCAGGCGTGCTCGGTGCCGATGCCCTTGAGCGCCACCGGGCCGAGATCATCGCAACGAAAGTAGTTGCCGACCAGACGCCACGTGGTATCGGCGATCACCACCCCGCCGGGTATCGCCAGCTCGCGCAACCGCGCCGCGAGGTTCGGCGCGGGGCCGGTGACAACCGGTTCGGCGCCCGGCCCGCCGTCTTCCTTCACACCGACCACGACGACACCGGTGGCAACCCCGACGCGAACCTGGAGCGCGACGCCCGGAACGGCCTCGAGCCGACTCACCGCGGTCGCAGCGAGGAAGGCGGCCCGGGTCGCCCGCTCAGCATCGTCGTCGCTCGCCGTCGGGTAGCCGAACAGGAACATCAGCGAATCGCCGATCACGCGATCGGCGAGCATCCCCGGGCCTGCGGCCGGTGCCTGCGGGTCGCCCTTGTGCTCGTAGACGATGCGCCGGATGGCCCCGAACGTGGCAGCGACCGCGTCGCTGAGGTCCTGGGGATCGAGGCGCGCCGTCAACTCGGTGTAGTTGACGATGTCGAAGTTGACCACCGTGGCCTGGCGCTGCTCGATCAGCGGTCGCTGCGGGATCAGAGCAGGCGCCTGGGGGCCGCCGCACTGGGTGCAGAAGCGCGCGCCGGCATCCGCAGGCGCACCGCAGGCCCCGCAGGCGCGGCGCCCCACCGCGCAGCCGCACGCGCTGCAGAATCTGGCAGCAGGTGTGAGCGCATGGCCGCACTCGGCGCACTGCGTGGATGGCATCCCCCGGCCCCAAGGTTGGATTGGATCTCGACCCGGCGGCTCTCGGTCTTGGCAGCGACCGTCGATCGCACCTTTGCGGAAGCGCCGCAGCCATCTCCCCTGGCAGCGTCGGGTCGCCGCTGAAAATACCATAAAGGCGCGTGCCAGCGAGACGATTGCCGGCACATCGTGTACGCGAATGTCATCCCGGGACGGATCGGCCGCCGCCTCAGGGATTTCGCGCCGGTGGCGCTGTGCTGCGCGACCCCGAACGTGCTGGTGGTGAATCCCGATGTGCCCGCCCGCACCGTGCCCGAATTGCCGGCGCTGGCGCGGGCAAAGCCGGGCGAACTCGCCTATGCGTCCGCCGGGCCCGGATCGTCGAATCACCTGACCATGGAATTGCTCGAGCTGCAGGCCGGCGTCGACCTGCTGCATGTGCCGTACAAGGGCAGCGCACCGGCGCAACTCGACCTTCTCGGCGGGCGGGTGCAGGTGAGGTTCGACAACACCCCCAATGTGCTGCAGCAGATCCGCGGCGGCAAGCTACGCGCCCTGGCGGTGACGACCCCGCGGCGCTTCGCACTTCTGCCCGATCTGCCGACGGTAGCCGACGCGGGCGTGAAAGATTTCGACGTGAGCGTCTGGTTCGGCGTGCCCGCCCCCGCCGCCACGCCGCGCCCGGTGATCGATGCGCTGAACCGCGAGATCAACCGCATCCTGCTGCTGCCCGAGGTCCTGGCGCTGCTGAAGAATCAGGGTGCGGAGCCGATCGGCGGCAGTCCGGAACAGTTCGGCTTGCACATCCGGTCGCAGTTGGCGAAGTGGGCGCCGGTGGTGCAGCGGGCGGGATCAGGCTGGATTGAGGGGTGGGCTTTCACCCAACGTCTCACAGGTGCTCAGCGAGCGCCCTTGTGATCTTTCTGACCGTCGTTCTTGTGCCGTCCGGCGACCTCGTTCTGTTCCGCCTTCTGCTTCTGCCTGGTCGCGTCCTCCGTGGGGAACGGATGGGGCGGTACCGGTTTCTGCGGCTGCACTTTGGGTTGGGTTGGCTGGGTCATGAGAGTCTCCGGAAAAGTGGTTGGTGATTCGCACTGAGCAGTACGTCGCTCAACGAGCACCATAGGCGCGCCCGTCTGTGATCACTGTTCGGCAGCCAACATTAGGCAGATCGGGCGCGCGCGTCGGATCTGCCCAGGAAGCGGCGTGCGAGCAGCAGCTTGCCTGCCGGCAGGCAAGCCCTTTGCTTTTGTGTTGGGTCCGGTTTTCACGGTTCGGTGCCTTTCGATGGCCACACCACCTTCCGCGCAACAGATCGTTTCCGTCGGCCGATCGACGTCGCTGCTACCGCGCCTGAGCGGTCATCTCGTGTCGGGTATCGCCTTGGTTACGACTGCCGCCGCGCTGACTGCCCCCTCCGGATGGGCATTCGCCGGGCGGTCGATCCCGCTGGTCTGGGTTCCGCTGGCGATTCTGCTGCTAGCAGGTGCTTACGCCGACCGCTTGCGCCGGGCCCGGGACGATGCGAATGGCTCCCATCGGCACGCCTTGACCAAACGCGACGCCACCATCGCCGCTCTGGAGCGAACCGCCCATGCCGCGAGCGACACCGAACGCCAGCTCGAGGTGATGATCGCCGAACAGGTTCAGGAAATCGCGCGCGTGCGGCGCGCCGCGGAGGCCGAAGCCTTCGAACGCCGCCGCGCCGAAGAACTGCTGCGCCGGGTGGCCCACCAGGATTCGCTGACCGGGCTGCCCAACCGCGCCCTCCTGCGAGACCGCTTCGTGATTGCGGCGTCGAACGCCCGCCGCAATGGCACCCGGACCGGGGTGCTGGTGGTCGATATCGACGGATTCCGCGCCATCAACGAAAGTCACGGCACCGCCATCGGCGATCAGGTGCTGGTGATCGTGGCGGGTTTGCTGCACGGACGCCTGCGCGAGGCCGACACCGTCGCGCGCACCGGTGGCGACGAATTCGTGGTGCTGGTGAGCGACCTGCCGTCGGCGCACGAGGCGGCGCTGATGGCCGAGCGCATCCTCGCCTTCCTGTCGGCGCCGATGCAGGTGGGCGACGCGCTTACCCTGCACCTGACGGCGAGTGTCGGCATCGCCGTGCTCGGCACCGACGGTGACGACATCGACGCCCTGCTCGGGTCTGCCGCCGTGGCGCTCGGCCACGCCAGATTCGCCGGACGCAACGCCTGGCGCTACCACAGCGTCCCGGTCGACACCATGATCCCGTCGGTATCCTCGATCCTGCGCGCCCGCCGCGACGCCGCCGCCCCGACCCCGTAGAATCGGCGGCTTCGCGCGATCCACCGTCCCGGATCGCGCAACGCTGTCAGCGAGGAATCCACCGTTGAGCAACCCCGATGCGGGCGGTGCGCCCGCACCCGCCTCGAACTTCATCCGCCATATCGTCGAGAACGATCTCGCCCGCGGCACCTATGCCACCCGTCGCTGGAGCGGCCATCCGGGCTCCGCTTCGGTCCAGGCCGGCGCGCAGCCCGACCCGCAACGGGTTCGCACCCGGTTTCCGCCGGAGCCCAATGGTTACCTGCACATCGGCCACGCCAAATCGATCTGCCTCAACTTCGGGTTGGCGCGCGACTTCGGCGGTGTGTGCCACATGCGCTTCGACGATACCAACCCCACCCGGGAAGAGCAGGAATACGTCGATTCGATCCTCGACGCCGTACGCTGGCTCGGCTTCGACTGGGGCGCCAATCTCTACTACGCCAGCGACTACTTCGAGACGCTGTACCGGTTCGCGGAAGCGTTCGTCGAGCATGGCCTCGCCTACGTCGACAGCCTCACCGCGCAACAGACGCGCGAACTGCGAGGCACCCTGACCGAACCGGGCCGCGACAGCCCGTACCGCACCCGCCCGGTCGCCGAGAATCTCGATCTGTTCCGCCGCATGCGCGCCGGAGAATTCGCCGACGGCGCGCACGTGCTGCGCCTCAAGATCGACATGGCCTCGCCCAACATCAACCTGCGCGACCCGGTCATCTACCGCATCCGCCACGTGCACCACCATCGCACCGGCGATGCCTGGTGCGTGTATCCGATGTACGACTACACGCACTGCATCTCGGATGCGCTCGAGAACATCACGCACTCGATCTGCACGCTCGAATTCGAGGATCACCGCCCGCTCTACGACTGGGTGCTGGAGCGCCTCGCCGACTTCGGGCTGCTCGCCCGGCCGCTACCCCGCCAATACGAGTTCGCGCGCCTCAATCTGGGCTACGTCGTGCTGTCGAAACGCAAGCTGATCCAGTTGGTAGCGGAGAAACACGTCGACGGCTGGGACGACCCGCGGCTGCCGACACTGGCCGGCTATCGCCGCCGCGGCTACACACCCGAGGCATTCCGCCTGTTCACCGACCGCATCGGGGTGTCCAAGGAAAACAGTTCCATCGATCTGTCGGTACTCGAGGAAGCGCTGCGCGACGACCTCAACGAACGTGCCCCGCGCCGCATGGCGGTGCTCGATCCGCTACGCCTGATCATCGACAACTACCCGGCCGACGCTGAGGAGCAATGCCAGGCACCCAACCATCCGCAGCGGCCCGAATGGGGCAAGCGCGACCTGCCGTTCGCGCGCGAACTGTGGATCGAACGCGACGACTTCATGGTCACGCCGCCGAAGGGCTTTTTCCGGCTGACGCCCGGCGCCCAGGTGCGATTGCGCTTCGGGTTCGTCATCCGCTGCACCGGCCACGACCAGGACGCCGACGGCAACGTGACGGCGGTGCATTGCGAGTACCACCCCGATTCGAAATCGGGCACGCCCGGGGCCGACAGCTACAAGGTCAAGGGCAACATCCACTGGGTGTCGGTGCGTCACGCCCACCCGGCGGAGGTACGGCTCTTCGAACGGCTGTTCACCGTGGCCAGTCCCGGTGCCGGCGAGCGCGACTTCCTGCTCGATCTCGACCCGCATTCGCGCCGGGTGGTCACCGGCCAGCTCGAGCCGTCGCTCGCCACCGCCCTGCCCGAAGACCGCTTCCAGTTCGAACGTCACGGCTACTTCTGCGCCGATCAGATCGATTCGGCCCCGGGGGCGCCGCGCTTCAACCGGGCAGTCACGCTCAAGGAGTCGCGGGGACGGTAGGGCCATGTCGCGGGGCGAATAAATGCGGTCTGTGAGCCGATCGGGGCATACTCATGACGCCCAGCATCCGCGGCGACGCCTGCTGGCGCTCGAACCGCTGCCGACGCGCTGCCGCAGATCGGCTCGGCGCTGGAGCGCCAGACCGGCCCCATTGCCGCCAGTGTGTCGTTGCATTCTTCTTGAAACTTAAACGACTGTTTGCGCGGATGCCCTTCTGCCCGATGACGTGGCCGTTCAGTACGTTCAGGGCAGCGAACATCGAGGCCGTGCCGTTGCGCTTGTAGCCGGGGCATGGTGGCTGCACGGCCCTTCTTCAACGCCAGTCCGGGCTGGGTGCGGTCCAGCGCTTGGCACCTGGCTCTTCTCGTCGCGAGCAGTGTTGCCCGGGACAGCGATCGGAAGCGATATAGCCGGCTTCAGCGGCCTCGCTCAGTCGGGCATGCGGCCGACTCGCACCGAACCCGGGTCGGGTTCGGCAATGCGGCGGCGAGCGTGCTGCAAAGTGAGAATGACGAGAACAGCAAGCGGGACGATGGCGATGCCGACGACGAGATCCGGATCGACGTGCAGGCCGCCGGCCTTCATGGCTTTGGCGGCATAGCCGATCAGCCCGACCACGTAGTACAGGATCGCCGCCACCGACAGCCCTTCGACCGTCTCCTGCAGGCGCAACTGCATGCGAGCGCGCCGGTTCATCGATTCGAGCAGGGCCTGGTTCTGCTTCTCCCTGGCGATGCCGACGCGGGTCGACAGCAGCAGGCAGGCCTGCGCCACGCGGTCCGAGAGTTCGTGCAGTCGGCGCGAGGTGCTCGCGACCGTGGCGACCGCCGGCGAGAAGCGCCGCGCCATGAACTCGTCGATGGTCTGGATGCCCGCCAGGCGTTGCTCTCGAAGCTCGGCTATCCGCGTCACCACCAGACCATGGTATGCGGCGCAAGCGCCGAACCGGAACTCACTGGCAACCACGCAACTCTCGACCTCGGCCGCGAGCCGGGTCAGCTCGTGCAGGATCGCTTCGTCATCGCTGCCATCGCGGGCGATGCCCTGGGTAAGGTCGGCGAGCGAGCCTTCGATGGCGACCAGTTGTTGCGACTGCCGTCGGGCCAGCGGCAGGGCCAGCAGCGCGAGCATCCGGTATGCCTCGATCTCGAACAGGCGCTGCAGCATGCGGCCGGCCTGACGGCCGGTGAAGTTTCGATCGAGCAGGAGGAAGCGGGCGAAGCCATCGGCATGGGTCCGGAAGTCCGTGACCGCGAAGCCGGCACTGCCGCCGACGCCGGATCCGACGACGACGTTGCCCTCGAAATGCGCCGCCAGTAACTCGCCGGCTGGCTCACCATCGCCGGCATCGATCAGATTGCCGTGAGCAGCGAAGATCGTGGCACCGGGAATGCCAGCGAGCCAGCCACCGGGAAGCCGGCTCGCCGCGGGCTCGCCGAATGGCGTCTCACTGCGGCCAGCCGTGAGGAAGGTATAGCCGGAGAACTCGCCGTGCCGCTCCCACTTGAGGCGCACCGTGGGGAAGTCGGCGCTGAAGTGCGTCGCCGATGGCGGAGGTGCAGGCACATCGAAACCCGCGCACAAGGCGGCGAGATGATCGAGCTCGTCGCCGCGTCGCCCCAGTTCGACGAGCACCGCGACGTAGGTCGCCCGCGACGGAGTGGTCAGTGCTTCCGGGGGGCGCGCGTGGACTTCCTCGGCGAGAACAAGTCGTTCCGGGTGATCGGGAGGCAGATCGTTCACGAGACTTTTTTTACCGGTTTGCATCGGGCGATCGCTCTGGACCAAGGTGTCCGGGTCCGGCGGCGGCGGGCCGCGCGGCGCTCGCCGAAGAATAAACGTTTCCGCCACGAGCAACGGACCGTGGGGCCCATTGCCGGGTGGGCGCGGAATCACGCCCGACGGCCTGGCAATGAACGATCGGGATTCGGTGCACCTGCCGCCCACTGCGGCTGACGCCACCCTTGCAGCAGTGGGGTCGTTCTCCTTGGCCTGCCTTTCCGCTTGTCGATCCGCTGCATTTCCGGTTATTCTGTATACAGAATACAGATAACACCCCATGCTCGCCCAACTCGTCAAACTGCAAGCCGTGCCGGACCTGGTCGACCAGGTCTATGTCGCCCTGCTCGACGCGATCAGCGACGGCTCGCTCGCGCCCGGCGCCCGCGTCACCCAGGAAGATCTCGCCGAGCGCCTGGAGGTGTCGCGCCAGCCGGTGCTGCAGGCGTTCAGGTTGTTGAAGAAAGACGGGCTGCTGCTCGATGCGCCGGGCCGAGGGCTGCTGGTGGCGCCGCTCGACGCCGAATGGATCGGCAGGGTCTACCAGGTGCGCGGTGCGCTCGACGCACTCGCCGCAGGCCTCGCCGCCGAACGCCGCCACGTGCTCGATCCGCGACTCATCGAGCAGGGGCGGCGAGCCGCGAGCGGACGCAACATCAAGGCAATGATCGAAGCCGACATCGCGTTCCACAACGCGATCTACGCTGCTTCGGGCAATCCGCTTATCGAACGCAGCGCACAGCTTCACTGGGTTCACCTGCGGCGCGTGATGGGCGCGGTGCTGCAGGCCTCGCGCCAGCGCGAAACGATCTGGGACGAACACGCGGCGATCGCCAAGGCGATCGCCGCCGGCGACGCGAAGGCGGCAACCCGCCTGGTCGAACACCACGGCCGCCAGGCGAGCGAGAACCTGCTCGCGCGGCTTTCCGACGTACTCCTCGAACCCTCGATGAAAGGCACCCAATGAAACTGACCGCAGCCCAACACCAACAATTCGACCGCGACGGCTACCTGTTCTTTCCCGGCATCTTCAGCACCGAGGAAACGCGCACGCTGACCACCGAGGTGCCGGGCCTTTACAGCCGGCGCGAGGACTACAACGTGCGCGAGAAAGGCCGGGACGCGGTGCGGACGAACTTTGCCGCGCACCTCTACAGCAAGCCGTTCGCGAAACTGGCGCGCCATCCGCGCATGGTCGAGCCGGTGCAGGAACTGCTCGGCGAAGCGCTCTACATGCACCAGTTCAAGATCAACGGCAAGATGGGCTTCGAGGGCGACGTCTGGCAGTGGCACCAAGACTACGGGACCTGGCGCAACGACGACCTGATGCCGACCGAGCGGGCGATGAATGTCGCCATCTTCCTCGACGACGTGACCGAGTTCAACGGCCCGCTGATGTTCATTCCCGGCAGCCACAAGCGCGGCGTCATCGATGCGAAGCACGACGTGACGACCACGAGCTACCCGCTGTGGACCGTCGACAACGGGCTGATCCGGCAACTGGTCGAGCGCGCCGGTGGTCATGGCGGCTTCGATGCCGACGGTCGCCACGTCCCGGCCGGCATCGTCTCGCCGAAGGGACCGGCCGGCTCGATGATCCTGTTCCACAGTTGCCTGGTGCACGCGTCCGGTTCCAACCTGTCGCCCCACAACCGCGTGAGCGTCTACCTGAGCCTGTGCGCGGTCAGCAACCACATCCGGCGCTTCAAGCGCCCGGAGTACATCGCCCACCGCGATTTCACGCCGATCGACTGCCTGCCCGACGACTGCCTGCTGCGGGACTATCCGGTCGCGCTGCCATGGAAGGACGGTTTGCCGAAAAGCGCGCTCGAAACATCGAGCGATGAAATGACCCTCGCAGCGTAGGACGAGACGGACACGACCATGAGCCTGTTCACCCAGTTGCAGCGACGCGCCGCCGAGAACCGGCCGATCCGCATCGGCCTGATCGGCGCCGGCAAGTTCGGCTCCATGTACCTCGCGCAGGTGCCGCGCACGCCCGGGGTGCACCTCGTCGGCATCGCCGATCTGGCGCCCGACACAGCCCGCGCGAACCTCGCGAGAGTCGGCTGGAGCGACGAGCGCACGCGCGCCACGAGCCTCGGCGACGCGCTCAAGACCGGCGCAACGCACATCGGCGACGACTGGCAGGCACTGGTCCGCGAACCGGCGATCGATATCGTGGTCGAGTGCACCGGCAACCCGGTCGCCGCGGTCGAGCACTGCCTTGCCGCGTTCGCGCACGGCAAGCACGTCGTCAACGTGACCGTCGAGGCCGACGCGTTTTGCGGTCCGCTGCTGGCGCGGCGTGCCGCCGAAGCGGGCCTGATCTATTCGCTCGCGTTCGGCGACCAGCCGGCGCTGATCTGCGACCTCGTCGACTGGGCCCGCACCTGCGGCTTTCCGGTCGTCGCCGCCGGCCGCGGCCACAAGTGGCTGCCGCACTTCAGCGAGTCGACCCCGGAAACGGTCTGGGGCTATTACGGCCTGACACCGGAGCAGGCAGCACGCGGCGGCCTGAACCCGAAGATGTTCAACAGCTTCCTCGACGGCTCGAAGCCATCGATCGAATCGACCGCGGTCGCCAACGCGACCGGACTCACGGTGCCGAGCAACGGCCTCACCTACCCGCCGGCGAGCGTGGAAGACATTCCGTTCGTCACCCGACCGATCGCCGAAGGCGGCGTCCTCGAGCGCAAGGGCATGGTCGAAGTGATCTCGTCGCTGGAGACCGATGGTCGCGGGATCCCGTACGACATCCGCATGGGCGTCTGGGTCACGGTCGAGGGCGAGACCGAATACATCCGCAACTGTTTCGAGGAATACAACGCGCACACCGACCCGAGCGGTCGCTACTTCACCCTGTACAAGCGCTGGCACCTGATCGGGCTCGAAGTCGGCGTGTCGGTCGCAAGCGTCGCGTTGCGCGGCGAGGCGACCGGCGTAGCCGAATGCTGGAACGCGGATGTCGTCGCCACCGCGAAGCGCGACCTGAGGCCCGGCGACATCCTCGACGGCGAGGGTGGCTACACGGTCTGGGGCAAGCTGCTACCCGCCGACACGTCGATGCGGATCGGCGGCCTGCCGCTCGGCCTCGCGCACAACGTCAGGGTGACGCGCGCGGTGGCCAAAGGCCAGAGTCTGTCCTGGAGCGATGTCGCGATGGACACCTCCACCGCGGCCTACAAGGTACGCCGTGAGATGGAATCGCTGTTCGCCGCACCGATGCTCGAGACCGCGTGAACGGCTCCTGATCCGCGGCGCGGGGCGTCGACGAAAGCGGCGCTACGCCGGCACCGGTAAGCCGATAGCGGGTCATCCGGATCATCCGATCGTGGGCACAACGGGGGGGTGGCCATGGATTTTGACTCACTGGAACGCCGCATCCGGCGGCTCGAGGATCTCGAAGCCATCAAGCAGTTGAAGGCGAGGTACGCGCTCGCGTGCGACGCTGGCTATGACGCCGACGTACTCGCCGCGATGTTCACCGTCGACGCCGTCTGGGACGGTGGCCCGCTCGGGCGTAGCGAGGGCCGCGAGGCCATCCGCAAGTTCTTCCAGGGTTCCAGCCGCCGCATCTCGTTTGCCGTCCACAACATCGTGAGTCCGGTCATCGAGATCGAGGGCGACACCGCCACCGGCATCTGGTATCTGCTACAGACCTGCACCTACATCGACCGCAATCAGGCGGTGTGGGGCGCGGCAACCTATCACGACCGCTATGTCCGCGAAGACGCCCTCTGGAAGTTTCGGCATGTGCGACTGGAATCGCATTTCTGGACGCCGTACGAAGACGGCTGGGCGCGCACACCGTTCGTGCGGCGAGACTGATCCGCGAAGGCAGGGTCCAAGCCGTCATCCGGCAAGAAAAAGCCCGGCACGAGTGCCGGGCGGGAGCATCGTCCGTGAATTCCGAGTGGGTGCGGTTCAGCGCGACATCTGATCGACGCCAGCCGCGGCGACATGAGCCGCGGGCACGGCGAACCACTTGCGTTCGAGTTGGGCGAGTTCGCCATCCCGCGACAGGCGGGTGATGACGCGGTCGACCAGGCGCTTGAACGCCGGATCGTTGGCGGGCAACAGGCAGGCGACGATGTGCGGTTGCAGATCGGTGCCGGACACGACCCATGCTGTGGATCCGGCCGCAACCGACAACTGCGCGCGTTGCGCGGCGCCGATCAGGCCAGAAGCTGCGCGAACCGGGTCATGTCGATGTTGCCGCCGCTCAGGATCACGCCGACGTGCTTGCCCGCGACCGGCAGCCCCGCTTCGAGAATGGCGGCAGCGGCGAGGCAGCCGGTCGGTTCGACGATCAATTTCAGGCGCTCGGCGAAAAAACGCATCGTCGACACCAGTTGCGCGTCGGATACGGTGACCACCTCGTCCACCAGCGATCGCATGACCGGAAACGTGAGCTGCCCGGCGTGCTGGGTCTGGGCGCCGTCGGCGATGGTGCGAGGCACGTCGATGTGGACGATGTGCCCGGCGCGCAGCGACTGCTGGACGTCATTGCCGGCCTCGGGCTCGACCCCGATCACGCGGCAACCCGGCAGCAGGTGCTTCGCGGCCACCGCGCAGCCCGAGATCAGGCCGCCACCGCCTACGCAAACCACGAGCATGTCCAATCGCCTGACCTCGGCGATCAGTTCCAGCGCCGCCGTCCCCTGCCCCGCCATGACGTCGGCGTGATCATAGGGTGGGATCAGGGTCATGCCGCGTTCGGCGGCGATGGCGCGCCCGATCTGCTCCCGGTCCTGGGTGTAGCGGTCGTACCGGATGACCTCGGCGCCATACCCGCGCGTGGCCTCGATCTTCAGCGGCGGCGCGTCGAGCGGCATCACGATCACGGCCGGCATGCCCAACAGGCGGGCCGACAAGGCGATCGCCTGCGCATGGTTGCCGGATGAATAGGCGATCACCCCGGCTTGGCGCTGGACGGCATCGAACTGCGCCAGGGCGTTGTAGGCGCCACGGAACTTGAACGCACCGCCACGTTGCAGGTTCTCGCATTTGAAGAACAGATCGGCGCCGCAACGCTCGTCGGCGGTGCGGCTGCGCAGGACCGGTGTCCGGTGCGCCACGCCGTCGAGGCGCGCGGCGGCGGCTTCGATATCGGCGAAAACGATCGGGAGCGGTGTCATCGGGAAGGTCATGGAATATCGTTGCGCCATGGCATGCAACGGTCACGCCACGCGGATTCGCAAGGTAGAGTGGTGCATCTTGCATCCGGAAAGTCTCATGTCGCCATCCTCATGCCGCGCCCCGACCAAGCCCGGCACCATCATCCGACAGACGATCGCGCGGATATTGCCGGTATTGTCGGTATTGCTGTCGCCGATCCTGCCGGCTCTGGCCGCCGGTGAATGCGATGTCTGCCAGAGGCCGCCGGCAC
The DNA here is from genome assembly GCA_031393885.1 of Betaproteobacteria bacterium. Lineage (GTDB taxonomy): Bacteria > Pseudomonadota > Gammaproteobacteria > Burkholderiales. The sequence continues at coordinate 7,328 of JANMWG010000482.1, read as the reverse complement.
TGACATCGGTGCCGGCGGTCGTCGATTCGACCGAAGCCGGTACCTGCGACGTGTGCCCGAAGCCGGAGAGCCGCGACGATACCGGCGCATCAGCCGTGCCGGGCACGACAATCCGCGACTGCGCCGACTGCCCCGAACTGGTCGCGATTGCGCCGAGCGGTCTCGCCGCGAACAATGTCGTCGGCTTTGCCCTGTCGACAGCCGATATCACGTTCGGGGCCTGGGACGCCTGCGTAGCCGCGGGCCCGTGCCCGCCCGCCGATGACAACGGGCGCGGGCGCGGGACGAACCCGGTGACGAAAGTCGACCGGCACGATGCCCGTCTGTACACGGCGTGGCTGACGGGCAGGACCGGCTGGCGTTACCGCCTGCCGACGGCAGCGGAGTGGGAGTACGCGACCAGGACCGGCATTGCCGCCATGCCCGCGCCCGGCGCGGGCACCTTCAGAGTCGTCCGCGATCTCCTGCCCTGACGGGCTTCCGTTCAGCCAATCCCGAGCAGTTCGACCTCGAACACGAGGGTGGCGTGGGGGGGGATGACGCCGCCGGCGCCGCGTACCCCATAGCCGAGCTGCGGCGGGATCGTGAGTTTTCGGGTGCCGCCGATTCGCATGCCCTGCACGCCCTCGTCCCAGCCGGCGATCACCTGGCGGCCACCGAGATGGAACTCGAACGGCTCCTTGCGATCCTTGCTGGAGTCGAACTTGGTGCCATCGGCGAGCCAACCGGTGTAATGCACGCTCACCTGCTGACCGGCCGTTGCGGTGTCGCCACCGCCCACGGCAAGTTCCTCGATGATCAGACCGCTTGCTGTCGTAGTACTCATCTTCGCCTCGTTTGGTGAACAGGCCGGCATTCTATGCGTTTGCCTGCTCCCCTGACGACCGTGGGGGCAACGCATCAGCGCACGCCGGGCACTGAGCCCGCAACGGCTTGCGCTATGCGGCCGCCGCCGTGACGATGATGGGCAGGTCGAGCTTCCGGATGACTTGCCCTAGCAGGCGTACCGCCGCCTGGCGCGGGAAATCGCTGCGCCAGGCGAGCACGACCCGGCGCGACGGTCTCGGCGCGGCAAAATCGACCACCCGCACCAGCGGGCTCGTGTGGCGCGGGGTCAGCGCGGACGCCGGCAGCACCGAGATGCCCAGCCCCGAGGCGACCATGCTGCGCAGGGTCTCGAGCGAATTGCCCTGTTTGCCGCCGCTCGTGGGCCGCGAGAATTCGCTGCAGGCATCCAGCACCTGATCGCGAAAACAATGACCGATGCTGAGCAGCAGCAGGTTTTCAGCATCGAGTTCGCTCGGGGCTATCGCCTTACGGCGCGCCCAGGGATGCCCCGCCGGCACCACGATCCGGAATTCCTCGTCGTACAGCGGCAGTGTTTCGACACCGGCCGGCGCGTAGGGAAGCGCCAGGATCGCGACGTCGATCTGGCCCGCCCGCAGCATCTGGTCGAGATTTGCCGTGAGGTTTTCCTCGATGTCGAGCGGCATCTCGCGCGCCGCGTGGCGCAGGCCCAGCACCAGTTCGGGCAGCAGATATGGCGCGATGGTGTGGATCACGCCCACCCGCAACGGGCCGACCAGCGGATCGGTGCGCGCCTTCGCGACCGCCTTGACCCGGCCGGCCTCGTCGAGAACCCGGCGCGCCTGCGCCACCACGGCAATGCCGGTCTCGGTGAGCAGCACGTCACCCGGGCCGCGCTCGAACAGGCGCGCCCCGAGTTCTTCCTCGAGCTTCTTGACCGACGCGCTCAGGCTCGGCTGGCTCACGAAACAACGCTCGGCCGCTCGGCTGAAGTTGCGTTCGTCGGCTACCGCAACCACGTATCTGAGTTCGGTGAGTGTCATTGGTCGGATCCGGAAGGCCCCCGATAGGCGGCGCCTATCGGCCGAATCGTAACAAGGTATTGGCCGACCATCGGTGACGTTTGCGAAACTGCGTCTACGACTTCATCGACATCTCTTCAAGGAGAATCACATGCTTCAGCACAAGGAAGGCCAGCGCGTCCCGGCAGTCACGTTTCGCATCCGCGAAAACAACGAGTGGAAGAGCGTGACGAGCGACGACATCTTCAAGGGCAAGACCGTGGTGGTGTTCTCGCTGCCCGGCGCCTTCACCCCGACCTGCTCGTCGACCCATCTGCCGCGTTACAACGAACTCGCCCCCGCGTTTCGCGCCAATGGCGTCGACACCATCGTCTGCATCTCGGTCAACGATACCTTCGTGATGAACGAATGGGCGCGCGACCAGGAGGCCGGCAATGTGTTCCTGCTCCCGGACGGCAACGGCGACTTCAGCGCCGGCATGGGCCTGCTGGCCGACAAGTCCGACCTGGGCTTCGGCAAGCGCTCATGGCGCTATTCGATGCTGGTCAAGGATGGCGTGATCCAGAAGCAGTTCATCGAGCCCGAGAAGGAAGGCGACCCGTTCGAGGTGTCCGATGCCGACACGATGCTCAACTTCATCAACCCGACCGCGCGGAAGCCGGATCAGGTCGCGATCTTCACCCGCGTTGGCTGCGGCCATTGCGCCCGGGCCAAGGCAAAGCTGAGCGAACTCGGCTACGACTACGCCGAAGTGACCTTGCCGAACACCAATCGCAGCCGGGTGGTCGGTGCCGTCAGCGGGGCGCTGACCGTGCCGCAGATCTACATCAATGGCGAGCACATCGGCGGCGCGGACGAACTCGAGCGGTGGTCGCGCAAGGCGGCTTGACGGAGGCAGGACGGCTCCCCGCCCGGGGAGCCCTCACACCGGGAACACCACAAATGAACATCATCGACACCGATGTGGCGATCATCGGCGCCGGCACCGCCGGGCTTGCCGCCTATCGTGCGGCAGTGGCGGCGGGCAAACAGGCGTTGCTGATCGAATCCGGCCCGCACGGCACGACCTGCGCGCGCGTCGGATGCATGCCGAGCAAGCTGCTGATCGCGGCTGCCGAGGCCGCGCATGGCCCGGCAAAGTGGAACGAGTTCGGCCTGCGGCTCGAAGGCCGGGTGCTCGTCGACGGCGTGGCGGTGATGGCGCGCGTACAACGCGAGCGCGACCGGTTCGTCGGCTTCGTGCTCGATGCGGTCGATCGCATTCCCCCGGGTGACCGGCTGACAGGCAAGGCACGCTTCACCGGCGATCGATCGCTACAGATCGATGGCGGTCCAGCGGTCCGGTTTCGCAGCGCCGTGATCGCTACCGGTTCCGCCCCCGCCATTCCCGGGCTGCTGCGCGACGCGGCAGACCGGCTGGTGGTGAACGACGATGTGTTCGCCTGGAGCGACCTGCCGCGCTCGGCCGCCGTTTTCGGGCCCGGCGTGATCGGGCTCGAACTGGGGCAGGCGCTGAGCCGTCTCGGGGTCGACATTTCGATGGTGGGCCGCGGCGGCTACGTGGGACCGTTTTCCGATCCTGCCTTGCGCGAATACGCGCACACCACCTTCGCAGCGGAATTCAGTCTCGACCCGGATGCGAAAGTCGAAAGCATCACCCGGGTCGAGGGCGGCGTGCGCATCGCGCGCCGCGATGCGCACAACCGGCTCGATGAGCAGACGGTCGACTACGTCATCGCCGCAACGGGCCGCACGCCCAACGTTCGCGACCTCGGCCTCGCTACCACTTCGCTCGCGCTCGACCCTGCCGGCGTACCGCGGTTCGATCGCACCACCCTGCGTTGCGGGACCAGCACGATCTTCATCGCCGGCGATGCCAACAACGACCTGCCGCTGCTGCACGAAGCAGCGGACGAGGGCCGGATCGCCGGCGAGAACGCGGCGGCGCTGCCCGATGTTCGCCCGGGCCTTCGGCGCACGCCGCTCGCGATTGTCTTCACCGATCCGCAGTTGGCGGTGATCGGGCAACGCTACGCCGACCTCGCCGGGCAAGCGTTCGTGACCGGCCGCGCGAGCTTCGAGGACCAGGGGCGCAGCCGGGTCATGCTGCGCAATCGCGGCCTGTTGCACGTCTACGCAGCACCGGGCGATGGCCGCGTTCTCGGCGCCGAACTCATCGGCCCCGACGCGGAACATCTGGCGCATCTGCTCGCCTGGGGCATCCAGTCGGAGATGAGCGTGGCGCGCATGCTGGAGATGCCGTTCTACCACCCGGTGGTCGAGGAGGGGCTGCGCACGGCACTGCGTGATGCCGCCGCGCAGATCGCGCATCGTCGGCAACCGGTCGATCGTCTGGCGGCATAGACCCGGCGCTCGGGGGCTGGACCGACGGCACCCGACCGACCACGATCAATCTCCCATCGCGCGCGGCTCTCGCCGATAATCGGCGACTTTCGCAACACTGCATCGGAACCATCATGCGCGACGCCAATCCCCAGATCATCCGCCTCGAGGACTATACCCCGCCCGCCTGGCTCGTCGACGACGTGCTGCTCGATGTCGACATCCTGGCCGATCACGTGCGCATTCACGCAACCAGTCGGCTACGCCGCAACCCGGCCAGCGCTGATGCCACCGCACCGCTGATGCTCGATGGCGACGACCTGCAACACCGGTCGGTCACGATCGACGGCAAGGCGCCGGCGCCGGCGGCGCTCACCATCGACGAATCGCACCTGGTCCTGCGCGACCCGCCATCGTCGTTCGTTCTCGAAACGGTGGTCACCATCGACCCGTTCCGCAACACCCGGCTGATGGGTTTCTTCCAGTCGAAGGATGGCCTGTTCTCGCAGTGCGAAGCGCAGGGATTCCGCCGCATCACCTGGTTCCCGGACCGTCCCGACGTGATGGCGCGCTACACCGTGACGTTGCACGCGGACCGCGCCCGATATCCGGCGCTGCTGGCCAATGGCAATCTGATCGCTTCCGGCGAGGAGCCCGGCGGCCGCCACTGGGCGCGCTGGGAAGATCCGTTCCCCAAGCCGAGCTATCTGTTCGCGATGGTCGCGGCCAGACTCGATGTACTGGAAGACAACTTCACCACGGCATCGGGCCGCAAGGCGCTGCTGCAGGTCTGGGTCGAACCCGGCAAGCTCGACCAGGCCGACTTCGCCATGGCGGCGCTGAAGAAATCGATGGCGTGGGATGAGCGCGTGTTCGGCCGCGAACTCGACCTCGACCGCTTCATGATCGTCGCCGTGGGCGACTTCAACGCCGGGGCCATGGAGAACAAGGGCCTCAACATCTTCAACACCAAATACGTTCTGGCACGCGCCGACACCGCGACCGACACCGACTACCTCAACATCGACCGGGTGGTGGCACACGAATACTTCCATAACTGGACCGGCAACCGCGTCACCTGCCGCGACTGGTTCCAGTTGTCGCTGAAGGAAGGCCTGACGGTGTTCCGTGACCAGGAGTTCGGCGCCGACATGTATTCGCGCCCGGTGCAGCGCATCCAGGAGGTGCGCAGTCTGCGCGCCATGCAGTTCCCCGAGGACGCCGGGCCGATGGCGCACCCGGTGCGGCCCCAGGCCTATCTCGAGATCAGCAACTTCTACACGGTCACGGTGTACGAGAAAGGCGCCGAAGTCGTGCGCATGATCCACACGCTGATCGGCGCGGAGAAGTTTCGCGCAGGCATGGACCTGTACTTCCAGCGCCACGACGGCCAGGCCGTCACCTGCAACGACTTCGCGCAGGCCATGGAAGACGCGGGCGGCGTCGACCTCACCCAGTTCCGCCGCTGGTACGAGCAGGCGGGCACACCGCATCTCGACGTGGCGACGACCTACGATGCCGGGTCACGGTGCTACACGCTGACCGTGAGACAGTCGTGCGCGCCCACGCCCGATCAGCCGCAGAAGCTGCCGTTTCACATCCCGCTTGCCGTCGGGCTGGTCGGGCCGGACGGCGCCGATCTGCCGTTGCGGTTTGCGGGGGAGGCCGCAGCGCTCGGCACCACGCGGGTCCTGTCGGTCACCGAAGCCGAGCAGCGTTTCGTCTTCGAAGACGTCCCGGTCGCACCGGTACCGTCGCTGCTGCGCGGCTTTTCGGCGCCGGTGATCCTGGAGTATCCGTTCGACGACGTCGCCCTCACCCATCTGATGGCGCACGACAGCGATGCGTTCAACCGCTGGGAAGCGGGGCAGCGCCTCGCGCTCGGCTTGCTGCTGCGCGGCGTCGAAGCGCATGCGGCGGGCACGAGCTTCACCGTGCCGCAAAGCTACATCGACGCCTTCGGTCGCGTGCTTGCCGACGCCGGCGCGGATCCCGCCTTCGCCGCCGAGGCGCTGTCGCTGCCGTCGGAATCCTATGTGGGCGAGCAGATGGCGGTCGTGGATCCGGATGCGATCCATGCGGTGACGTTGCAGGTGATGCGGACACTGGCAGCGGCGCTGCGCACCAGGCTGCTCGACACGTATCGCGCGATGGCCGTGCCCGGAAGCTACAGCCCGGACGCCGCACCCGCCGGCCGGCGCGCGTTGCGCAACCTCTGCCTGGGCTATCTGATGGAACTCGACGACCCCGGGATCCGCGCGATCTGCCTGGGCCAGTTCCAGGGCGCGGACAACATGACCGACGCCATGGCGGCGCTGAAGCAACTGGCGAACGCCGATTGCGCCGAGCGAGCGCCGGCGCTCGCGCAGTTCCACGCCCGCTGGAAGCACGAGGCGCTGGTGCTCGACAAGTGGTTCACCGTCCAGGCCACGTCGCGCCTGCCGGCGACGCTCGACGACGTCAGGCGACTGATCGTCCACCCCGACTTCGATCTGCGAAATCCGAACCGGGTGCGCGCCGTGGTCAGTGCGTTCGCGCACGCCAACCCGGTGCGCTTTCATGCCGCGGACGGTGGCGGCTACGCCTTCGTGGCCGATCAGGTGGTGAAGCTCGACTCGCTCAATCCGCAGGTGGCGTCGCGGCTGACCCGCGCCTTCGATCGCTGGCGCAAGTTCGACACCGGGCACCAGCGCCACGCGCGTACCGCGCTGGAGCGGATCCAGCAGCACCCGGCCTTGTCGCGCGATGTCACCGAAGTGGTGACGCGCGCCCTGGCCTGAGCCACGCAGGTCGCGTACCGAGGCGGGTCAGACTTGATCGGCCTTCGACGCGACCTTGGCGAGAAACCGGTCGCGGTCGATGATCACCCGCTCGTGCACACCCTCGCCGATGCGTTCCCGGGCATCCTCGGCCCATACCTCGAACGTGAGCTGCCGCCCGTCGACCTTGATCAACCGGGAATAGGCGTCGATACGCACACCCGGCGGCGTGGCCGCGATGTGCCGCATGTCGATATGCGTGCCCACGGTGGTGCGTTCGCTGCCCACCAGCGACTCGACCGAACTGCCGGCGGCTTTCTCCATCAGCACGATCATCGATGCGGTGGCGAGCACTTCGACCGAACCGCTGCCGACGAACGTGGCGGTGTGCGCCGCG
>JANMWG010000459.1:0-8587 GCA_031393885.1 Betaproteobacteria bacterium | reverse complement strand
GTCACCGGTAGACTGCGGGATGGCCCGCATCCACCCCCACGGCTGGCGCCAGGTCGAGGCGCTCGGCGCGGCGCAGCGCGAGATCGAGACCCTGGCGCGCCTCGCGGCCGGTCTGCCCGACGACTACACCGTGTTCCACGGCGTCCACTGGACCCGCCTCGACCAGGGTTGCTCGGTGTTCGGCGAGATCGATTTCGCGATCGTGTCGCCGAGCGCGCGGGTGCTGCTGATCGAGCAGAAGTCCGGTCTGCTGAGCGAGACCGACGACGGCCTGGTCAAGCAGTATGGCAAGACCGCGAAGAATGTCCCGATACAGATCGCGCGCAATGCCGAAGCGCTGCACTCGCGCTACAGCCGCGCGCACGGTGGCGCCAAGCTGCGCCTCGAGACCATGCTGTACTGCCCCGACTACACCGTCCGCCATCGCGCGATCGCCGGCATCGAGGACGAGCGCATCATCGATGCCTCGCGTCGCGATACGCTCGTCGCCGCGATTCGCGCCGCATTGCCGCTGGACGAGCCCGACTCCCCGCAGACCGCCGACGTGTTCCGCTTCTTCGGCGACATGCTCGATCTGGTGCCCGAGGTCGGCGCCGTGGCGGGCACGGTGGAGGCGCTCTACACCCGGCTGTCGGGCGGTCTGGCGGAGTGGGGGCGGTGCATCGAGTGCGACCCGTTCCGGCTGCGCGTGGTCGGCACCGCGGGTTCCGGCAAGACCCAGCTCGCGATGGCCGTGCTGCGCGACGGCGCGCAGGCCGGTCGCCGGTCGCTGTACGTCTGCTACAACCGGCCGCTCGCCGACCATGTCGTGCGCATCGCACCGGCACAGGCCGAGGTCGCCACCTACCACCAGCTCTGCGAGCGCGTCGCGCGCAGCATCGGTCAACGTCCCGATTTCGGGCAGCCCGGCGCCTTCGCCGCGCTCGAACGCACCTTTGCAGAAGCCCCGCTCCAGAACCGATGGCGCTTCAACGACATCGTGGTCGACGAGGGCCAGGACTTCGACGCCGCCTGGCGCGATCCGCTGCTGCGCCTGCTCGCCGACAGGGGTCGTGCCTGGTGGCTGGAAGACCCGATGCAGAACCTCTACCAGCGCCCACCGGTGGACCTGCCGGGCTGGGTGACGCTGCATGCAGATACCAACTACCGCAGTCCCGGCGATATTCTCGACCACCTGAATCGCCTGCTCGGCCCCGGTCGCGAAGTGCGCGGCGCGAGCCCCTTGCACGGTTCCGATGTGCAGATCATCGATTACGAGGGCGCTGCCGGGCTGGTGGATGCCACCAAGACCGCGATCACGCAATGTATCGGTGCCGGCTTCCCCCGCACCATGATCGCGGTGCTGACCTTTCGCGGTCGTGAACACTCGGCGCTCGCCAGCTACACCCAGCTCGGGCCCCACAAGCTGCGCGCACCCACCGGCCGCTATGACCTGCTGGGGAGCCCGGAATACACCGAAGGCGAACTGCTGCTCGACTCGGTCTATCGCTTCAAGGGTCAGTCGGCGCCGTGCGTCATCCTCACCGAGATCGACTTCGAGGCGCTCGACGAGCGCGCCCTGCGGCGCCTGTTCGTCGGTGCCACCCGGGCCACCATGAAGCTGGTGCTGGTGGTGTCGAAACGCGCCGCGCAGGCGCTGCTCGCGCGCCTGGGATAACCACGGCGGCCCGAGAGGGTCTGTGATCGATGTATCGCGGCGCAAGACCGCGAACCGGGCACGGAGGAGGGGCTTCGCTGAAGGCGAACGCCGCTCTTTGTTTGATTCAGACCGGTGGGTCCGGAGAGGCAGGCCCATGCGAGTCGGATGGCGGGTTGTGCAGATGCTGCTGCTGTTGGGTTGTTCCAGAGGGTTGTTCCCGAATTGACTGTACCGACTGGACGGTTTACCTTTCTGGCATCAGATCAACCAGTCGATGAGTCGTTCGGCTCATGAGGGATGCGACTTCGGGCGGGGGAAACTCTCATGGTGAAAGAATCGGTTCGAGGTTCGATTCTCGATGCTGCCGAGCGCGTGGTGCGCGAGCGTGGCGCGAGCCATGTGACGCTCGATGCGGTGGCCGAGGCGGCCGGGTTGAGCAAGGGTGGCGTGCTATATCACTTCCAGACCAAGGAGGCGATGCTGGTCGCGCTGGTCCAACGGATGGTCGATACCTTCCGTGAGGTGTATGCAGATGCGCAAGCTCGCATGGGCGACGACCCGGCGCGTTCGCTGGAGGCGTTTGTGGAAGCGGTTTTCGGGATGGATGAAAGTCTTGGCCATGCCTCGTGCGCCTTGCTGCCGGCGCTCGCCAGCAACCCGGAGTTGCTGGAGCCGCTGCGCGGCTTCTATCGTCACCACTTCGCTCAGCTCGGCAATACGCCGGTCGGTTGGGATCAGGCGGCGGTGGTGACGCTGGCGCTCGACGGCATGTGGCTGCTGGAGATGCTGGGCATCTCGCCCCTGACCGACAAGGATGAACGGCGCATCCAGAAGCTGCTCATCCGCATGGCCACGGCGCCGATTCATTGATGGCGATACCGGTATCGGCGGCGCTGCTGCGCCGCATTCGAATTTTCCCGAGGGAGTCTGGAATGGTGAAGCGCAAGACGGGCGCGGTGTTGCTGCTGGTCGCGGTGGCGTTGATGGCATGCGGCAAGAAGGACGAAGGCGCCGGCGGCCCACCGCACGGCATGGGTGGCCCGCCCGAGGTCACCGTGGCCGCGGCAGTGTCCCGTCCGATCGCCGAGACGGTCGAATTCCCGGCCCGCCTCGAAGCGGTCGAGCAGGTGCAGATCCGGTCGCGCGTCACCGGCTACATCCAGGGCATCCACTTCCAGCAGGGCGCCGAAGTGCACAAGGGCGATCTGCTGTTCACCATCGACGCGCGCACCTACGAAGCGCAGGCCCGGGCCGCCGAGTCGCAGGTGGCCGCGCTCAATTCCCGCATCGACATGGCGCGCATCGCGCTCGCCCGAAACGAGAAGCTGCTCGCTACCCAGGCCACGTCGCAGCGTGAGGTCGATGAAGCCGGGGCTTCCGTCAAGGATCTCGAAGCCACCTTGCGCGGCGCGCAGGCGCAGCTCGAATCCGCGAAGCTCGATGTCTCCTTCACGCGCGTGCTGTCGCCCATCACCGGTCGCGTCGGCAAGGCCGAAATCACCGTCGGCAACCTGGTCCAGGCCAACGGGCCCGAGTCTCCCGTGCTGACCACCGTGGTGTCGTCGAATCCGGTGTATGTGTCCTTCGATGCCGACGAGCACACCTTCGTACGTTTCGGGCTGCGCGGGCAGGCCGGCAAGAGCAAGCTCGAGGTCGGCGTCGGTCTGTCGGGCGAGACCGGATTTCCGCATCAGGCGCGGCTCGATTACGTCGACAACCGGGTCGATCCCGGCACCGGCGGCGTCAAGATCAGGGCGCTCCTGGCCAATCCCGACGGCGCGCTTACGCCGGGCTTGTTCGCGCGGGTGAAATTGTCCGACCCGTCGGGTGGCAGGGACGCCGTGGTGGTGTCCGAACGCGCCATCGGCACCGACCAGGACCGCAAGTACGTGTTCGTCGTGGGCGCCGACAAGACCGCGCAGGTACGGCCGATCAAGCCCGGGCCGCTGGTCGATGGCATGCGCGTGATCTACGACGGCTTGAAGCCGGGTGAGATGGTGATCGTCAATGGCCTGATGCGCATTCGTCCCGGGGTGCCGGTGACCGCCAAGCTCGAAGCGGCCGCCGACGCGGGGGCGGCGGCTCCGCTGGCAGCCGAACCGGCCAAGCCGGCCGACAAGGCGGCGGACAAGCCCATGGAAAAGCCCACGGAAAAGCCCACGGAAAAGCCGATGGAGAAGGCGGCCAAGCCGATGGAAAAGCCCGCATCCACCGACAAGCCGGACAAGGCCCACGAGACCGCCAAGCCCGCCGGTGCGGACAGCAAGGCAACCGACAAGAAGAAGTCCTGACCGCGCCCGACCGCCCGCCATGGACCTTTCCCGCTTCTTCATCGACCGCCCGATCTTCGCGGGCGTCGTCTCGATCTTCATCTTCCTGGCCGGCCTGATCTCGATCGGCAAGCTGCCGATCTCGGAATATCCAGATGTCGTGCCGCCATCAGTTGTGGTGCGCGCGCACTATGCCGGCGCCAATCCGCAGGTCATCGCCCAGACCGTCGCCTCACCGCTCGAGGAGCAGATCAACGGCGTCGAGAACATGCTCTATATGTCCTCGCAATCGACCTCGGATGGCTCCTACCAGCTCACCGTCACGTTCAAGGTCGGCACCAACATCGACGCGGCCGAGACCCAGGTGCAGAACCGCGTGCAGCGCGCGCTGCCGCGCCTGCCCGAGGAGGTCCGGCGCATCGGCGTCACCGCGGAAAAGAGCTCGCCCAGCCTCACGCTCGTGGTGAGCCTGGTATCGCCCGACGGCCGCTACGACGAGCTCTATCAGCGCAACTACGCCGCCATCAACATCAAGGATGAGCTCGCGCGCATCGAGGGCATGGGGTCGGTGCAGGTCTTCGGCGGTGGCGATTACGCGATGCGGGTATGGATCGATCCGCCACGGCTCGCGGCGCTCGGACTCACGGCAAGTGACGTGGTGGGCGCCATCCGTGAGCAGAACGTCCAGGTGGCGGCAGGTGTGATCGGCGCGCCGCCCACCGGCGGGGCCGCGCAGTTCCAGCTCGCCGTCAACGCGAAAGGGCGGCTGGCCGACGAAAGCGAATTCCGCGAGATCATCGTGCGCTCGAACGCCGCCGGCATCGTGCGCCTGAAGGATGTCGCTCGCGTCGAACTGGGCGGCAGCACCTACTCGTTGCGCGGCCTGCTCGACAACAAGGCGTCGGTCGGTATCGCCGTGTTCCAGTCGCCCACGGCCAATGCCCTGGCGCTCTCCGACGAAGTGCACCGGGTGATGGGGGAACTCAAGAAGGACTTCCCCCCCGGACTCGATTTCGCCATCGTCTACGATCCCACGCAGTTCGTGCGCGACTCGATCAAGGCGGTGATCGAGACTTTGTTCATAGCGATCCTGCTGGTCGTCATCGTGGTGCTGGTGTTCCTGCAGACGTGGCGCGCCTCGATCATTCCGCTGGCCGCAGTGCCGGTGTCGATCATCGGCACCTTCAGCCTGATGCTGGCGTTCGGGTTCTCGATCAACGTGCTGACGCTGTTCGGCCTGGTGCTGGCCATCGGCATCGTGGTCGACGATGCGATCGTCGTGGTCGAGAATGTCGAACGCAACATTGCCAACGGCCTGAGTCCGCGCGACGCCACGCACAAGGCGATGACCGAGGTGAGCGGGCCGATCCTCGCCACGGCGCTGGTGCTGTGCGCGGTGTTCGTGCCAACGGCATTCGTGTCGGGCCTGACCGGACAGTTCTACAACCAGTTCGCATTGACCATCGCGATTTCGGTGGTCATCTCCACCATCAACTCGCTGACCCTGTCGCCGGCGCTGGCAGCCGTGCTGCTCAAGCCGCACGGCGCCCGCAAAGATATCGTCCAACGCGGCATGGATGCGGCGCTGGGCTGGTTTTTCCGCGCCTTCAACCGCTTCTTCGGTCGCGCCTCGGCCGGCTACGGTCGCGGGGTAGGGCACATCCTCAACATCAAGGCCGTGGTGATGCTCGTCTACGTGCTGCTCATCGCCACCACGGTGTGGGTGTTCGGCCACGTGCCGGCCGGCTTCGTGCCGCAGCAGGACAAGCAATACCTGGTGGCGTTCGCCAAGCTGCCGGATGCTTCATCGCTCGACCGGACCGAGGCGGTGATCCGGCGCATGACGGCCATCGGTCTCGAGCATCCCGCTGTGGCCGAGTCGGTGGCGTTTCCGGGCCTGTCGATCAATGGTTTCACCAACAGTCCGTCGGAAGGTATCGCGTTCTTCGGTCTCAAGGACTTCAAGGATCGCAAGACGCCGGAGACCCAGTTGTATCCCACGGTCGGTGCACTCAACGCCCAGTTCTCCGGCATCCAGGATGCGTTCGTGATGGTGTTTCCGCCGCCGGCGGTGCAGGGCCTTGGCACCATCGGCGGCTTCCGGTTGCAGATCGAGGATCGCGGCAATGCCGGCTTCGGTGCTCTTGCAGGCGCCCTCGGCGCGTCGATCGGTCGTGCCTACCAGACCCCGCAACTGGCCGGCGTGTTCTCGAGCTACACCATCAACGTGCCGCAGGTGTTTGCCGATGTCGATCGCGAGAAAGCCAAACGCATGGGCCTGAATCTCGGCGACGTCTTCGACACGCTGCAGATCAATCTCGGCTCGGTCTACGTGAATGACTTCAACCGGTTCGGCCGCACCTACCAGGTGGTGGTGCAGGCCGACGCGCCGTATCGCGTCGATCCCGACCAGATCGGATCGCTCAAGATGCGCTCGCCGGGCGGCAACATGATCCAGCTCTCGTCGGTGCTGCAGACCCGGGCGAGCTTCGGCCCCGACCGGGTGCAGCGCTACAACGGCTATGTTACCGCCGAGATCAACGGCGGGCCCGCGCCCGGCTTCTCGTCGGGACAGGCGCAGGGCGCGATCGGGAAGATCCTCGAGGAGACATTGCCTAAGGGTTTCGCCTTCGAGTGGACCGATCTCACCTATCAGGAAATCCTCGCCGGCAACACGATGATCTACGTGTTCCCGCTGTGCGTGCTGCTGGCCTTCCTGGTGCTGGCCGCGCAGTACGAGAGTTTCGCGCTGCCGCTGGCGGTGATCCTGATCGTGCCCATGTGCGTGCTGTTCGCCGTGACCGGCGTGTGGCTCACGGTCGGTGAGCACACTGTCGTGCGCACCCTGCTCGGGCTGATCGGCGTCAACCTGCCGGCAGGCGACAACAATATCTTCACGCAGATCGCGTTCATCGTGCTGGTCGGCCTGGCGTGCAAGAACGCCATCCTGATCGTCGAGTTCGCCCGGGATGTGCAGCGCACCGGCAAGTCCGCGCGCGAAGCGGCGCTCGAGGCCTGCCACCTGCGGCTGCGCCCGATCCTCATGACCTCGTTCGCCTTCATCATGGGCGTCACGCCGCTGATCCTGAGCGGTGGCGCCGGCTCCGAAATGCGCCAGGCCATCGGGGTGGCGGTGTTCTCCGGCATGCTCGGGGTGACCCTGTTCGGTCTGTTCCTGACGCCCGTGTTTTTCGTGCTGCTGCAATCGGGCAAGCGCGCGCCGAAGCCGGGAAGTCCGCCACCGCACGCGGCGGTCGAAGGAGGTGGCAGTCATGTCTGACCCGACTCGTTGGTGGTTGCCGTTGCTGATCACGACTCTCGCCGGTTGCAGCCTCGCACCGAAATTCGAACAGCCGTCGGTGCAGACGCCCGACGCCTACAAGCGTGCCGCCATCGACCTGCCGGTTGACGAACGCGGCAGTTGGAAACCCGCCGAGCCGGCCGAGCGTGACCCGCGTGGGGAATGGTGGAAAGCGTTCAGGGATCCGGTCCTCGATCGACTGGTCGTGGCGGCGGTCGCGGACAGTCCAAGTCTTCAGGCGGCCGCCGCCAGGGTCCGGCAGTCGCGGGCGCTGCTCGGCGTCACGGAAGCTGATCGCGGCGTTTCGGTGACCGCGGGTTTCGGTCCGTTCAACACCCGGCCGTCGCCCGGTTCGCTCGGTTTGCCGCCGGGCACCGACGTCGCGTCGCGCACGCTCTGGCGCGCGCCACTGACGGCGAGCTATGAGCTCGATCTGTTCGGTCGCGTGAAGGACAGCGTCAAGGCCGCCAAGAGCGACCTGCGCGGCGCCGAGGCGACCTACCGGTCGGTGACACTCGCCCTGCAGGCGGACGTGGCACGCACCTATTTCCAGTTGCGGGAAATCGACGCCGACATCGCGATCCTGGCCGGCACGATCAAGCTGCGAGAAGAGGCCGTGCGCCTGCTGCGCAGCCGGTTCGAAGCCGGTGCGATCGGCGAGCTCGATCTCGCCCGCGCCCGCACCGAGACGGCAAGCGCCCGCACCTTGCTCGAAGCCGGCAAGGGTCGCCGGGCGCAGCTCGAGAATGCCCTGGCGGTGCTGGTCGGCAAGCCGCCGGCTGCCTTCGGCATCGATGCCGGTGAGCCGGTCCGGTTCGCGCCGGGCGTGCCGCCGGGCGTGCCGTCGGCGTTGCTCGAACGCCGGCCCGACATCGTGAAAGCGCAAACGGCATTGATCGCGGCGAACGCGCGTATCGGGGTGGCCAAGGCGGCATTCTTTCCGTCGATCAAGCTGACGGGCCAAGGCGGATTCGAGTCCGACGAACTCGGCGACCTGTTCCGCTGGTCGAGCCGGACGTGGTTCCTCGGCCCGTTCCTCGGCGGTCTGGTCAGCCTGCCGATTCTCGATGGCGGTCGTAACAAGGCCAACCTCGCGCGCTCGAAGGCCGACTACGAAGAGGCGGTCGGCAACTATCGCCAGCGCGTGCTCGAAGCGTTCGCCGACGTCGAAGACAGTCTTGCAGGGCTGCGCTCGCTCGCCGGCCAGGAAGCCGCCAACGCCGAAGCACTCGACGCGGTCGGTCGTGCCGCGAAGCTCTCGCGGCTGCGCTACGACGCCGGGGCGGTGAATTTTCTCGATGTGATCGATGCCGAGCGCAGCAGGCTCGACATCGAGCGCGACGCCAATCGCATTGTCAGCGCTCGCGTGCAGGGCAC
>JANMWG010000385.1:0-16359 GCA_031393885.1 Betaproteobacteria bacterium | reverse complement strand
GGGCTGGGGATGAGGGAAACCTGAGCGTTGATGGCGGGGTTGCGTTGTTGTGGGCCAGTCTTGTGGTGGTTGCCGTCATCGGGCGGCGTAGTGGCTGAACTTCATCGCCAAACAGGTTGATTCATGAGGGGTTGCTTCCGGACGCCACGGCCCCAAGTGGTATTGGCCGATAATTTGACGTAGATTAGTAGTGCCTTTGAACCCGAAAAGAAGGAGATAGGCGATGAGCGGCAAAGGGCAGTTGCTACAAGACCCGTTCCTGAACACGTTGCGCAAGGAACATGTCCCGGTATCGATCTACCTCGTCAACGGCATCAAGTTGCAGGGCCAGATCGAATCCTTCGACCAGTACGTCGTGCTGCTCAAGAACACCGTCACCCAGATGGTCTACAAGCACGCCATCTCGACCGTGGTGCCGTCCCGTCCCGTCAACTTCACTTCCGAGCACACCCCTGAGATCTGATGTAGCCCGCGCGGGTCGTCCACCGCAGCGTCACTGACGACATGTTAGAACGTCACGCCGGTGGTGATCGTGCGGTCCTCGTGAGCCTGCTCAACGGCGAGCCCGAAGCCGACGAAGCCACCGCCGAACTGCGCGAACTCGCCCGCAGCGCCGGGGTTGCCGTCGTGGCCGACATCGCCGGGCAGTGCAAGCGCGCCGACCCCTCCACCTTCGCCGGCAGCGGCAAGGTGCAGGAGATCGCCGACGCCGTTGCCGGCACCGAAGCCTCGATCGTCATCTTCAACCACGAGCTGTCGCCGGCCCAGGAGCGCAACCTCGAACGCAAGTTCGAATGCCGCGTGGTCGACCGCACCAGCCTGATCCTCGACATCTTCGCCCAGCGCGCCAAGAGCCACGACGGCAAGCTCCAGGTCGAACTCGCCCAGCTCGAACATCTGGCCACGCGGCTGGTCCGCGGCTGGACCCACCTCGAACGCCAGAAGGGCGGCATCGGCCTGCGCGGACCGGGCGAAACCCAGCTCGAAACCGATCGCCGGCTGCTCGGCAAGCGCGTCAAGGTGCTCAAGGAGAAGCTCGAACGGCTCGGCCGCCAGCGGGCAACCCAGCGCCGCTCGCGCGATCGCAACAACGTGCCCACGGTCTCGCTGGTGGGCTACACCAACGCCGGTAAATCCACGCTGTTCAATGCGCTCACCCACACCGGCACCTATGCCGCCGACCAGTTGTTCGCCACGCTCGACACCACGTCGCGCCGGGTCCAGGGTGAGCACGGCCCCGTGATCGTGTCCGACACCGTCGGGTTCATCCGCCACCTGCCGCATGCCCTGGTCGATGCCTTTCGCGCCACGCTGGAAGAAACCGCGCGCGCCGACCTCCTGCTGCATGTGGTCGACGCCGCCAGCCCCGATCGCGATGCCCAGATGCGCGAGGTCGGGCGGGTGCTGTCCGACATCGGCGCCGATGTCGCGCGCCAGATCGTGGTCTACAACAAGATCGACCGCACCGGCATCGCGCCGGGTGTGGAGACCGATGAATATGGTAGAGTTTCAGCGATCAGGTTGAGCGCCCTGACCGGTGCCGGCCTGGAGCATCTCAGGGCGGTGCTCGACCAGCTCGCCGACCCCGCCAGCGAAGCTCCACGCGAGGGTCGCCTCGAAGCCGTCTGATCTTTCCCGACCGCCTGATTTTCCCCCACCGCCTGATTTTCCCCCACCCCTTCAGCCGCAAACGCCACCGCGCGACGCATCACCTTTCCCCGATTCCGCACAGGACATCCACCGAATGGCATTGAACGATCCAAACTGGGGACGCAAGCGTGGCGATGGTCCGCCCGACCTCGATGAAATCTGGGCGCGCTTCAACCAGAAACTCAACGCGCTGTTCGGCGGCAAGGGCAAACCGCCGGCGCCGGGCGGCAATGGGCCTGGTGGCGGGTTGCGCCAACTCGGTGGTGGCGCCGGGCTGCTGATCGCGCTGGTTTTCCTGGTGTGGATCGCGAGCGGCTTCTACATCGTCGACGCCGCGCAGCGCGGCGTGGTGCTGCGCTTCGGCAAGTTCACCGAGATCACCGATCCGGGGCCGCGCTGGCACCTGCCGTACCCGATCGAGTCGGCCGAAGCCGTCAATGTCTCCGGCGTTCGAACCGTCGAGATCGGCTACCGCAACGACGTCCGCAGCAAGGTCCCGAAAGAGTCGCTGATGCTCACCGACGACGAGAACATCGTCGACGTGCAGTTCGCGGTCCAGTACCTGCTGAAAGACCCCCAGGACTACCTCTTCAACAACCGCAGCCCCGACGAGTCGGTCAAGCAGGTGGCCGAAAGCGCCATCCGCGAAGCCGTCGGCCGGTCGCGCATGGACGTCGTGTTGTACGAGGGCCGCGCCAAGATCACCGCCGAGGCGCGCGTGCTGATGCAGGAGATGCTCGATCGCTACAAGACCGGCATCAGCATCAACCAGGTGACCATGCAGAACGCGCAGCCGCCGGAGCAGGTGCAGGCCGCCTTCGCCGATGCGGTCAAGGCCAGCCAGGATCGCGAACGGCAGAAGAACGAGGGCGAGGCCTACACCAACGACGTGGTGCCCAAGGCACGCGGCGCGGCGTCGCGGCTGATGCAGGAGTCCGAAGGCTATCGCCAGCGGGTGGTGGCCACTGCCGAGGGCGAGGCTTCGCGCTTCAAGCAGATTCTCACCGAGTATTCCAAGGCGCCGGGCGTCACGCGCGACCGGCTCTATCTCGACATGATGCAGACCGTTCTGTCCAATGTGAGCAAGGTGATTGTCGACCAGAAATCCGGCAGCAACATGCTGTTCCTGCCGCTCGACAAGATCATGCAGATGAGCGGCGCGGTTGCCGGGGCCGGTGTCAGCGCCATCGAACAAGGCGCAGCAAAGCCATCGCCCATGAACGAGCCCACGGCCGTGCAGCAACCGGCAGTGCCCGATGTCGCGAGGTCGCGCGAGGCCCTTCGCGGGCGGGAAAGGGAGGGGCGCCCATGAGCCACCCGACGAGGGGCCCCGCGCGCAGCGTGGGGATCGGCGGTCAGGCGATGGGCGCCGGCGGCCGACACGAGATCTTCTGCAGTTCGCGGATTCGT
This sequence comes from Betaproteobacteria bacterium, assembly GCA_031393885.1. Taxonomy (GTDB): domain Bacteria; phylum Pseudomonadota; class Gammaproteobacteria; order Burkholderiales. The sequence goes on along the minus strand of JANMWG010000385.1, from coordinate 13,299 downwards.
TCGGAGGCCTCGTCATGACCCGCAATCTCGGTGCCATCCTCGCCGGCGTGATCCTGCTGCTGGTCATCGCGAGCCTGTCGCTTTACACCGTCGACCAGCGCCAGAGCGTCATCGTGCTGCGGCTGGGCGAGGTGGTCGGCATCAAGGACAAGCCCGGGCTGTATTTCAAGGTGCCGCTGGTCGACCGCGTGACCACGTTCGATACGCGCATCCTCACCATCGACGCCGACGAGCCGGATCTTTTCATCACTTCCGAAAAGAAGAACGTCCTGGTCGATTCGTTCGTCAAGTGGCGCATCGTCGACGTGAAGCAGTACTACATCTCGGTGCACGGTAACGAAGAAGACGCCAAACGCCGCCTGATGCAGAAGGTGAACGACAGCCTGCGCGACGAGTTCGGCAAGCGCACCATCCACGATGTCGTCTCCGGCGAGCGCGACCAGGTCATGTCGATCATGCGCGATCGCGCCGATGCCGCGGCCCGCGAGATCGGGGTGCAGGTGCTCGATGTGCGCCTGAAGCGCGTCGACCTGCCGCAGGAGGTGAGCGATTCGGTGTATCGCCGAATGGAAGCCGAACGCCAGCGGGTGGCGAAGGAACTGCGCTCGCTCGGTTTCGCCGAGTCCGAAAAAATCCGCGCCGAAGGCGACAAGCAGCGCGAAGTCATCATCGCCGAAGCCTACCGCGACGCCCAGCGCATCAAGGGCGACGGCGATGCCAAGGCCGCTGCCATCTATGCCCAGGCGTTCCAGCAGAACCCCGAGTTCTACGCCTTCTATCGCAGCCTCGAAGCCTACCGGCAGAGCTTCAAGAACAAGAGCGACGTGCTGGTGCTCGAACCCACGTCGGATTTCTTCAAGTACCTCAAAGGGGCCGGCAAGCGCTGAGCTTAAGGCTTAGCGCCGCCAGCGCCACGGAGGGGCCGTGAGCGACTCGTTGCTGACCGCTCTGGCGCTGCTGCTGGTGCTGGAAGGGGTGCTGCCGTTCCTCGTGCCCGGCATCTGGCGCGATGCCTTTCGCAAGCTCACCGAGCTGTCCGACGGCCAGTTGCGCTTCATGGGCCTGAGTTCGATGCTGGCGGGCCTGCTCGTCCTCGCCCTGGCGCGCGCCGGCTGATCCGCATCCACTTCTCCGACCACCGTCAACGAACCCATGTCCGCCCGTAACTGGTTGTTGCCCGAATACGTCGAGGACATGCTCCCGGCCGAGGCCCGGCGCGTGGAGAGCCTCCGCCGCCGGCTGCTCGACCTGTTCTTCGTCCACGGCTACGAGCTGGTGATCCCGCCGATGCTCGAGTACATGGAATCGCTGCTCACCGGCACCGGGCACGACCTCGACCTGCGCACCATCAAGCTGGTCGACCAGCTTTCGGGTCGCACCATCGGGCTGCGCGCCGACATGACGCCGCAGGTGGCGCGCATCGACGCGCACCTTCTCAACCGAGAGGGCGTGACGCGCCTGTGCTATTGCGGCAGCGTGCTGCACGCCTTGCCCTCGGGCCTGAACCGTACCCGCGAGCCGCTGCAGATCGGCGCCGAGCTGTACGGCCATACCGGCGTCGAGAGCGACCTCGAAATCCAGCGCCTGATGCTTGCCGGGCTCGCGGCAGCGGGTGTGCGCGACCTGCATCTCGATCTGGGTCACGTCGGGCTGTTTCGCGCCCTGGTGCAGCGTGCGGGTGTCAGCGCCGAACTCGAGGCCGATCTGTTTCAGGCACTCCAGATGAAAGATCTGCCGGCGCTGCGCGAGCTGGCGGCGCCGCTGGCGGCGTCATCGCGCGCGGCCATCCTGCTGCTCCCGACGTTATACGGCGGGCCTGAAGTGCTAGCCGCCGCCGCAACGCATCTGCCCGACGAGCCCGGCATCACCGCCTGCCTGGGGCAGTTGCGCGCGCTGGTTGCCGGTCTGGACAGCGATGTGGGCGAAGTCCTGGTCGATCTGGCCGAGCTGCGCGGCTACCATTACCACAGCGGCATCGTATTCGCCGCCTATGTGGCGGGCAGCCCCAATGCTGTCGCGCAGGGCGGGCGCTACGATGAGGTCGGCAAGGCGTTCGGGCGCGCCCGGCCGGCCACCGGTTTCAGCATGGATCTGCGCGAACTCGCCGCGCTGGTCGGTGTGGATAGTGCTCGGGCGGCGATCCTCGCACCATATGCCCAGGATCCCGCGCTCGCGGCTGCTATCGCCCGTTTGCGCGGGGCCGGCGAGATCGTCGTCGTCGAATTGCCGGGGCAAGTTGGCCAGGCCGGCCATACTGCCGTCGACCGCAGGCTCGTGCTGGCTGGCGGCGTCTGGCAGGTTGCACCGCTGCATCCGCAGTGACCCCCGCGACGCGCAGGCCGGGCGCCGCGGACAACATAACGAAAACGAGATAACAGACATGGCACGGAACGTCGTGGTGATCGGCTCGCAGTGGGGCGATGAAGGCAAGGGCAAAGTGGTTGACCTGCTCACCGAACAAGCCTCGGGCGTGGTGCGGTTCCAGGGCGGTCACAACGCCGGCCACACGCTCGTGATCGGCGGCCGCAAGACCGTGCTCCACCTGATTCCGTCGGGCATCCTGCGGCCCGAGGTGCGCTGCTACATCGGCAACGGCGTGGTGGTGTCGCCACAGGCGCTGCTCGAGGAGATCGACACGCTCGAAGCGGCGGGTGTCACGGTGGCCGGCCGCGTCACCATCAGCGAGGCCTGCCCACTGATCCTGCCGTATCACGCTGCGCTCGACCAGGCCCGCGAGCGCGCCAAGGGCGAGGCCAAGATCGGCACCACCGGGCGCGGCATCGGCCCGGCCTACGAAGACAAGGTCGCGCGCCGCGCGATCCGGTTGCAGGATCTGTTTCACCGCGAGCGCTTCGCCGCCAAGCTGGGCGAGGTGCTCGATTTCCACAACTTCGTGCTCAAGCACTATTTCCACGCCGACACCGTCGACTTCCAGAAGGTGCTCGACGAGACCCTGGCGCTGGCGCCGCGGCTGGGCCCCATGGTGGGCGACGTGCCGCGCCTGCTGTTCGAGGCGAGCCGGCGCAACGAGCCGCTGCTGTTCGAAGGTGCCCAGGGCACGCTGCTCGACGTCGATCCCGGCACCTATCCGTTCGTCACCTCCAGCAACTGCGTCGCGGGGGCGGCGGCCGCCGGTGCCGGGGTCGGTCCGCAGATGCTCAACTACGTGCTGGGCATCACCAAGGCCTACACCACGCGCGTGGGTTCCGGTCCGTTTCCGACCGAACTCGACGACGCCGTGGGCAAGCGCATTGCCAGCCGTGGCAACGAGTTCGGCGCCACCACCGGGCGCCCGCGCCGCTGCGGCTGGTTCGATGCCGCGGCGCTGCGGCGGTCGGTCCAGATCAATGGCGTGTCGGGGTTGTGCGTGACCAAGCTCGACGTGCTCGACGGCATGGAAACACTGCAGGTGGGCGTGGGCTACCTCATGGAGGGGCAGCGCTACGACATCCTGCCGGTGGGCGCCGAAGAGCTGGCTCAGTGCCAACCGATCTACGAGGAGGTGGCCGGCTGGTCGGACAGCACGGTGGGCGTGAAAGACTACGAAAAGCTGCCGGTGGCCGCGCGCGACTATCTGAAGATGATCGAGCGGGTCTGCGGCGTGCCGGTGGACATGATCTCGACCGGTCCGGACCGCGAAGAAACGATCGTCCTTCGCAATCCATTTCAAGTCAGCTGACGCATTGAACCTGAATGCGCCAAGGCAAGCCCTGACCCCGAGGACCGGGGTTGTCTTGCCAGTACGACTGGTGCCGAGAAGAGGACTCGAACCTCCACAGGGTTGCCCCCGCCAGGACCTGAACCTGGTGCGTCTACCAATTCCGCCATCTCGGCACAACGGGCGCGAAATTTAGCCGCTACGGCGCGCCTTGTCAAACCAGCCGGAACGCTTTCGCCCCCCGCCATGCCGCCGAAAAAATTGCAATCCCCCAGTGCCAGCCAGCGCGCCGCCATGGCGCTGCGGCAGTCCGACCCGTTTCTCGAGCGCGAGCGCGCGACCTACCAGGATCCCTTGCCATCGCGGGAATTCATCCTGCAGGTGATGGAAGCCGAGGGCGCGCCGTTGCAGCAGGAAGATCTGATCGAGCGCCTCGCCATCGCCGACGACGAGGTCGAGTTCTTCGCCCGGCGGCTCCAGGCCATGGCCCGCGCCGGTCAGATCATCGTCAACCGGCGCCGCGCCCTGTGCATCGCCGAGAAGATCGACCTCGTGGCCGGCACCGTGCAAGGCCATCCCGACGGCTTCGGCTTTCTCATCCGCGACGACGAGGAGCCCGACATGTTCCTCAATCCGGGCGAGATGTCGAAGGTGCTGCACGGTGACCGCGTCATGGTGCGCCAGGCGGGCATCGACCGGCGCGGGCGCGTCGAAGGCGAGATCGTCGAGGTGCTGGAGCGCGCCAACGCCACCATCGTCGGGCGCTTTCACCTGGAGCACGGCATCGGCCGGATCGAGCCGGCCGATCGCCGGCTGCATCACGACATGCTGGTACCCGCCGACGCGCGCGGCGACGCGGCGCATGGCCAGATCGTCATGGCCGAGATCGTCCAGCAGCCCGGCCGCCACAGCCCGCCGATCGCCCGCATCGTGCAGGTGCTGGGCAACGCCACCGACCCGGGCATGGAGATCGAGATCGCGCTGCGCAAGCACAAGCTGCCGCACGAGTTCTCGCCTGAAGTCGAAGCCGAAGCCGCCCGGATTCCGTCCCAGGTCGGCGCGCGAGAGGTGCCTGGCCGGCGCGACCTGCGCGAAGTGCCGCTGGTCACGATCGACGGCGAAACCGCGCGCGACTTCGACGACGCGGTGCATTGCGAAGTCATCGGCAAGGGCTTCAGGCTGCATGTGGCGATCGCCGACGTAAGCCATTACGTGGCGGCGGGGTCGGCGCTCGATCGCGAGGCGCGCGAGCGGGGCAACTCGGTCTACTTCCCGCGCCGGGTGATCCCGATGCTGCCGGAGGCCTTGTCGAACGGCATCTGCTCGATCAACCAGGGCGTGGACCGGCTGTGCATGGTGTGCGAGATGGACATCGATGCCCGCGGCGAGATCACGAAATACGAGTTCTATCCGGCGGTGATGCACTCGCATGCGCGGCTGACCTACAACGAGGTCTGGGAGGCGCTGTCGGCGCCGGCCAGCGAAACGGCCAAACGGCTGGCGCCGGTGCTGCCGCAACTGGAGGCGCTCAACCACCTGTTCGGCGTGCTGCTCGAGGCACGCGCCAAGCGTGGCGCGATCGACTTCGAAACGGTCGAGACCCGCATGATCTTCGACGACCGCGGCAAGATCGACCGCATCGAGCGCACTTCGCGCAACGACGCGCATCGCATCATCGAGGAGTGCATGCTGGCGGCCAACGTCTGCGCCTCGGCCTTCCTCCAGGGGCACGAGCAGCCCGCGCTCTACCGGGTGCACGAAGGCCCCACCCCGGAGAAGCTCGAACGCCTGCATGAGTTTCTGCGCGAGTTCGGCCTTCAGCTCGAAGGCGGCGACGAACCTCACGCCAAGGACTACGCGCAACTGCTGGCGCGCATCAAGTCGCGGCCCGACGCCGAGCTGTTGCAGACGGTGATGCTGCGGTCGCTGCAGCAGGCGCAATACCGTCCCGAAGCGCTCGGCCATTTCGGTCTCGCCTACGAGTCGTACACGCATTTCACCTCGCCGATCCGGCGCTATCCCGATCTGGTGATCCATCGCGCCATCCGGGCGGTGCTGGCCGGTGACCAGAAGAAAATGAGCGATCTGGCCGAGATCGGCCGCCACTGCTCGATGACCGAGCGGCGCGCCGACGACGCCACGCGCGAGGTCGAAGCGTGGCTCAAGTGCTTCTACATGCAGGACCGCGTGAACGAGATTTTCGACGGCACCATCAGCGGCGTCACCGGCTTCGGGGTGTTCGTGGCGCTGGATTCGGTCTACGTCGAAGGCCTGGTTCACATCTCGGAGCTGGGCACCGATTACTTCCATTTCGATGCCGCCAAGCATCACCTGCTCGGCGAGCGCACCGGCCAGCGCTACCGTCTCGGCGACCGCCTGGCTGTGAAGCTGGTGAGAGTCGACATGGAATCGTCGCGGCTCGATTTCGTCCCGGCCGGGCAGCCTGACAAAGCGGCAAAGGCGCCCAAGGCCGGAAAATCGGCGAAGGAACACCAGTCGCGATGAGCGAAGGGCGGCTGGTCTACGGCTTTCACGCCGTGATGGCGCGCCTGCGCCAGCGGGCCGACTCGGTGCGCGAGGTCTATCTCGACAGCGGCCGCGAGGATGCCCGTGCCCGCAGCCTGCTGGCGCTGGCCAAAGAGCGGGGCGTCCGGGTGCAACAGCTCTCGGGCGAGCGCATCGACGGCATGCTGCCGGGCGTGCGGCATCAGGGCGCGGCGTGCGTGGTGAGCGCGGACGAGCGCGCCCCGCATCTCGACGACATCCTCGACGACCTGACCGAGGCGCCGCTGCTGCTGGTGCTGGATGGCGTTCAGGACCCTCACAACCTCGGCGCCTGTCTGCGCTCGGCCGCCGCCATGGGCGTGCACGCCGTGGTGGCGCCGAAAGACCGGGCCGTCGGCATCACGCCCGTGGTTGAGAAGGTGGCGAGCGGCGCGGTCGAGACCGTGCCCTACATCATGATCACCAACCTGGCCCGCACGCTCAACGAGCTGCGCGAACGCGACCTCTTCGTGGTCGGGCTGGCCGGCGAAGGTGAAACCCGGCTGGAGGACGCCGCGCTCGGCGGCGCGCTGGCACTGGTGCTCGGGGCCGAGGGCACCGGGCTGCGGCGCCTCACGCGCGAACGCTGCGATGTGCTGGCCAACATCCCGATCGGCGGTGGGATCGAGAGCCTGAACGTCTCGGTGGCCACCGGCATCTGCCTCTATGAGGCGTGCCGGCAGCGGCGTGCGATGGCGGCTTCAGGGCGTCTCTGAGCGTTTTAGAACGATTCGAGGTGCTGCCACGGGCGAGCGCACCGTTTACTTTCCAGGCTTGGCTGCGTCGCCACCCGATGGTGCCGGTTGCGCGGGTAATTGAATAACGATGGGAGCAGGCTGTGCCGGGGGTGCCTGGGTCGCGCGATTGAGCAGCAGTGCCATCACCGAGAGAATCAAGGCGGTAGCGGCGAATAACAGTCCTGCCAGCCACTTGATCACATCGGCTTTCGACTCGATCACCAAGGTTTTGGTATCGGCCAAGTCTGCCTTGGTGGCCAATGTCGGCAGCACTGCCTCCAGTTTGGCGACGCGGGCTTCTATTTCCATACCATCACCCCCTGTTGGTGGTTGGGCATATTGCCCCTTGTCGGACACCAGCAGCGGCTTCATGGCGCTTTGCTACGTCTCGGCCCGTTCTGGAGTCGACGATTGCGCCGCCGGCAATAGCCCGACGTAGACCGCGTTCACGAACCGCGTGTAGCCGCAGGTCGTCGAAATGAGCATAACCTGAGGGTAACCGACACCCCCGGCCTGAGCCTTTTGGCCAGCGTTCCATGTCACGGGCAGGACCAGATGGTCTGCAACGACCCAGTCAATGCCGCCGCAAATAGGGCAGGCGGCTTGATCCGATGACGGGTGGCGAGCTACCCACGCCATCACCTTTTCCTGGTCTTCGGCCGTCAGTTTTCCGTGGCTGTCTGGCATGGCATGAACGATACCACCATCCCCAAAAAGCATCGCCGGAGACCCCATTCCGGGCGCGGAGAACCGGATTCATCCATCTGCTCGAGCAACCGTATTGCTGTACAGAAAGCCTTGATCGGGCAGACCTTTCCCGTATAATTCGCGGTCCTTTCGGCGCCGTGGATGTTGGCGGGGCCGATGTTGCAGCAGCGCCGTGACTGTCTTGCGGTGCCAACCTTGCTCCACCGAACACGCATGTCGGGGAGTTTTACCCATGAGGAGTGTGCATGCGTCACTATGAAATCGTGTTCATCGTCCATCCCGATCAGAGCGAGCAGGTGCCCGCCATGATCGAACGCTACCGCGCGATGGTCACCAGCCGGGCGGGCAAGATTCACCGTCTCGAAGACTGGGGGCGCCGCCAGCTGGCCTTCCCGATCCAGAAAATCCACAAGGCGCACTACGTTCTGATGAATGTGGAGTGCGACCAGGAAACGCTCGACGAGATCGAGCACATCTTCAAGTTCAACGACGCGATCCTGCGCCATCTCACCATCGTCAAGCGCGAAGCCGAGTCGGCCCCGTCGCCCATGATGAAAGAAGAGAAGTCGCGCTCGCTCACCAGCCCGCAGCCGGCGGCGGCACCCGCCGAAGGCGAAGCCACTGCGGCGCCCGAAACGGCGCCGGCGGCCTGACGCGGCGCGGCGGGCAGCGGCGGCTTGCAGCGCAACCGGATCGAGATCGCCGGCACGCTACAGGATGTCGAGGCCCTGCGGGTTTCCCCGGCAGGCATTCCTTCCGCCAGGTTCGCGGTGCGGCACGAGTCGGTCCAGGACGAGGCCGGTATCCAGCGGGCCGTGCAGGTGGTGATGCGGGCGGTTGCCGTGGGCCCCGTGGCCGAGCAGGTGAGCAACGCACCGGCGGGATCGCAGGTGCTGGTAACAGGATTCATGGCGCGGGCCGGTCGCAACAGCGAGTATCCGGTGCTGCACATACAGACACTCAAGGTCGAAACCCGGGTCGGCGACAACTGACGACCCGGCATTCCGACAAGACAGCGAGGAACACGAAATGGCATTCGGCAAAGGCAAGGGCAAAGGCAAGGATCGCAAGCGCGACGACAAGGGCAATCGCCCGCTGTTCAAGCGGCGCAAGTTCTGCCGCTTCACCGCGGAGAAGATCAAGGAAGTCGATTACAAGGACATCGAGATCCTGAAAGACTTCGTCAACGAGAACGGCAAGATCATCCCGGCGCGCATCACCGGCACCAAAATGCACTACCAGCGGCAGTTGTCCACGGCCATCAAGCGCGCGCGGTTCCTGGCGCTGCTGCCGTACACCGACCTGCACTGACAAGGACCCACGCCATGCAGATCATTCTTCTCGAGAAAGTCGTCAACCTCGGCCAGCTCGGCGATGTCGTCAAGGTCAAGGTCGGCTATGCCCGCAACTTCCTGATCCCCACCGGCAAGGCCAAGCGCGCCACACCCGCCAACCTCGCGGAGTTCGAGCAGCGCCGCACCGTGCTGGAGAAAGCCCAGGCCGAAGCCGTTGCCGCGGCCATCGCCAAGGCCTCGAAGGTCGACGGCGTGGTGCTCTCGATCACCCAGAAGGCGGGTCCCGACGGACGCCTGTTCGGTTCGGTCACCGGTCATGACATCGCCGACGCGCTCCAGGCGCTGGGCCATGAAGTCGACAAGGGCGCGTTCCGCATGCCCGATGGCCCGCTGAAGCAGGTGGGCGACCACGCGGTCATCGTCGATTTCCCCGGTGACGTTCACGCCACCATCACGGTGACGGTGGTCGGCGAGTAACCGACCCGCACCGGGCGACATCGCCACGCCAGAAAAAGGACCGCAGTTGCGGTCCTTTTTTTTCTGCCCGTCGGTCCACGCCCACCGGTCGTAGAATTGCGGTCAGCCCTTTCCCTCCATCCCTCCCTCCCGATAGAACCGCGCGTGGTCCAGTCCGTCACTTCCCTGCATTCCGATCCGTCCGTCGACGCCATCCGGCTGCCACCGCACTCGCTCGAAGCCGAGCAATCGGTGCTGGGCGGCCTGCTGCTCGACAACAGCGCCTGGGAACGCATCGCCGACAAGGTCGAGGAGCAGGACTTCTACCGGTCCGATCACCGCCTCGTATACCGGCACATCTCGCGGCTGATCGACGCCAACCGACCGGCGGACGTGCTCACCGTTTCGGAGAGCCTGGAGCGCAGCGCGGAGCTCGCCAATGCCGGCGGTCTCGCCTATCTGGCGGCGCTGGCCCAGAACACCCCCTCGGCCGCCAACATCAAGCGCTACGCCGAGATCGTGCGCGAGCGCAGCATCATGCGGCGCCTGGCCGAGGTGGGCACCGCCATTGCCGACTCCGCCTACAACCCGCTCGGGCGCGAGGCCAACCAGTTGCTCGATCAGGCCGAGTCGAAAGTGTTCGAGATCGCCGAGCAGGGCGCACGCGGCAAGCAGGGCTTCATGCCCATCGGCCCCCTGCTCACGCAGGTGATCGACCGGGTTGACATGCTCTACAACCGCGACAACCCGAGCGACATCACCGGCGTGCCCACCGGCTATACCGACCTCGACGAAAAGACCTCCGGCTTGCAGCCAGGCGACCTCGTGATCATTGCCGGGCGCCCGTCGATGGGCAAGACCGCGCTGGCGCTCAACATCGCCGAGAACGTCGCGCTCGAAGCCGGCCTGCCGGTGGCGGTGTTCTCCATGGAAATGGCGGCCACGCAACTGGTGATGCGCCTGCTCGGCTCGCTCGGGCGCCTCGACCAGCACCGACTGCGCACCGGCCGGCTGCTCGACGAAGACTGGCAGCGGCTGACCCACGCCGTGGGCCGCCTGAACGACGCCCCGATCCAGATCGACGAAAGCGCCGCGCTCAACTCGCTCGAGATTCGCGCGCGCTCACGCCGGCTGCATCGCGATTACGGCAAGCTCGGCCTGATCGTGGTCGACTACCTGCAACTGATGTCGTCCACCAGTTCCTCCGAAAACCGCGCCACCGAGATCTCCGAGATGTCGCGCTCGCTCAAGGCGCTGGCCAAAGAGCTTGCGGTGCCCGTGGTGGCGCTGTCGCAGCTCAATCGCAGCCTGGAGCAGCGGCCCAACAAGCGGCCGGTGATGTCCGACCTGCGCGAATGCGTGCCCGGCGACACGCTGGTCAATCTCACCGATGGCCGCCGCGTGCCGATCAGCGATCTGGTCGGCACCGAGCCCGAGGTCTGGGCCTTGTCCGACGAGGGGCGGATCATCGCGGCGAAGAGCGACAAGGTGTGGGCGGTGGGCCGGCGCCACGTGTTCCGCATCAGCCTCGCGAGCGGGCGCGAGATCGTCGCCACCGGCCAGCACCGGCTGCTAAGCGGGGCCGGCTGGGCGAGGGTGGACGACATCGCCGTCGGCGACCAGTTGGCGATGGCGCGCCAGGTGCCAGAGGCCGTCGCACCGATCACATGGCCGGCGCATCAACTCGTGCTGCTCGCCCATGTGATCGCCGGCAATCGTCCGGCGCGGGCAGGGGTCGCGGATTGGCTGGCTGGTCTGGGGGTTGGCCGCCTCGAACCCGATCAAAAGCGCCTGCCCGCCGACGGGTTCCGGCTGGCGAACGCGCAGATCATCGTGCTCCTGCGCCACCTCTGGACCGTTGGCGGCCGGGTCACGCCGAATGCCGCCAACGAAGACGGCGCCGCGTACATCCGCTTCTCCACCGCGAGCCACGGCCTCGCCCGCGACGTTGCCGCGTTGCTGCAACGCCTGCGCATGGTCGGGCGCATCCGGCGCGTGGTGTCGTCCGGCGTTCGCGACGAATACACCGTGAGCGTGTGCGGACGCGACCAGTCGACCTTTCTGTCGACGGTGCGCGCGGAGCGATCGGCCAACGTCGATGCCGTGCCCGTTGCGGCTTTCGACAGTGAGCGAGAGCAGTTGCAGGCTGGTGGTGGTGCCACCATGCAAGCCAGTGCAGGGCGGGCCGACAGCGCAGCCGAGAGTGGGGCATCGCAGGCGGCATCGGGGGCATTGAGCAACGCCTCGGACGGCGAGGCGGCCGGCAACGCGCGGGATGTCGGGCATGGCAGCGACAACGATGTCTTCTGGGATCGCGTGGTGAAGGTGGTCTCCGCCGGTGAGGAAGCGGTGTTCGACCTCACGGTTCCCGGCCCGGCCTCCTGGCTCGCCGATGGCATCGTCAGCCACAACTCCGGCGCCATCGAGCAGGACGCGGATCTGATCCTGTTCATCTATCGCGACGAGGTCTACAACCCCGACAGCGCCGACAAGGGCGTGGCCGAGATCATCATCGGCAAGCAACGGAACGGCCCGATCGGAACGGTGAAGCTGACCTTCCGGGGTGAGAACACAAGATTCGAGAACTACGCCGACCCCAATCGGTATTAGCAGACAACCCGTTTGGTATGGCTTTACTTCGAGAACTTCAAACAACAGGAAACGGATGCATGGCAACCCTGGACTGGACCCCTGAACTCGCCCTCGGCGACGCCCGCATCGACGAGACGCATCGTGAATTCGTCGACATGCTCAATGTGGTCGGCGATGCGCCCGACGAGACCATGCTTGCCGCGATCGACGCGCTGATCGCTCACACCGAAGAACACTTCGGGCAGGAGCAGCGCTGGATGGCCGCGACCGATTTTCCGCCGACGCATTGCCATCTCGATGAACACGAAGGCGTGCTCAACGCCATCCGGGAGACGCGCGGCTATGTGGTCGAAGGCAAGTTCAAGGTGGGCAAGGTGCTCGCGCAGGAACTCGGCAGCTGGTTTCGCAGCCACGCCGCCACCATGGACACCATGCTCACGCAGTGGCTGAAGGAACGAAACTTCGATACGTCGCGCGAGGGTGAGGTGGTGGTGAGCTGAGAACTGGATGTCACTTTCCGTTCTTGGGGCGCCGCCTTAAGCCCGTCGCAGCTCTTCACGGATGGTCTTGCGCACGACATCCTCGATGGCTTCAGCTCGGATGGCCTGCTTCAGTGCCTCGTTGATCAGGGTCTGGTAGCCGCGGTCGCCCGCCTTCGACTTGAAGTACTGGATCACCGCGCCGTCGAGAAAGATGTTCACGCGCTGCTTGTTCGGTAGAACGGCGCCGGTCTCGCCGCGCTTACGCAGCACCAGCTTTCCAGTGGCGATGTCGGCACGGCGCAACGGTTTGTCGTCGGCCGGATCAGGTGACGTTTTCACGGTAGATGACTTGCTCATGTCGGTCAGCTTTGCCCAGCTGATTGGCGACATTGCTCAGCGTCCCTCACCCTCGGTCCCTCACCCTCGGTCCCTCTCCCTCGGCCCCTCTCCCTCGGTCCCTCTCCCTCGGTCCCTCTCCCGAGGGGAGAGGGATGTCTCCCGCTCCCTTCTCCCTCCGGGCTCCTGCTCCCTTCTCCCTCCGGGCTCCCGCTCCCTTCTCCCTCCGGGAGAAGGGCTGGGGATGAGGGAAACCTGAGCGTTGATGGCGGGGTTGCGTTGTCGTGGGCCAGTCTTGTGGTTGTTGCCGTCATCTGGAGGCGTAGTGGCTGAACTTCATCGCTAATCAGCTTCATTTCTCCAAATCCATGCGCAATGTGATCAATCCCCGGATGTTCCTTGATGGCGTGGACATTGGCACGATCGACTTTACGATGAAATCGCGTGACGACATTCCGCAGATCTCGCGGGGATTGCAGCACATCTACACC
>JANMWG010000380.1:0-2055 GCA_031393885.1 Betaproteobacteria bacterium | reverse complement strand
GATGGATTGGAACGAGGCGGCCTGAGGTAACGAGCAGGGCCACGGCGAAGCCGGGGTGCGAGTCGGCCGAACGCTGACGCTGAGAAAATCAGGTGGGGTCAGGCCTGCATACATGCATATTGGAGTTTCCCGTACACCAGAAAGTTACCAACATTCTGGTGTACGCCAAACTGGGGCTAAGTCGCGTTCATGCGCGCCTCGCCGCCGATGAGCATTGCAATCAGTTGCCTGAATCCGTGACCCCAATAAGGTCGACGAGATCGTGGTGCTGACTTTGACCGAAACCGGCGCCGATCACCGCGACAACGATCGCCGCACGTCGCGCGGTGGCATGCCGACGGTCAATTCGCTTGGAATTGTCGCCGATTCTCCTGCGCGTTGGCGATTTCAGCCGCACCGGCCCACGCCGCGACGCGCGGGGTGCGCGTTTTTCCGGATCCGTGAGTTCGGGTTGTGTGGTCTGGCGTCGCTACGTCACGCCGCTGCCGCTGCTTGCAAGGTGGGTGTTCATCCGGATGAACACCTGGGCCGACCGGTCGTTCGCCCCCAGGCCCAGGATCAGCTGCCGGCCGTGCTCGATCAGGCGCCCGGCGCGGTAGATGAGCTCCTGCATCACGGTCTTCAGGCGCCGGCGCTTGGCGCTGTGGCGTACTGGGGCGTCTGGCCCGAGCAAGCCACGCTGGCCCATCAGGCGCAGGATGTTCATCGCCACCGCGGCCAGGTGACACACCAAGGTGTTGGTGCCGAACTTGCCAGACGGTAGGCGCGTGAGATCCAGGTCGGTCTTGAACTCGGCATGGAACTGCTCGTGGGTGCCGTGATCGGCATACAGGGCGATGATCTGCTCGCGGTCAAAGGTGTTCCGGGGCAAGGTGGTGGTCCAGCCGTCCAGTTCGTACTCGGGCAGGATCAGGTGCTGGCCGTTGGCCTTGATGGTGCGCTCGGTCAGGCGCAGCACCCGGCGCACCGGGCGCTTCACGCCCCCGACGCTGACTTCGGTCTCCCACAGCGCCACGCGCTTGCCCGGGCGCGGGTGAATCCACGTCACGGCACCGGCAGTGCCGAGGGCGGCATCGAGTTGCGCGGCCATTTCGGCTTTGTCGGTCTGGCGCGGGTTCCACTTGATGATCCAGTCCACCTGCGGCAACAGGGGCTGGTTCTTCGGGGCCTCATTCATTGATTCCAAGCAAGCCATCAGATAGGCGGAGTCGAAACCGGAGTCCAGCCGCACCATCAACGGTGCGTGCGGCCCGGCGGCACTCAGGCGCTGCGCCATCGGGATCACCTGCCGCAGGTTGTCCTCGGTGTGCTTGGCCGAGTGCTGGGTGCCTGGGCGCAGCGACAGCTCCAGGCAGAAGCCGTGGCTGCCCACGTACGAGGCGATCGGGCAGAACCCGTCCACCCCGGTGTAGGTGCGACCCACCCCTTCTTTGACGGTGCCACCGTTGTCCATGGCGAAGGTATCGATGTCCACCGGCAGCCAGCCGCTGGGCAGCACCCCGAAGTCCGGTGCGTGGCGCTTCAGCAATTGCTCGATCATCGACGCGGTGTGTTCGCTCAGGCCTGCGGCTTGCGCGTCCATGCGCTGGCGCAACGCCGGGCTCGACGGCGTCTGGGCAATCCCCAGCGCTTCGCGGAAGAACCGGTCCCCGCGCACGTTCTCGATCGCGTCGAAGTCGCTCTTGCCTTGGACGAGCAGGCCGGCATAACTGCGAACGATGTCGCTGTTGGCCACGCCGGCTCGCACCGGCAGCGCCGCATCGATGCGCGTGAGCACCGGGGACAACGTGTTCAGGTAGTGACCCACCAAGGCCAGTCCGGCGGTGGGAGTCAGTTCATAGTCCAGTTGCTTGACAAGGATCGGGCGCATGCCGAAATTGTCGGCGAATCCAGCGATGTTCGCCACCGCATTTCTTCACCCTCAGGGTGCGCGGCTACAGAGGAGAGGTCACGGATTCAGGATAAACGTTAGGGCCTTGGATCGAGCAGTAGTGGACCTCTGACCCCGGAGGGCCATATTTTCAACGTCGCAATCTGTGGGGAGGAAGTTATGCG
>JANMWG010000024.1:0-3015 GCA_031393885.1 Betaproteobacteria bacterium | reverse complement strand
CGACCAGCGGGGTCGGCTACCTGCTCACCGACGGTCGCGAGACCGGTCGTGCCGACGTGGTGATGGCGGCTATCGTGGTTCTCGGCGTCCTGGGGAAACTGTCTGATAGTTTGCTCAAGGCGCTCGAGCGCCGGGCGCTGCATTGGCGGGACACGTTGGATGCCGATGGCGGCGCGGTGACTGGTCGGTGCCGGTGCCGGTCCTCAGTGCGGAAATCGAGGCCAAGGTCCTCGCGGGCCGCACCGTGCCCGGGCGCGTCCGACTGGAACTCTTGCCCGGTGAAATCGTGGCCGTGGTCGGCCCGAGCGGTTGCGGCAAGAGCACGCTGCTGCGCATTCTCGCCGGGCTCGACACCGACTATTCGGGGCAGGTGTTCGCGGCCGGCCAAGCGCTGCGGCGTCCGGACCCGCTGCGGGTGGGGGTCATGTTCCAGGAACCGCGCCTGCTGCCATGGCTGCGCGTGGCCGACAACGTCACGCTCGGGGTAGATGACACCCCCCAGGCTTCCTGCGGTCGCCACCCCCCCCCATGGGGGGGCATCACCCTTGGCGAGGTGAGGCCGGACACGGACAGGCCCTGCGGACTGTCTGTGCCTGCCGAACGCCACCGGACTCCGGCCGGTGGCGGCCCGGCGGGTGCTCGTGACCCGATCGCCGCGCGCGAACGAGCGTTGTCGCTGCTCGCCGAAGTCGGGTTGGGTGGCGACGCCGATGCACTGCCTCGCACCCTGTCGGGCGGCATGGCCCAGCGGGTTGCGCTGGCGCGTGCGATGTTTTCCGAGCCGGCGGTGTTGCTGCTCGACGAGCCGTTCAGTGCCGTCGATGCGATCGCCCGCGCGCGACTGCGCGATCTCGTGGCGGCAGTGGCGCGACGTCATGGTGTCGCGGTGCTGATCGTGACGCACGACGTGGAAGACGCGGTGACGCTGGTCGGCCGGGTGCTGGTGATGGCGTCATCGCCGGGCCGCATCCGGCGGGAGATCGTGGTGCCATCGCCAGGAAAACAGTCCCCCGGCGTTCAGGGCGAGGCTGCGCTCGAAGATGCCGTTTTGTCGGCGCTGGCCTTGCGGGGAGGCTAGCACCCGCCGGGCCGCCACCGGCCGGAGTCCGGTGGCGTTCGGCAGGCACAGACAGTCCGCAGGGACTGTCTGTGTCCGGCCTCACCTTGCCAAGGGTGCTGCCCCCCACCGGGGGTGGCGACCGCAGGAAGCCTGGGGGGCTTCTCTACCCTGCCGCCAGACGCTGCAGCACCCTCACCATCGTGTCGACCTCGGCGCAGGTGTTGTAGAACGCGAGCGAGGCGCGGACCGTGGCTTCCTGGCCGAACCGGCGCAGGATCGGCTGCGCGCAGTGGTGGCCCGAGCGCACCGCGATGCCTTCCTGGTTGAGCGCCTTGCCGACTTCGGTGGGTTCATGGCCGTCGAGCACGAACGACAGCACGCTCGCGCGATCGCGGGCGCAACCGATCAGGTGCAGGCCGGGGACGGTCTCGAGGCCGTGCGTGGCGTACTCCAGCAGGTCGTGCTCGTAGCGGGCGATGTTCTCGATGCCGATGCGTTCGACATAGTCGAGCGCCGCACCGAGCCCGACCGCATCGGCGATGTTGCCCGTGCCCGCCTCGAAACGCGACGGGGGCGCCTGGAACAGCGTGCGCTCGAAGGTCACGTCGGCGATCATGTTGCCGCCGCCTTGCCATGGCGGTGTCTCCGCGAGCACGGCGCGCTTGCCGTACACGACACCGATGCCGGTGGGGCCGAAGATCTTGTGGCCCGAGAACACGAAGAAATCGGCATCGAGCGCCTGGACGTTCACGCGCATGTGCGACACCGACTGCGCGCCGTCGACCAGCGCACACGCACCGGCGCGATGCGCCATCGCGACGATCTCCTGCACCGGCACGACCGTGCCGAGCGCGTTCGATACCTGCGTCACGGCGACCAGCTTGGTGCGCTCGTTGAGCAGTCGCGAATACTCGCCCAGCAGGACCTGCCCGGTGCTGTCGACCGGGATCACGCGCAGCTTCGCGCCCTTCTCGGCGGCGAGCTGCTGCCACGGGACGATGTTGGCGTGGTGTTCGAGATGCGACACGATGATCTCGTCGCCGGCACCGATGTTCTTGCGGCCCCAGCTCTGCGCGACCAGGTTGATCGCTTCGGTGGCGCCACGCACGAAGATGATCTCCTCGGGCGAACTCGCGCCGAGGAAACGCGCCACCTTGGAACGTGCGGCTTCGTAGGCGTCGGTTGCGCGCGCGGCCAGCTCATGCGCCGCGCGGTGGATGTTGGAGTTCTCGTGCTCGTAGAAGTACGAGAGCCGGTCGATGACGGCCCGCGGCTTCTGCGTGGTGGCCGCGTTGTCGAACCAGATGAGCGGCCGGCCGTTGACGCGCTCGGACAGGATCGGAAAGTCGCGGCGCACCGCGTTCACGTCGAACGCCGGGTGCGGATCCCGGCCGGTGCCGGCGAGGCCGCCGCCACTGCGATGATCGGATGACGTGGCCGGATCGATGAAATAGAAGTGGCTGTCGCCCGGCGCGGCCGGCGCCTTTGGCTCGGGCGTGCGAGCGCGGGCAAGCTGGTCGAGCAGGGCGGTCAGTTGCCCCGAGCCCGGGAGCCCGTGGGCCTGGGCGGTGATGAAGTCGTGACTGCCGTTGGGCAATGTGGGGTCGGCATCCGGTGGCAGGGAATACGCGCTCGATTCACCCAGGAAATAGAAGGGTGTGGACGGCCCGGGCGTCTGGCCGGCCGACGCCGGTATCGACGGTGTGCTCACGCTCGGCAACGCCGCCGCATACGCCTCCGGAACGCCCAACGCAGCGCCGCCGCCACGGCCGCCTGCGGCGGGCGCGGTAGTGGCAACCTGATCGGGCAGGCCATTGGTGGACGCGCTGTGCGGTGCCCGGCCGGGTGCCGTGGCGAGCTGTCCCTGCGGGTCGGGAGGACCGCCCAGCGACAGGACGCCGGGATCGACCGCGGGCAATCCCTGACGACTCGATCCGGCAGGCAACGCCGCCGAT
>JANMWG010000310.1:0-6603 GCA_031393885.1 Betaproteobacteria bacterium | reverse complement strand
GGAACGCGAGGAGATCGCCTGACAGGATTTCTGCCGCAAAGAGAGTCGCGGCGAGGGCCACAATATCGAGCGGCCATGACGCTCACAGCGCACTCCACGCGGCCATCGAGCATGTCGTGGAGCTAAAGGGATACCCCATACAGAGCTACAGGGCCTGCGCCCGTTCGCGGTGCCAACAACGCGCCGCCGCTGAAGTAAGCCATCGAGCGCCGCCGAATCGAAGCCCGAGTCCAGCCGCGCCACCAGCGGCGCGTGCGGCCCGGCGGCACTCAGGCGCTGCGCCATCGGGATCACCTTGCCGCAGGTTGTCCTCGGTGTGTTTGGCCGAGTGCTGTGTGCCCGGGCGCAGCGACAGATCCAGGCAGAGCCCATTTCTTCACCCTCAGGGTGCGCGATTACAGAGGGGAGGTCACGGATTCAGGTCCTTTGTCATGAAGGCACCGCGACAGGCGGCGCCAATCCCAATCTCTTCGCTCGCCTTCCAAAACCGCGGTCATCGAACGATGCAATGCTGACGCAAGTCCGGTAGCTTGCGTGATGCAACGCGTCGGCAAAGTCGAGCCCCGCGCCGCAGTTCGAAAGCGCTTGTTCGACCGTGCCACGGTCATCGACCGTGACGTGCGCCAGATCGAGAAGGTGGCGCAAGACTGAGGCTACCTCCGCCGGCGCGAAACCGTAGTAGCCGCGCATCACCCATTCGAGTTCGAGGACTACCGTCTTGCACACCATGAGCGGCCGGCCCGACTCGATGAGGCGCCGAGCAGCCAACCGTTGGCGTTGTGCCTCGGCATCCGTGTTGTCTTCGATGTAGTACCGCGCGAGCACATTGGTGTCGAGCCCGATCATCGCTTGAGCAGCACCGCAGGGTCGAAATCCGCGGGCACGGCGCCGCGCCGGCTCTTCAGCATGCCGAACCCGCTGCCGGGCACGCCTGTCGGCGAACTCCTGACGCGCATTTCGACATGATCACCAACCAGCAAGAACTCGATGCGGCTGCCCTGGCGAATGCCCAACTGTTGCCTCAACTCCTTGGGAATCGTGACCTGCCCTTTACTGGTAACCGAAGTGACATCCATGTGTTTGTCCTCTTTGTATTACCAAGTAATACTATCATTGCCATCGTGCGCCGGCAATCTCCGATTGCACGTCAGGTGGGGATAGTGGCCGCAGTCAGCAGCTTCCTGGCAGCCCACAACGGCTGGATCACCGAAGCCAGCAACCACGCCGATGCGGAGACGCGAGAGATCTTCATGCGCCAGGAGATGTCGCGATGGCAGTCGGACGAGCTGAGCATCGACATTCGGTGCGTGATCTCCAACCATGAAACCTTCCGCGGTCTGGTCGAGTGGCACGGCATCCGTTTCGAGCATGTGCCGGTCACGCCGGACAACAAGCTGGCCGCCTACGCGAAGGTCGAGCAGATCTATCAGGAGGCACAGGGCGACGTGATGGTGCTCGCGCGCTACATGCAAATCCTGTCACCCGGTCTGTGCGATCGCCACCCGGGCCAGATCATCAACATTCACCACAGTTTCCTGCCCAGCTTCGTCGGCGCCAAGCCCTAACACCAGGCCTTCGACAGAGGTGTGAAACTGATCGGGGCAACCTGCCACTACGTGACGTCGGAACTCGACCAGGGGCCGATCATCGAGCAAGACGTGATCCGTGTGGACCGCTCGGATACGCCGGACGACCAGGTGCGCTACGGCAAGGACATCGAGAAGGCCGTGCTGTCTCGTGGCCTGCGCTATCACCTCGAAGACCGGGTGCTGGTGCGCGGCAAGAAGACGGTGGTGTTTCGCTGAAGGCGGCTCATGGCAGTGATCTGGTCTTCCGTTTTCGGACCTTGCCGCTCCCGAGAATGGTGTCAGAATCGCCACGCGAGTAATGTCCGGGTTTGCGCCTCTCGGAGACACGCCTCCATGACCACCCTCGCCGCCCGCTATCTCCTCGCTCTCGCCCTCCTCCTCATCACCCTCGCCGCCTCGGCCCAGGTCACCCAGCGCCCGGTCGATATCTACAGCGAGGGCGTGCGCATGTCGGGCACCGTCTACTACCTGCGGGCGCAGGAAGGGAAGAAGCTCCCCACGGTGATCCTGTCGCACGGCTGGGGCGGCACGGCCGGCTTGTTGCGGCCGGAGGCCGAACGCTTTGCGCGGGCGGGTTACTTCGCGCTGGCCTTCGACTACCGCGGCTGGGGCGACAGCGATTCGCGCTGGGTGCGCGACGAGACGGTGGCGCCCGGCCCCAATGCCCGGCGCGAGCTGCGCGAGGTGGTCGACCCCATCGATCAGTCGACCGACATCTTCAATGCGGTGCACTGGGCAATGGGCGAGCCGATGGTGGATTCGGACCGCGTCGGGCTATGGGGTTCGAGCTTCTCCGGTGGCCTGGTGGCCTACGTGGCCGCGCGCGATCCGCGGATCAAGGCGATCGTCAGCCAGGTAGGGGCCTTCGGGCGGCCGCGCACCAGCATGACCCCGGAAGCATTGGCGAAGGCGCAATCCGATGCCACGCGCCGGGCGCGTGGCGAGATCGGCTATCCGGCCCCGAGCGTGCGCGAGATCGGCCAGCTCCGTGGCGCCCCCATCCGCGAAAGCTTTCTTCGCTATGCGCCGATCGACGACATTGCCAGCATCAAGGGCTGCGCCATGCTCATCATCGATGCCGAGAACGAGGAACTGTTCGACACCCGCGAACATGGCGCACTGGCGTTTCAGCGCGCGGCCGAACCGAAGAAGCGCGTGGTGATCCCGGGCATCACCCACTATGGCGTCTACAGCTCGGCGCGCGAACAGACCATCGGCCTCGCGATCGACTGGATGGACCAGTACCTCAAGGGCGGGAAGTAGGCCGTGCGCTGGCTGCCCCACGCCACCCGCGGACGGTGGCGGACCGGGCTGACCATGCTCCTGATCGCCGCGGCCTGCGGCATCGGCCCCGCTCTAGCGGACGACGGCCCCACGAGCGCGGAGCTGCGCAATGCGGCGAGCAGCACCGAGTGGCTGCTGCCCAACCACGACTATTCCACCCAACGCCATGTCCCCCTGACCCAGATCACGCGGGACAACGCCGCCGATCTGCGACCGGTGTGCTCGTACGATATCGGGGACACGAGCCGGTTCGGATCGGGACCGCTGGTGTATCGCGGCGTCATGTATGTGACCAGCGGCGACACCACGGTGGCGCTTGATGCGGCTACCTGTGCTCTGCGCTGGCGTCATGTGTGGCGCGGAAAGAACGTTCCCGATGATGGCGGGCCACCGCGGACGGTCGCCAACGCCTTCAAGAGCCGTGGCGCAGCAATCAAGGACGGCA
This sequence comes from Betaproteobacteria bacterium, assembly GCA_031393885.1. Classification (GTDB taxonomy): domain Bacteria; phylum Pseudomonadota; class Gammaproteobacteria; order Burkholderiales. The sequence continues at coordinate 3,285 of JANMWG010000310.1, read as the reverse complement.
AGCTGGTTCGCGCCACGTCCGACAGCCACCTGATTGTGCTCGATCTCACGACTGGCAAGGTACTGTGGGCGCGTCAGGTCGCCGCGTCCGGCCAATACGAGTTTGTCTTGATGGCGCCGCTGATCGTCGATGACCTGGTGATCGCCGGTGTCGGCATCAGCGAGTACGCGGTGAAGGGCTGGCTCGGCGCCTTCCGCGTGTCCGACGGCGAACCGGTGTGGCGCTTCAACACGGTGCCGGACGATGGCGAGCCGGGCGCGGAAACCTGGAGCGAGGTCGAGACTCGCGAGCACGGCGGCGGCGGGGTCTGGGTGACGCCCGCCTACGATGCCGATACCGGGCTGCTGTATGTGGCGGTGGGCAATCCTGTGCCGGATTTCTTCGGTGACGTGCGCGAGGGCACCAACCTCTACACCGGCTCGTTGATCGCGCTCGAAGCAGCCACGGGCAAGCTGCAATGGCATCGGCAGATCGTTCCGCACGACCTGCACGATTGGGACGTGACCGTGGCCGGGCCGTTGTACCTGACCGGAACGGGGAACGACACGCGCTCGCTCATCGCGGTTGGCGGCAAGGACGGCATCCTGCGGGCGATCGATCGCGAGTCGCGGCAGCAGGTGTTCGCGACGCCCGTGACGTCACAGGACAACACGGGGGCGGCGCCTACGGTGCCCGGTGTGCGCGCCTGCCCCGGCGTATTGGGAGGCATGCAGTGGAGTCACCCTGCCTACCTGCCGATGCTGAACCTGCTGGTGGCGCCGGCCGTGGACTGGTGCGGAACCTACCGGAAGTCGGACGACCTGCGACACGTCCGCGGCCAGCTCTACCTGGGCGGCTCGTTCTCGTTCGATGTGGGCAGCAGCGGCAGCGGATGGCTGACAGCCGTCGACGCCGCTTCCGGAAGTGTGAAGTGGCGCTACCAGTCCACCCGCCCGATGCTCGCGGCAGTGACCACCACGGCATCAGGTCTGGTGTTCACCGGCGAACTGAGCGGCGACGTCCTTGCGCTGGACGGTCGGGACGGGAAGGTGCTGTATCGACACGACACGGGCATGCCTCTCCATGCGGGGGTGATCAGCTATGCGGTCGAGGGTCGCCAATATGTGGCCGTGACGTCGGGCACCGCGACCTCATTCTGGCGCGCACCGCTCGCCTCGGCCCGGGTGATGGTGTTCGCTCTGCCCTGAGTGCTGTCAGGTCGTCGCTGCCGAAGCCTGGCCGGAACACGAAGACATCGTTCCCGCTGCCACCGGTGAGTGTGTCGTTGCCGCCCTGGCCGTCGGCCACCTGCAGCATCACCTCGTAGACATTGTCGCCGTTGGCATCGCCCTTGGCTTCGTTCTTGGCTTCGAAGTCGGGGGCGGACCCGAATGTCAGGACACCGGACGCGGAATCGAGGTTTAACCTGGCGACGTCGTTCCCGCCCGCCAGCGTGTACGTGAACACGGTGCCGGCATCGGCTGGCGCTGACCTCGTCCAGGTACTCGTCGTCGAACAGCATGGGCTTCACATTTCGGCGCCCGCAAAGCCAGGCAAGGCCCCACACAGCTCCTGTTGGCCCCACCCGGGAAGGTGATCTGCGCGCTGGCGACGTCGGCCACCCAAGGGAGCGGCTCGCCGTCCCAGTCCCCAGGGCCGACGCGAATGTCTTCAATCCATTGAACAAGGACGGCTCCATGTCATTGGTGGCGCCGTTCGACAAGCCTTACGACTTTGCAGTGAAGGGCGACCCGCGCAGCTTCCTCGACCTGCTCTCACCGACCGGCCTGGCGTTCGTCAAGGGCTACGCCGACGGCATCGGACCGTGGAAACCGTATCTTCTGAAGACCGCGGACGACGGCGTCGATCGCACCGGCGACGGCGTCCTCAATTCCCGCGACCGGGAAATCATCGGCAGCACCGGGGTGATCGAGAATGCCCATGCAGCGGGGCTTCTGGTGCACGCGTTCACCTTCCGCAAGGATGCCGACGGCAGCAGCTACGGTTTCGCCAATGGCAAGGACGAGATCGCGTACTACTACAAGCTCGGCGTCGACGGGTTGTTCACGGACTTCCCCGACACGGGTGTTGCCGGCCGGATGGCCGCGGCAGTACCTGAGCCGCAGTCGTGGGCGCTGATGGTCGGCGGCTTGGGGCTGGGCGCGTTGGTGATGCGCCGTCGCAGGCACTGATCGGCGCGAACCTGGGCTACGAACCTTGCGGTTCGCCAAAAAAAACGGGGCCGAGAGCCCCGTTTTTTGCGCACACCAGGATCGATCAAGCGACCTTGCGTTTCTGCCGCCGAACAGCAACGCCGACCGCGCCAAGCCCAGCCAGCAGGAGGGCATAGGTTCCCGGCTCGGGAACCGGGGCAGCGCCAAAGCCGACGTTGTCCAGACCGATGCCACCGTTGTTGCTCAACGCCCCATTTGCCACACCCAGGAACGTGATCTGCGCGCTGGCTGCATCGGCTACCCAGGTTAGAGACTCACTCTCCCAGTCCATCGGGCCGACACCATCGACGACGTTGGTGAATATCGTGGCCGGCCCGCCATTGATGCTGACACTGAGCGACGAGGTGCCGAAGGGAACGTAATTGCCGAGGGCGAACGTAAGGTTGTAGGTCTGCCCGATCGTGGTCGCCACGGCGTCGGATCGGACACCCTTGTCGTAGCCGTAAATGCCGGTGAGATCGATCCATTGCCGACCGTCGCTCGCCAGCAGACCGATGTAGGTGTCCGGTGTCAGTTGGGTGTCGGCGCCCACGACCGTCCAGCCGGTGATGGCGGTCGACCCGGTGCCGAACAAGGCGTAATTGTTGGTCGCGACAATGTTCGGATCTTCGAAGGATCCGTTGGTCAGCAGGTTGGTGGCGTGGGCGGAACCGCTGCCGACGAGCGCCGTGATCAGTAGCAGTGCTGCGGGTTTCATGCTTTGCCCTCTCGAAAGGAGTGTTCGATAAAATCTAACATTTGGTTAGGTTAAAGCGAAACCCAAGGGCATTCAACAATTATTTCTGCTCATCCGAACTGGTCGACCCGCCACCCCGGCGAGCCATCACCTTGATGACCGGTCCCATCGACTGCCGCATCGGCCTCACGGCAATCAACGAGATCGCTACCGCCAAGCCGATCGAGTGGTTCGAGTCCAACCTCATCAGCCGCGTGCCCGCGCGCCATGCCGGCGGCGGGTGCCGGGTGAACCCTGCCGCCATCCGCCACTCGGCCCTGCTCACCATCGAAGGCGAGCGCGACGACATCTGCGCGATCGGCCAGACCATGGCCGCGCAGGATCTCGCCAGCAGCC
>JANMWG010000299.1:0-5467 GCA_031393885.1 Betaproteobacteria bacterium | reverse complement strand
GGCATCAAGACCATCAAGTCGGTGTCGCGCGAGGAGGTGTCCACCATCACCGTCGCGTTCGTCAACAACCGCAAGGCCGACGACGCCGCCAACGACGTGCGCGATCGCGTGGCACGGGTGCGCAACCTGATGCCGGCGGCGGCCAACGAATCGATCGTGGCCAAGATCGAGGCCGATGCCCAGGCCATCATCTGGCTCGCGATGGCGAGCGATCGCCATAACCAGCTCGAGCTGTCCGACTTCGCCGACCGTTATGTTGCCGATCAGCTCAAGTCGGTGGAGGGGGTGGCCAGCGTCATCATCGGTGGTGAGCGCAAGGTGGCGATGCGCATCTGGCTCGACCGCGAGCGCCTGGCCGCGATGGGCCTCACCTCGGAGGACGTCGAGAACGCGCTCAAGCGCCAGAACGTCGAGGTACCCGGTGGCCGCATCGAAAGCACGATGCGCGAGTTCACGGTGCTGGCCGAGACCGACTTGCAGAAGCCCGAACAGTTCAACAACATGATCGTCACCGAGGTCAACGGCTACCCGGTGCGCTTGCGCGACATCGGCCGCGCCGAGATCGGTGCGTTCGACGAGCGCAACATCATCCGCGTCAACGGCAACGACGCCATCGCCCTGGGCATCGTCAAGCAATCCACCGCCAACACGCTGTCGGTGGCGCGCGCGATCAAGGCGAAGCTGCCACGCCTCGAATCCACCCTGCAACCGGGCATGAAGATCTGGGCGGCGTTCGACACCTCCATCTTCATCGAGGAGTCGATCAGTTCGGTCTACGAGACCATGGTCGAGGCGCTGATCCTGGTGGTGCTGGTCATCTTCCTGTTCCTGCGATCGCCGCGCGCGACCCTGATTCCGGTGGTGACCATCCCGGTGTCGCTGGTGGGCTCGCTGTTCTTCCTCTATGCGCTCGGGTTCTCCATCAACGTGCTGACCCTGCTCGGGCTGGTGCTGGCGATCGGCCTGGTGGTCGACGACGCCATCGTCGTCCTGGAAAACATCTACCGGCACGTCGAGGATGGCATGACGCCGTTCAAGGCGGCGTTGCAGGGCTCGAAGGAAATCGGGTTCGCGGTGGTCGCGATGACGGTTACGCTCGCCGCCGTGTTTGCGCCGCTCGCGTTCATGCAGGGCACCACCGGCAAGCTCTTCACCGAGTTCGCGCTCACGGTGGCGTCCGCGGTGATCGTCTCGGGGTTCGTCGCACTGACGCTCACGCCGATGATGTGCTCGAAGCTGCTCGAGACCCAGCACCGCCACGGCCGCGTCTATCTTTTCACCGAGCGCTTCTTCGAGGGCATGAATCGTGGCTATGCGGCGGCGCTGCGCGGCACGCTCAGGATGCGCTGGCTGGTCGTGATCGTGTTCTTCGCGGTGGCGGGCGCAATGGTCTACTTGTTCCTCCAGCTCAAGCAGGAGCTCGCGCCGCTCGAAGACCGCGGTTGGTTCATGAGTTTCGTGGTGGCGCCCGAGGGTTCCACGCTGAAATACACCGACGGCTACATGCTCGGGGTGCAGAAGATCCTGCAGGGGGTGCCGGAGATCAACACCTTGTTCGCGGTCACCGCGCCGGGCCTGGAACGCCCCAACCCGGTCAACATCGGCATCGGTTTCGCGGTGCTCAAGCCGTGGAGCCAGCGCGAGCGCAGCCAGTTCAAGATCACCGAAGAGATCAAGGGCAAGTTGTTCGGCGGGCTGCCCGGGGTGCTGTCGTTCGCGGTCAATCCGCCGTCGCTGGGGCAGAATTTCCGGCAGAAGGCGCTGCAATACATCATCTACGGCAGCTCCTACGAGCAGCTCCAGGGCATGGTCGCCAAGGTGATGATGAAAGCCCGCACTTATCCAGGGCTATCGGCGGTCGACACCGACCTGAAGCTCAACAAGCCGCAGCTCGCCGTCGACGTCGACCGCGAGAAGGCCTCCACGGTCGGCGCCGAGATCGACACCATCGGCCGCACCATGGAAACGCTGCTCGGCGGCCGCCAGGTCACGCGCTTCAAGCGCGAAGGCAAGCAATACGACGTGGTGGTGCAGCTCGAACCCAAAGACCGCGACCGGCCGACCGATCTCACCTCCATCTACGTGCGCGGCGCCGATGGCAAGCTGAACCAGCTCTCCAACCTGGTGAGTGTGCGCGAGACGGTGGCGCCCAAGGAGCTGAACCACTTCAACCGGCTGCGCGCGGCGGTGATCGACGGCAACATCAACCCCGGCTACACCATGGGCCAGGTGCTCGATTTCATGGACCGCACGGTCAAGGAAGAACTGCCCGGCGGGGTCGCCACCGATCTCGACACCCAGGCGCGAGAATTCCGTGAGTCCGGCGCCGACATCACGCTCACGTTCATCCTGGCGCTCTGTTTCATCTACCTCGTGCTCGCCGCGCAGTTCGAGAGTTTCGTCGGCCCGTTCGTGATCATGCTCACGGTGCCCCTGGCCATGACCGGTGCACTGCTCGCGCTCTTCATCGACGCCAAGCTCGGGCGCGGCGGCACGCTCAACGTCTACAGCCAGATCGGCCTGGTGATGCTGGTGGGCCTGATCACCAAGCACGGCATCCTGATCGTGGAGTTCTCCAACCAGTTGCGGCGCAAGGGCCTCGATCGGTTCGAGGCGGTGGTGCAAGCCGCGACCCTGCGCCTGCGCCCGATCCTGATGACCACCGGCGCCATGGTGCTGGGTGCCGTGCCGCTGATGCTGGCCAAGGGCGCGGGTGCCGAGACGCGGCATCCGATCGGGTCGGTGATCGTCGGCGGGCTACTGCTAGGCACGCTGCTCACGCTGTTCGTGGTGCCCACCTTCTACACGCTGCTGGTGCGCCGGGTGAAGAGCGCCGAGGAAGCCGAGGCCGATCGCGACCTGAAGGCGCACCCGGTGGTGCCCGGCCCGGGGCATACGCCGCTGTGAGCCGGGCCAACGCATTGACCGGTATTGTGCCGCTGCCACTCCCGGCAGGAACGCGCGTTGAGCCCGGGTAACGGCGGACGAGACACCGGGGTGGTGCCTGCGGCGCAGGCGCTGTCGATGACCGGCCTCGACTTCCTGCGCGCGTGGGCGTCGGGCGAACTCCCGGGGCCGCCCATCGGCGCGCGCTGAGATGACGACGGTGTTCGCATGGCGAATCGCGACCCGCGGCGATCTGCCGCGCATGGTCGAGATCTACAACAGCACCGTCGCGTCGCGCGAAGTGACTGCCGATCTCGCCCCGGTCACTGTCGACAGCCGCGTTGCCTGGTTCGAGGCCCATTCACCGGCGCACAGACCGCTGTGGGTGGCGGAGATCGACGGCGGGATCGCCGGCTGGTTGAGCTTCTCGTCCTTCTACGGCCGGCCCGCGTACGAGCACACGGCCGAGATCAGCCTCTATCTCGATGCCGCTCACCGGCGGCGCGGCCTCGGCGGCTTCCTGCTCGACCAGGCCATCGTGCACGCACCCTCGCTTGGCCTGAACGTGTTGCTTGCCTTCGTGTTCGCGCACAACCGCGCCAGCGTGGCGCTGTTCCAGGGCCGCACCTTCGAATCGTGGGGGCTGCTGCCCGGTGTGGCGCTGCTCGACGGCGTGGCGTGCGATCTGGCGATCCTGGGTCGGCGGGTATGACGTGCAGGTGCCGACTCGGCGATTCGGCTTGACGCTTTCCGCTCGGTGGCTTAACTTCAGGTTGTCGCAGGTGCCCGTGGCATTGCTTTCGCCACGGGATAATCGGGAAGTCGGTGCGCAGCACTCAAGGTTGTCTGCCACTCCGACACTGCCCCCGCAACGGTAAGCGAGTAGAGGCGGTTCATCGCGCCACTGTGCCTCGTGCATGGGAAGGCCAACCGCCGGGGAAACCTACTTGCGAGTCCGGAGACCGGCCTGGGACCAGAGTGCCGGCTGTCGCGGAGGGCGACGAGGCGGTGGATCGCAGGGCCCCGCTTCCGTCCCGGATGCGGCTCCCGCGCCACTTCCTCATTCCATTCCACCTGCGCGAACGCCGGCTTGCTATCAATCCCGAGCCGACGCGGGGACGCGTCCGGCTCTTTCGGGAGTCGTCCATGCATGCCACATTCGCAATGTCGTTGTTCGCCGCCACCCTCGCGGTTTCGGGCGCGGTTCAGGCCGGGCCATTCGCGCCCGCCGCCGGCAAGCCCGGGTCCACGGCCATCTCCATGAACAGCGCCGCTTTCGCCGGCTGGGCCACCGGCTACCTCGACTACCTGCCCGGCACCAATGTCGATGCCGGCTTCAAGACGCCGAACCTCGCGCTCGGACCCGCCACCGGCGTCTCGACCGATGTCGTCTCGCTCGGCGACCAGGGCAGGATCACGCTCACCTTCGACCGCCCGATCGTAAACGGTGCGGGTGCCGATTTCGCCGTGTTCGAGAACAGCTTCAGCGACAGCTTTCTCGAACTCGCCTGGGTCGAGGTGTCGTCCGACGGTAAGAGATTCTTCCGCTTCCCCGGTTTTTCGTACACGGCAAATCCGGTCAATGCCTTCGGCACGATGGACCCCACCAACATCGATGGTCTGGCCGGCAAGTATCGCGGCGGCTACGGCACGCCGTTCGACCTGAACCTGCTCAGTTCGGTGGCGGGGCTCGACGTGAGCCACGTGCGCTACATCCGGATCGTCGACATCGTCGGTGACGGTAGCGTGTTCGACAGCTTTCCCGCGGTGTTGGGCGGGCCGCATCCGATCTACGATCCGACGCCCACGCGTATCAGCGGCGGCTTCGATCTCGACGCCGTCGGTGTGATCCACTTCGGGGCCGCGGCGGCCGCTGCGGTGCCTGAGCCGTCGACCTGGGCGCTGATGCTCGCGGGCGTCGCGGCGTTGCTGTTCGGCGCACGCCGCCGCCGGCGTTCGGTTGCCACACCACGTTCGCGCACCGTGCTTCAACGCCGCTTGCTCGCGCTGATCGTCGGCCTCGCCGTGCCGGGACTGCTGGTGTCCGCGTCTGCCGGTGCTGCCGTGAGCACTTTCGACAATCTGACGCTGGCGCCCGAGAGCTACTTCTTTCCGGAGACCACCACCACCTTCGCCAGTGGCGGGGCCGGCTTCAACCACCATTTCGACGACATCGGCTTCCCCGGTTGCTGCTGGTCGGGATGGACCTACTCGAACCAGACCGACAACACGACCGCCGGCTTCTCCAACCAGTATGCCGCCGTGACCGGCGGCGGAGTCGATGGTTCGGCCAACTACGGCCTCGCCTTTCTCGGTGTGCCCACGGTGACCTTCGCGGCGCCGAGCGTCGTGTCGGGTGCCTGGTTCACCAATACCACCTACGCCGCGTTGTCGATGCGCGACGGCGATTCGTTCGCCAAGAAGTTCGGCGGTGCCACCGGTGACGATCCGGACTACCTGCGGCTCACCATCGTGGGCAAGGATGCCGGTGGCGTCACGACCGGCAGCGTGGACTTCTATCTGGCCGATTTCCGCTTCGCCGACAACAGCCGCGACTACATCGTGCGCGACTGGCGGTTCG
>JANMWG010000282.1:0-21240 GCA_031393885.1 Betaproteobacteria bacterium | reverse complement strand
GTCACGCCGGTAGTCGGGGTTGATCGGCACGACCCCGACGCCGAGCGCGTTCAGCGCGTAGTAGTGAAAGAAGAATTCGGGCCGCTGGTCGAACAGCATCGCGACGCGGTGTCCGCGACCATAGCCGGCGTCGGCGTAGATGCGCCGCTTCTCCTCGACCCCTGCCAGGGTCTGCGACCACGTGATCTCGAGCCCGCCGGGGTGATAGGCACGCCCGGCCATCGGCGGCACCGCGTAGGCCGACCGTTCACCATGCTTGCCAACCGTGCGCAGCAGCGACTGATAGAGAGTTCCGTACTCGAAGGCGTCCATGGCGATGTCGAATGAGGTTGGCGACGCGGACTATCGGTTGACCAGCCGCGCCGGAATCGTGAGCACCAGCGCGCCGCCGACGAACATCAGCGCGCCGAAGAAGTAGAGCGTCGATTGGGTGCTACCGGTCAGGTCGGTCATCCAGCCCACCAGCGAGGTGCTGACGAAACCGGCGATGTTGCCGAGCGAATTGACCAGTGCGATGCCGGTCGCGGCCGCCGCACCGCCGAGGAATGCCGAGGGCAGGCTCCAGAACGCGGCCAACGTGGTGGTCGTGCCGGCCGTCGCCAGCGTCAGCGCGAGCATCGCCAGCACCAGGTTGTCGGTTTGCACCGCGCTCGCCATCAGGCCTGCGCCCGCCAGCAGGCACGGCACCACGGTGTGCCAGCGACGTTCGCCGGTCCGGTCGGCGCGGACGTTGACGTAGATCATCGCCACGATGGCGACGGTGTACGGAACCGCGGTCAGGAAGCCGATCTCCACCAGGTCGGACACGCCCTTCTGCTTGATGAGGGTGGGCAGCCAGAAACTGATGACGTAGATGCCGTTGGCGAAGCAGAAGTAAGCCAGGCCCAGCACCCAGACGCGACCGCTCCTGAAAGCATCCGCGAAGCTCGAATGCGCTTCCTTGCCCTTCGCTTCGGCGGCGACACCGGCCGACACGATGCGTTTCTCTTCCGTATCCAGCCAGTGGGCGGCGCTGACCCGGTCATCCAGGTAGAACAACGTCGCGACCCCGAACGCCAGCGAGGGGATGGTTTCGAGCAGAAACAGCCATTGCCATCCGCTCAAGCCGCCGACATCCGAGAACGCCCGCAGGATCCAGCCCGACAACGGACCACCGATGATGCTCGACATCGGGATCGCCGCCAGAAACAACGCCACGATCCGGCCGCGACGCGCCGCGGGAAACCAGTAGGTGAGATACAGCAGCACGCCGGGGATGAATCCGGCCTCGGCCACACCCAGCAGGAACCGCACGATGTAGAACTGCATCGGCGTCCTGACGAACACCATCGCGCCGGCCACCAGCCCCCAGGTGATCATGATCCGCGCGATCCACACCCTCGCGCCGACCCGGTGCAGGATGATGTTGCTCGGCACCTCGAACAACACGTAGCCGAGAAAGAATATGCCGGCACCGAACCCGTACACGGTGTTGCTGAAACCGAGGTCGTCGAGCATCCGCAGCTTGGCGAAACCGACGTTGACCCGGTCCAGGTAGGCCGCGAGGTAACACAGAAACAGGAACGGAACCAGCCGCCGGGTCACCTTGCGGTAGGTGTGCTCTTCCCGCTCGGCCTGCGCGGACATGCCGGCGGCCTCCAGTACTGTGCTCATCGACTCTTCTCCTCCGTATCGACGCCGGATCGGGATGTCCGTGCGTTCGTACCACCCATGAATGAATCAGTTTCTGCTTCTGCCCCGGCGCGAGGCCACTGCTATCGGTTGCACTTTCGGAAAGTTGGCGAGCCCGGCCGTCAGGGTGTCAGACGCATGCGAGATATGGTCGCGGGCCAGCCGCTCGGCCTCGCTGGCGTCGCCGGCGATGACGGCGCCCAGGATGGCTTCGTGCTGGTCCCAGATGTCGGTCGGTGTTTCGCCATGCTGCAACACCTCGCCCATGACCCTGCGCAGATAGCTCCAGTGGGCGGTGCTGGTTTCAGCGACCAGCGGATTTTCCGCCAGGCCGTACAGGTAAAAATGGAAATCCATGTCGGTCGCGATCATGCGCGGGATCGAACGACTCTTCACCGCGGCACGTCCGCGCTCGATGAAACCCGGCCCTTCGATCTTTGCGCTGGCACTGTTGCGCTCCGCCGCCTTGCTGCTGGCGAGGCCGTCGAGCACGCCGCGCACTTCGTAGAGGTTGCGGACATGCTCGGCATCGAGCGGAGCGACCATGAGACCGCGACCCGGCGCGTCGCGCAGCAGGCCGTGGCTGCGCAGCAGCAGCAACGCCTGCTGCACCGGCTGCCGTGAAACCCCGAGCGACTCGGCGAGTTCTTCCTGGATGAGACGGCTGTCGGGCCCGAACTTGCCCGCCGATATCTCGGACAGCACGGCCTCGTAGACCTGGTCGACCAGCGTGGGTTGAACGGGAAGGGTACGCACGGAAGTGGCAACGGCACCGGCAGGGGAACTGGCTGCATCTTAGCATTCTGAATGCAGAATTCAAAGACGCCATGCTGGCTCAGCGCGGTTGGGGCGCTGAACGAAGGGATTTCAGAAGCGAAGGGCCAGCGCCCACAGGGCGCCAGCGGCCGGAGGCCGCTGTCGTTCGGCAGGCACAGACAGTCCGCAGGGACTGTCCGTGTCCGGCCTCACTCCCGAGGACGCTGCGCCCCCTCGAGGGGGAAGGCGAAGCGAAGCGCAGCCTGGGGGTGGACGTCAACCTCTCTCAGTCGATCGGGTCGACCACGACCTCGCACCGGTCGACGCAGGCGCCGTCGGTCAGGACGCGGTAGCGCGAGGTATTCAGGAAGCGCGTGCGATCGCCCTCGTAGATCTTCACCAGCAACGTGTAGACGTGATCGGGCTGCACGGCGGCGGGGTCGTAGTGCACCGTGAACGGGATCGGCACCTGCCCGGGACTGGCGATTTCGACCTCGTCGAGATAGGTCGCGGGTGTGGCGGATCGGGATGTCTCCTGAAGAAACACCTTGACCCGCGCCGCGGGCGTCAGCGCGATCTTCTGACGGTAGGTGATGGTGCCGGTGAGCGCCGTCATGACGGGCTTGGTCGGCACCACCGCCACGCTCGCGCACCCGGCAAGCAAGCTCGCGATGGCGCCGAGACCGGCCAGGCCCGACACCGATCCGGACCGCAGGCGCGGCTTCACGCCAGCACCAGCCGCCCGTCGACGAGTTTGGGCACCTGCGACAGATTGGACCGACAGGATGCGTATTCGACTTCGTGCACGAGATTGCGGTCTTCCATCATCCGCCCGACCCGCGACCGCATCAACGCCTCGAACGGATTGCCCGCGCGGAACAGCACGTGCGCGGCGACGGCGGCATCGGACAGCTCGTGGGTGCCGGCCAGATGCGCGGCGAACAGGTCAACGAAATAGCCGGCGCCCACCATGTCTTCGAGATTGACCGCACCGGCCGAACCCGAGCACACGATGAGCACGGTGTCATCGGGGTGATGCCGGCGCACATGCGCGACCACCGCCTCGGCGTTGAGCATCGCCCCCGCGTAGACATGATCCGCGCCGGCCGACAGTTGCAGGGCGACCGTGCCATTGGTGGTGGAGTACACCAGCGTCTTGCCGCGGAGGCCGTATTCCAGCAACGCGAGCGGTGTCGGTGGCGCAAAACCTTCGAGCGTGACGGCGTTGATCTCACCGGCCGCCACGAACGACCCTTCGGGAAGCGCCGCCGCCTTGGCTCTCGCCCCCCATGCGTCGAGCGTGGGAATGACCTCGATGGCGCCGTGCGCGAACGCCGTGACGATCGTCGACGTGGCGAACAGGATGTCGAGCACGATGACCACCTTGCCGGCCAGCCGCAGGCCGTCGAGATCCTCTTTGCGGAACAGGACGTGAACCTTCGGACCCACCCGCAGGCTCATTATGTGGCGGCACCGGCATCACGGCAGGCGAACATGCCCATGCCTTCCATCGTCATCACCGGTTCATCGTTCTGGTTGAACACCTCCCACCGCGACTTGACCAGCCCGAGCCCGGGCTTGCTCTTCGAGACCCGCGCCTCGAGCACCGTCCGCACCGCGCGGATGGTGTCGCCGGGCCGCACCGGCTCGAGCCAGCGGATGTTGTCGACCCCCGGGGACCCGAGGCTGGCGGCGTCGAGCAGATAGTCGTCGCACATCATGCGCATCACCATTGCGCAGGTGTGCCAGCCGCTCGCGATCAGGCCGCCGAAGAACGACGAGCGTGCCGCCGCTTCGTCCACGTGGAACGGTTGCGGATCGTAGGCCTTCGCGAACGCGACGACTTCATCGCGATCCACCAGGCGGCGGCCCATCTCGTGGGTATCGCCCACGACGAAGTCTTCGAAGTAGATGGTCGGTTTTCGGGTCATGTTGGTGACGGGGACAGGGACGAGGACAGGGACGGGGACGGGGACGAGGACGGAAGCGTGGCGCCGGCCATCGGCGGCAGCCGGCGATCGTGAAAGGTCGCGTGCGGTGGACGATCAGGCGGTGCGATACCGGTACCAGCCGCGCCCCGCCTTCTTGCCGTTGTAGCCCGCCTGCACCATTTGCTTGAGCAGGGGCCGCGGCCGGAACCGTTCGCCATAGGCGTTGTGCATGATCTCCTGCGCCTGGAGACACAGGCGGTTGGTGACCGCATCGGCCAACTCGAACGGCCCCACCGGATGGCCGAGCCCGAGCTTGCAGGCGATGTCGATCTCTTCGGGCGTGCACACGCCCTCCTCGACCAGGCGGATCGCCTCGATCATGAAGGCATGCAGCATGCGGTTGACCGCGAAGCCGACGACGTCCTTGACGCGGATCGGCGTCTTGCCGATTTCGCGGCAGAACTCGACCACCGCGTCGACGGTGGCGGGCGCGGTGTCGATGCCGGGAATGACCTCGACCAGCTTCATGCGCGAGACCGGCGAGAAATAGTGCGTACCGAGGAACCGCCCGCGCCGCTCCACGCCGACATAGGACGCGAGGCCGGTGATGGAGATGGTGGACGTGTTGCTGGCAATCACCGCGTCTGCACGGCACACCTGATCGAGCACGCGGAAGATCCCGGCCTTGACCTCCTCGTTCTCGAACACCGCCTCGGTCACCAGATCGCGATCGGCGAAGGCCGACAGGTCGGTGGTGGTGGCGATGCGCGCCAACGCCGCTTCGCCCGCCCCGGGCGCGTAGGACCCGCGCTGCAGGCCCTTGTCGAGCACGTACGCCAGACGGTCGCGTGCACGCGCGAGTGCCTCTTCGGACGTGTCGGCAAGCAGCACGTGTTTGCCGGCCAGAGCGCAGACCAGCGCGATCTCCGAGCCCATCAGCCCGGCACCGATGACCCCTACCTTGTCGAACATTCGCGCCCCCGCAGGTTCGGTGTGATGAATGACGCCCGACTCATGAATGACGCCCGACTCATATCTGTTTCCACTTCGAACGCGGTTTCTCGAACGACGGCAGCGGCAGCGCACCGGCGGCGGCAGTGAACCGGTCGAGGTGATGATCGGCATCGCCGAACAGGGTGTCGATGGCGGTGACGCGCTTCACGTAGTGGCTCACGTTCAACTCGTTGGTCATGCCCATGCCGCCATGCAACTGGATCGCCTGCTGGGCGACGAAGCGCCCGGACCGGCCGATCAGTTCCTTCGCGGCCGACACCGCGCGGCGGCGCTCGACCGCATCGGACGAGTCGACCTTCATCGCGGCGAGCATCGCCATCGAGCGCGCCTGCTCGCAATGCATCAGCAGGTCGACCATGCGATGCTGCAGCGCCTGGAAGCGACCGATCGGGACCCCAAACTGCTGCCTCGTCTTGAGATAGTCGAGCGTCGCATCCTTGAGGGCGGTCATGCACCCCACCGCCTCGGCGCACAGGGCGGCAATGGCACGGTCCGCGACGAGTTCCACCACCGGCAGCCCGCGCCCCACGATGCCGATCAGCGATTCCGAATTGATCTGCACGTTCTCGAACGTGACCTCGGCAGCGCGCATGCCGTCGTAGGTGGGGTACTCGCGGCCGGCCACGCCCGGCTCGCCCGGATTGACGAAGAAGAGACTGATGCCGTCGGCGTCACCGGCCTTGCCGCTGGTGCGCGCGGAAATCACCAGCAAATCCGCGACGGCCCCGTGGATAACCACCGACTTGCTGCCGTTGAGCACCCAGAAGCCATTGGCCTCCTGGCGCGCGGTGGTTTCGATGTGCGCGAGATCGTAGCGACCACCCGGCTCGAGAAAGCCGCAGGCCAGGCGCATCGAGCCATCCATGATCAGCGGCAGCAGATACTGCTGCTGGTCTTCGCTGCCGACGGTGGCGATCAGGCCTGCAGCCATGACCACCGTGCCCAGGTACGGCTCGACCACCAGATGGCGTCCGAAGGATTCCATGACGAGCATGGTCTCGACACCGCCGCCGCCGAAACCGTCGCGCGTCTGCGGCACCGGCACGCCCAGCAGCCCGAGTTCGGCGAAGCCCTTCCAGATGTCGGGGCTGTAACCGGCGCGCGTGGCGATGATCGCGTGGCGCGCGTCGAACGCGTAGGTCTTGTCGAGGAACTTGTCCACCGAGTCCCTGAGCAGCAACTGCTCTTCCGTGAAATCGAAATCCATCTTGGTTGGTCTCCGCGTTCGTGAGCGCCGGGCAGCCGATCGGCCCGCGCCCTCGCTACAGCCCGAGAATCCCCTGCGCGATGATGTTGCGCTGGATCTCGTTCGAGCCGCCGTAAATGCTCACCTTGCGGTAGTTGAAGTAGCGCGCCGCCAGCGGCCCGGCGTACTCGGGCCCGACGCGCTCGCCGAGCCAGTGATCGCCCCAGGAGTCCGGCAGGTGCGCCAGCGCCACCGGACCCACCGCTTCCATCATCAGTTCGGTGAGCGCCTGCTGGATCTCGGTGCCCTTGATCTTGAGGATCGAGGCTTCGGGCCCTGGCGGACGCCCCTGCCGGTCGGCGGCCAGCACCCGCAGGTTGGTGATTTCGAGCGCCATCAGCTCGATCTCCACGCGCGCGACCTTGTCGCTGAAGCGCGGGTTCTCGATGAGCGGTTTGCCACCGGCGTTTTCAAGGGCGGCGATGTGCTTGAGATAGGCGAGCTCGCGCTTCGAACGCGACACGCCGGCGATGTTGGTGCGCTCGTGCGACAGCAGGAACTTGGCGTAGGTCCAGCCGCGGCCTTCCTCGCCCACGAGATTCTCCACCGGGACTTCGACATTCTCGAGCCAGACCTCGTTGACCTCGTGCTCGCCGTCGAGGGTGATGATGGGGCGCACCGTGACCCCGGGCGAGTGCATGTCGATCAGCAGGAACGAGATGCCTTCCTGCTTCTTGCCCTCCGATGCGGTGCGCACCAGGCAGAACATCATGTCGGCGTATTGCGCGAGCGTGGTCCAGGTCTTCTGGCCGTTGACGATGTAGTGATCGCCCTTGCGCACCGCCCGGGTCTTGAGCGACGCGAGATCGGAACCGGACCCGGGCTCGGAATAGCCCTGGCACCACCAGTCGTCCGACGACAGGATGCGCGGCAGGTAGCGCTGCTTCTGCTGCTCGTTGCCGAACGCGATGAGCACCGGACCGACCATGTAGACGCCGAAGGCCATGATCGGTGGCGCACCGGCGGCCGCGCACTCTTCCTCGAAGATGTGGCGTTCGACCGGATTCCAGCCGGTGCCGCCATTGGCCACCGGCCACCCCGGCGCGATCCAGCCGCGCTGGTGGAGGAGCTTCTGCCACACCACCCAGTCGTCCTTGCCCAGGCGCTTGTGTTCGATGATCTTGCGCGAGATCGCCGACGGCAGGTTGGCGCGGACGAACGCTCGCACCTCGTCGCGAAACGCCAGCTCGGCTTCGGTGTAGTCGAGGTTCATCGCGATTTCTCCATCAGGCTGCCAACAGGCGGAACCCGGCTCGCGGGAAATGCAGGTTGACCTCGCCCACCACCGGGTCGGTGCGACGAATCACGATGCGTTGCGCGCTCACGCCGAGCAGCACGCCGGCCACCGGATCCTTGCCGTAGTCGTCGGCCGCCACGGTGACGTTGGCACCGACCGGGATGCCTGCCACGGTTTCGGGGTGATTCATGACCACCGGGGCCGGGGTCGCGGCGGCGGCGATGGCCAGCGCGTCTTTGGGGGCGAGATCGGTCGGCGTGCCATGGCCGAGCGCTTCCATGCGCTTCATCCAGGCCTGCAGATGCGGCATGTCGGCCAGTGGCACGGTCTCGGGCGGCACGCGCGCGACCAGCATCCAGGTGAAGGCGTACACCGAGAAATCCGGGTAGGCCGGGGCCGTGCCGAGCAGAAACGGGCGGCCATCGCCGAAGCCGTGCTCGAGCCAGAACAGATGTGCCCGCAACTGGGCACGCAGATGCGGCAGGTCACTGGCATAGCGCATCGGATCCATCGTGCCGTCGGAGAACTTCATCCGGTCGGCAGCGAACTCGGCCGGGACGGTGGCCCCGAGCGTGCCGAACACCACCCCGACCACATCGAAGAACAGGATCTTGTCGGCCCAGGCGGCCAGGACCGCGGCGGTGGTCTGGGTGCCGGCCGGAAACAGCGTCGGCGACGGGAAGCGGCGCTCGAGCTCGCGCGAGATGCTGGCCGTGTCGAGAAACACGTCGGCGCCGATCTGCAGAATGGGGGTCTTGCGGTAGCCCCCGGTGAGCGGTATCACGTCGGGCTTGGGCAGCATCCGCGGGATGATGACCGAGCGCCAGGCAATGCCCTTGTAACCGAGGATGCGCCGCACCTTCTCGCCGAAGGGTGAGGCCGGGTAGTGATGCAGGATGACGTCGGACATGCGGTTTTCTCCATGCGGTGGGACGAACGCCAGCCGGAAATCGCACTGCACGTTGCTGTCAGACCGCGGACTTTACGGGAACTGCGCAAGCGCGGGCAATTGCCAGCAAGCACCGGCGGGCCGGGCGATGGCCTTCGCCTCTGGCGCCGCCTATAATCTGGTATCACCAGCCGCGACTGTCGTGCGGCCACTTGTCCGCAATTCGTCCTTCACCGCGCCGCGCCGGGAGACTCCATGAACATCCGCGACTTCACCCCCGAAAGCCTCAAGGGCATCAACCTCGACCCGCTCTGGCTGCCGTTCACTGCCAACCGCCAGTTCAAGCAGCAGCCACGGTTGATGATCTCGGCCAAAGACATGTACTACAAGAGCATCGACGGCCGCGAGATCCTCGACGGCATCGCCGGGCTCTGGGCGGTCAATGGCGGGCACTGCCGCAAACCGATCGTAGAGGCCATCCAGCGGTCAGCCGAGAACGTCGATTACGTCACCGGCTTCCAGTTGCATCATCCGGCAGCGTTCATGGCGGCGGAGCGGCTGGTGGCGATCGCCCCCGAAGGCATGGGGCATGCGTTCTTTGTGAACTCCGGCTCGGAAGCCGTCGATACCGCCCTCAAGATGGCGCTCGCCTATCACCGTGCCCGTGGCGAAGGTACCCGCACCCGCTTCATCGGCCGCGAGCGCGGCTATCACGGCGTAGGGTTCGGCGGCATCTCGGTCGGCGGCATGGTTGCCAACCGCAAGGTCTTCAGCGGCGCGCTACTGCCGCAGGTCGACCACCTGCCCCACACCCATTTGCCGGCCCTGAACGCATTCTCGCGAGGCCAACCGGAGCACGGTGCCTACCTCGCCGACGCCCTCGAGACCCTGGTGGGCCTGCACGACGCCTCCAACATCGCCGCCGTTATCGTCGAACCGGTGGCGGGTTCCACCGGGGTGCTGCTGCCACCGAAGGGCTACCTCGAGAAGCTGCGGCAGATCTGCGACCAGCACGGCATCCTGCTCATTTTCGACGAGGTCATCACCGGCTTCGGCCGCACCGGCAAGGCGTTCGCGGCGCAGACCTTCGATGTCACGCCCGACATGATCACCTGCGCCAAGGCACTCACCAACGCCGCGGTGCCGATGGGTGCCGTGATCGTCAAGAACGGCATCTACGACACGTTCATGACCGGGCCGGCCAACGCCATCGAGTTCTACCATGGCTATACCTATTCCGGCCATCCGCTGGCAGCAGCGGCGGCGATCGCCTCGCTCGACCTGTTCCGCGAAGAACAACTGTTCGAGCGCAGCGCCGCGCTGGCGCCCTACTGGGAAGACTGCGCGCATGCCATGCGCGGGCTGCCGCACGTGATCGACGTTCGCAACATCGGCCTGGTCTGCGGCATCGAGCTCGAAGCCATTCCGGGTAAACCCACGCAGCGCGCCTTCGAGGCCTTCCTGCGTGCCTACGACAAGGGTGTCCTGATCCGTACCACCGGCGACACCATCGCGATGTCGCCGCCGCTCATCATCGAGAAAGCCCAGATCGACCGCCTGTTCGAGACCGTGCGCGACATCCTGATGACGCTGCCATAGCGACGCAGCTACGGGCCGGGGGTCCGGCCCGCAGGAATGACCAGGCACGTGACGCCCCCCAGCCTGCGCTGCGCGCCGGCTTCCCCAGGGGGCACAGCATCCTCGGGGGGCCCTGTGGTGCTGCCGGGTCATTCGAGCCGGAACACGACGGGAAAGCTCAGGGTGAATGCACGGCCGGCGAGAGGCGCCGGCACCGGGGGCAACCCGCGGGCACGCATGACTTTCGCGACTGCCTCCTCGTCGAGAATGGTGTGCCCGCTGGATTTGATCACCGATACGTCCTCGAGCCGACCATCGGTGCCGACGGTCACCCTGATTTCGACGCTTCCCGCCCAGCCCTGTTTCAGCGCCTCGCGCGGAAAGTGCTGATCCCCGGCAATTTCCCGCGCGAACGTGAGCCCGTATTCCTGCATCGGTTCGAGGTCGTATAGCAGGCCTGGAGCCACCGCCGGCGGAATGCCGAGCGCGCCCTCCGCCAGGATCTCCACGGGGACCAGGGTCGCGAGCATCAGGAAGAGAAGGACTTTCACGAATCATCCAGGCGCCGAGTCGCCACGAGGATCGCGAGTGTAGTGCAACGTTCGTGACACTTCGGCGCATCGCCGCAGCGGCCCGAATCCGGACAATCCCCGGCATCGCCGTACCTCTCGAGGAACAAAATCGCTATCCCTTTGTTTCTTCGAGAACGCCTTTCCCGCGCGCGGGATTGGGAAGCTGATTAGCGACATTGCCCAACGCCCCTCACCCTCGGTCCCTCTCCCGAAGGGAGAGGGATGTCTCCTGCTCCCCGAAGGGAGAGGGATGTCTGCTGCTCCCGAGGGGAGAGGGATGTCTCCTGCTCCCGAAGGGAGAGGGATGTCTCCTGCTCCCGAGGGGAGAGGGATGTCTCCTGCTCCCTTCTCCCTCCGGGAGAAGGGCTGGGGATGAGGGAAACCTGAGCGTTGATCGCGGGTGTGCGTTGTTGTGCGCAAGTCCTTTGGTCGATGCAGTCATCTCGAGGCGTAGTGGCTGAACTTCATCGCGAATCAGGTCGGTCGAATCCCGGTGAATCGTACCGCCAACTACCGGTGGTGGCTGCCCGTCATTTTGCCGACGCCGCGCCCACCGACGCGAGCGCCGTCAGGTTGACCAGGCGGCGCACGGTGGCAGTGGGCGTGACGACATGCACGGTCTTGGCAGCGCCGAGCAGGATGGGGCCGATGGTGATGCCGTCGCCGCTGGTCATCTTGAGCAGGTTGAACGAGATATTGGCGGCGTCGAGCGTGGGCATGATCAACAGGTTGGCCTCGCCCTTCAGGCGCGAGTTCGGGAACAGGCGCAGCCGCACTTCTTCGGACAAGGCGGCGTCGCCGTGCATCTCGCCCTCGACCTCGAGCTTGGGCGCGAGCTTCTCGATGAGTTCGCGCGCGAGGCTCATCTTGGCCGCCGACGCCGACTTGACGCTGCCGAAATTGGAATGCGACAGCAGCGCCACCTTGGGCGTCAGGCCGAAGCGGCGCACCTCCTCGGCGGCGAGCACCGTCATCTCGGCGATCTCCTCGGCGGTCGGATCGTGGTTGACGTAGGTGTCGCAGATGAACAAGGTCCGGTTCGGGAGCATGAGCATGTTCATCGCCGCGAAGCGGTGCACGCCCTTGCGCAGGCCGATGACGTTGGCGATGTACTCCATGTGCTGGTGATGCTCGGCGTAGGTGCCGCAGATCATGGCGTCGGCGTCGCCCAGCCGCACCATGAGCGCGCCGATCAGCGTGGTGCGCCGGATCACCTCGCGCTTGGCGAGCTCCACCGAGATGCCCTTGCGCTGCATCAGCTCGTAGTAGGTCTTCCAATAGTCGCGGAACCGCGGGTCGGAATCGGGGTTGACCAGCTCGAAGTCTTTACCCGGCACGATGCGCAGGCCGAAACGCTCGATGCGCGGGCCGATGACCTCGGGCCGCGCCACCAGGATCGGGCGCGCGAGGCCCTCGTCGACGATCACCTGGGCCGCGCGCAGCACGCGCTCGTCCTCGCCTTCGGCGAACACCACGCGCTGCGGGTTGCGCTTGGCCGAGATGAACACCGGCCGCATGATCAGGCCGGAGTGGTAGACGAAGCTGTTGAGCTGGTCGCGATAGGCATCGAGATCGGCGATAGGGCGCGTGGCCACCCCGCTCTCCATCGCGGCGCGCGCCACCGCGGGCGCGATCTGCACGATCAACCGCGGGTCGAACGGCTTCGGAATCAGGTAGTCGGGGCCGAAGCGCAGGTCTTCCTGGCCGTAGGCGCTGGCGACGACTTCAGACTGCTCGGCCATCGCCAGATCGGCAATGGCGTGCACGGCAGCGAGCTTCATCTCCTCGGTGATGGTGGTGGCGCCGGTGTCGAGCGCACCGCGGAAGATGAACGGAAAGCACAGCACGTTGTTGACCTGGTTCGGATAGTCCGAGCGGCCGGTGGCGATGATCGCGTCCGGGCGCACCGCCTTGGCGGCGTCCGGCAGGATCTCGGGGTTGGGGTTGGCGAGCGCGAGGATCAGCGGGTTCGGCGCCATGCGCTTGACCATCTCCGGCTTGAGCACACCGCCGGCCGACAGGCCGAGGAAGATGTCGGCATCCGGCATGACTTCGGCCAGGGTGCGGGCGTCGGTGTCGCGGGCATAGCGGATTTTGTTGTCGTCCATCTCCTCGGTGCGGCCGGTGTAGACCACGCCCTTGATGTCGGTGACGACGATGTTCTCCATGCGGATGCCGAGCTGCACCAGCAGGTCAAGGCAGGCGAGCGCCGCGGCGCCCGCGCCCGACACCACCAGCTTCACCTCCGACAGCTTCTTGTCGACCACCTTCAGCCCGTTGATGACCGCGGCGCCAACGATGATGGCGGTGCCGTGCTGGTCGTCGTGGAACACCGGGATCTTCATGCGCGCGCGCAGCTTGCGCTCGATGTAGAAGCACTCCGGCGCCTTGATGTCTTCGAGGTTGATGCCGCCGAACGTGGGTTCGAGCGCGGCAATGATGTCGACCAGCTTGTCGGGGTCGCGCTCGTCGATCTCGATGTCAAAGCAGTCGATGCCGGCGAACTTCTTGAACAGCACAGCCTTGCCCTCCATCACCGGCTTGGCCGCCAGCGGGCCGATCGGGCCCAGCCCCAGTACCGCCGTGCCATTGGTGACGACGCCGATGAGATTGCCGCGCGAGGTGTAGAGCCGCGCCGTGGACGGATCGGCGACGATCTCGTTGCAGGCGAACGCAACCCCGGGCGAGTAGGCGAGCGCGAGATCGCGCTGGGTGATGAGCGCCTTGGTCGGCTGGATGGAAATCTTGCCCGGCAGCGGCAGACGGTGGTAGTCGAGCGCGGCTTTCTTGAGGTCGTCCATGGCGGGGTTCGGGCAACTGCGAAGGTGACAAACGGGCAGACGAAGTATACCCGCCGGGCATGCGCGACTTTCGCCATCGGCCCTTGCTACACTCGAAAAAACGGGGCTTGCCGCTACTGGCGGTCGCGATTCATCCGCTCACCTGTATCGAGATTCGCCATGCGCAAGTCCAGCCGCTTTTTCAGTCTCGTTTGCGCCCTCATCGGGATCATGGCGTTGCCGGCGCGCTCGGCCGACACCGACCGCAAGGCGCTGTTGTGGGAGGTGACCTCGGGCTCGACCACGGTGTATCTGCTCGGCACCATCCACGTCGGTTCCGAGCGGCTCTATCCGCTGCCGGCGCCGGTCGAGGCGGCTTATGCGCGAGCCACCGTGATCGCGCTGGAGGCCGATCCCACCGATCCGTCGGCGCTGATGGCAGTGGGCAGCACCCTGTACCAGCCGCCCGATTCCCTCGACCAGCATGTGCCGCCCGCGCTGTATCGCGACGTGGAGGCACGCCTCGCCGCCACCGGGCTGCCGCCGGCGATCGCCCGAATGATGAAGCCGTGGTTGCTGTCGATGACCTTGACGATGGCGGAAATGGGGCGCCTCGGATACGACGCGAGCCAGGGCATAGACGTGCATCTGGCCACCCGCGCGAAACGCGACGGCAAGCGCCTCATCGAACTCGAATCGATGGCGATGCAGATCGCGCTGCTGGACTCGTTGTCGGCGGAGGTGCAGGGCGCGATGCTGCAAAGCACGGTCGACAGCCTTCAGTCCGGGCGGCTCGAAGTCGAAATGACAGCCATGGTAGACAGATGGCGCCACGGCGATGCCGCCGGCCTGGACGATCTTGCGCAACGCGACCTCGAAGCAACCGGCGGCAATGCCGCGCGCGAGCTGCGCGCGCGCCTGTACGACCAGCGCAATCGCGACATGACCGACAAGATCGTGCGCCTGCTCGCCGGCCGCGAAGTGGTGCTGGTCGGCGTCGGCGCCGGTCACATGACCGGCCCCACCGGCATCACCACCCTGCTCGCGGCCAGGGGCTTCTCGGTGCGGCGGCTGTGAGCGCGCGCAGTGCCCGATTGCCTTGAGCCGACCCCCGTCGACGCGACCGCCGGTGCTGCCGGGCGTGCTCTGGCTGCTGACCGCCGCGTTCGCCGCCCGCGTCGCCGGCCAGGCGATCCAGAACATGTGGCCGCAGCCGTTTCTGCCCTCGTTCGCGTCGTTCCAGGGCAGCCGTCTACCCTACTGGTGCCTGCTGTCGACCCAGATCGCCATCCTGGCGACCATGATCCGGTTCACGTTTCGCATCGGCGCCGGGACGCTGGTGGCGAGCCGCAGGGCCGGGCGCATCCTCGGCCTGCTGGGCGGTCTGTATCTCGCCGTGTCGATCGGGCGCATCGTGATCGGCCTGGTGGTTCCACAGGCGCCGCCGTGGTTCTCGACCTGGCTGCCGGCGCTGTTCCATCTGGTGCTCGCGCTATGGGTGCTGCTGGTCGCGGGCTATCACTACACGGGCGCCGCATTGGATAAGCATGCGTAGCGAGGTGCTGCCGGCGCTGTGGTATCCGCTGTTCTTCGGCCTCGCCATCGCCTTGCACGTAGCGCTGAAGGCGCAAGGTCTGCCGCTGCTCGCCGCGCTCTATATCCCGATCGCACTGGTCGCCATCGGCATCGTGATCCTCGAACGCCTCGATCCGGCGCGACTCGACTGGCGCCCCCGGTGGCGCGATGTGCGCGCGGACGCCGCGTTCATGCTGTTGGTGCAGGTGGCGATGCCGCGCCTGCTGGCGCTGGCGCTCGCCCTGGTCGTGGCCGACCGCATCCACGAGCGCGCCGCGAGCGACCTCTGGCCGCACCACTGGCCCGTCGCCGCGCAGGTGGTGCTGATGGTGTTGGCGGTCGACTTCATGCGCTACTGGCTGCATCGCGCCAGCCACACCTTCACGCCGCTGTGGCGATTGCACGAGGTGCACCACTCGCCCGACCTGCTCTACACGCTCAACGTCGGCCGCTTTCATCCGCTAGAGAAGGTGTTGCAGTTCGCGCTCGACACGGTGCCGTTCGTGCTGCTCGGGGTGGCGCCACCGGTGATCGCCGGGTACTTCCTGGCCTACTCGGTTAACGGCTTCTTCCAGCACAGCAACCTGCGGCTGCGCTACGGCTGGCTCAACCATCTGGTCGGCAGCGCCGAGACCCACCGCTGGCATCACGCGCGCGACCCGAAGACCGGCTACTGCAATTTCGGCAACACCGTCATCGTGTGGGATCACCTGTTCGGCACGTGGTACCTGCCCCGCGCTCGCGTGCTCGACATCGGCATTCCCGATCGCGACTACCCGAAGGGCTTCGGGGCCCAGTTGCTCGCGCCGTTCCGAGCAGGATCGGGATCGCGGCGCGACATTCGCCAGCGCCTTGCGGGCTTCGTGATCACCGCGCAGTTGGGCTGGGCGCGGCGTGCGCTCGGTCGCAAGGTCGCCGCGGCCGCTCGCGATCCGATGCGCGCGCAACACGCGCTGCTCATGCGGCTGTTACGCGAGAACCGTGACACGACCTTCGGCCGGGCGCATGGATTCGCCACGATGCGCGACCACCGTGACTTCGTCGACCGGGTTCCGGTGCAAGACTACGAAGCCGTGCGCCCGTATGTCGAGGCCACGATCGCCAAGGGCGAGCGCGCGCTGACCGCCGAACGTCCGGTGCGATACGTGCGCACCAGCGGCACCACCGGGCAACCGAAGGACATCCCGCTCACTGCATCGCACCTTGCGCACCTGCGCGCGATCCATCGCGCCTCGGTCGCGAGCCAGTATCGCGTCAGCCCGGCCGCATTCGCCGGCAGCATCCTCGCGATCACCAGCCCGGCGGCCGAGGGCACCGTTGCCGACGGTACGCCGTTCGGCTCGGCATCCGGCGTGCTCGCCGGCAGCACACCGGCGTTGCTGCAGGACAAGTTCGCGGTGCCGCCGCTGGTGTTCACCATCGCCGACAGCCGCGTCAAGTATTTGTTGCTGCTGCGCCTCGCCCTGACCCGCCGCGACCTCTCCTATCTGGGCACCGCCAACCCCACCACGCTGCTGGCCCTGATCCGGCTCTATCGCGAACACGAGTCGGCGCTGCTGGCCGACCTGCGTGCCGGCGGATTCTTTCTCGCGGCCGAGGTGCCGGCGGCAATCCTGGGCACTCTCGCCAGCCGGTTGCGGCCCGACCCGGAACGCGCGGCCGAACTTGCCGCTTTGATCGCCGGCACCGGACAGCGGCGCATCCGCGACCTGTGGCCGCAGCTCGCGCTGGTGGTCACCTGGACCTGCGCCAGCGCCGGCGTGGCGGTCGCCGCGTTGCGTACCGAGCTTGGCCCCCACACCCACGTGCACGAGCTGGGCTACGTGTCGAGCGAGTTCCGCGGCACGATCACCGTGGGCCGGCGCGCCGGCAGCGGCCTGCCGACCTTCGACACGCACTTCTTCGAGTTCGTCGAGCGCCAACGCTGGGATGACGGTGATCCCGAGTTCCTCACGCTGGATCGCCTGCGCAAGGGCGTCGACTACTACGTGATCGTGACCACGCCGTCGGGCCTGTACCGCTACTTCATCAACGATCTGGTGCGCGTCACCGGCTTTCTGCATCGGATGCCGCTGCTGCAGTTCCGCCAGAAGGGCAAGGGGGTCACCAGCATCACCGGCGAGAAGCTCTACGAATCGCAGGTGCTGGCCGCAGTCGGCCAAGGGCTCGCCACGACGGGCAGCGCGCCGCGCTTCCTGATGATGCTGGCCGACGAGCAGGGGCAACACTATCGGCTGTACGTGGAGCCGGACACGGCACCGGGCCTGTCGGCCGCGCAGCTCGGCACGCAGGTCGATGCGCGATTGCAGGCGCTCAACATCGAATATGCATCGAAGCGCGAAAGCGGCCGGCTCGGCAGCGTAGTGGCGCACTGGCTCGCGCCTGGCACCGAAGAGGCGTGGCGGCGCGACGCCGTCGCCCGCGGCCAGCGCGAAGGCCAGCTCAAGACCATCGCGCTGGGCTATCGCTCGGCAATGGTGTTCGATCTCGACGCCCACTGCCTGCCACCATGAACATCGCCCTCGCGTCGATCCAGGCCCGCAGTCTGTCGATTCCGTTCAAGGCGGCGTTCAGCCACGCCTCGGCGGATCGTTCGGTCACGCAGACGCTGTGGGTGCAAGCAGGCGATTCAGCCGGCCTGACCGGCTACGGCGAAGGCTGTCCGCGCGAGTACGTCACCGCCGAAACCATCGGCGGCGCGCTCGATTTCGTCGCCCGCCATCGAACCTTGTGGATCGCTGGCATCCACGATCTGCCGTCGCTGAAGGCGTGGGTCAACGCCCATCAGCGCGAGATCGACATCGAACCGGCGGCGTGGTCGGCGGTCGAGCTGGCGCTGCTCGACCTGCTGGGCAAGCGTGGCGATTGCAGCGTCGAAGCGCTGCTCGGGTTGCCGGCGATCGACGGCAGCTTCCGCTACACCGCCGTGATCGGCGACGGGTCGCCGGCGCGATTCGAGGCCGAACTCGAACGCTATCGGCTGGCCGGCTTCGACGACTTCAAGATCAAGCTATCGGGCGACCCCGCACGCGACGCCGGCAAGGTCGCGGCGCTGCGCCGCGCCGGCATCGATCCGGCGCGGGTGCGGGCCGACGCCAACAACCTGTGGCCGGATGCCGAGGTGGCGATCACGGCACTGCGCGCGCTCGCCTTTCCGTTCGGCGCGGTGGAGGAACCCATCCGCGCCAACGACGTCGATGGCCTCGCCGCCATCGCCGGCGCCACCGGCAGCGGCGTGATTCTCGACGAGAGCCTGCTGCGCGCCGATCAGCTCGGCGACTTCGCGCGCCGGCCCGCGCGCTGGCTGGTCAACCTGCGCATCTCGAAGATGGGCGGGCTGCTGCGCTCGCTCGAACTCGTTGCCCGGATCCGCACCCTCGGCTTCGGCGTTGTCGTCGGCGCCCACGTCGGCGAGACCAGCCTGCTTACCCGCGCCGCGCTCACCATCGCCCACGCCGCTCGCGACATCGTGGTGGCCAGCGAAGGCGCCTTCGGCACCCACCTGCTGGCGCACGACATCGTCGACCCGCCGATCATGTTCGGCGCCGGCGGGGTGCTGAATGCGGCCTCGCTGCCGCGCCGCGCCGGCGGCTTCGGCCTGGGCAACATCGATCCAGCACTCCTGGCCTCGCCCTGACGCACCGAGCACCGGATCGCGGCGCCGGCGCGGCGAAGTGCTACGCTCCGATCCCGAATCCGTATCCACCAGCGCCATGAACGACCTGTCCGTTGCGGCCCCGCGCGCCGACCTCTATCCCGATATCGAGCCGCTGGCCGTAGGGCGGCTGCCGCTCGACGCGAGACACACGATGTACTGGGAGGTGAGCGGCAATCCGGAAGGGCTGCCGGTGGTGTTTCTGCACGGCGGCCCGGGCGCGGGCGCCAGCGCGTCGCACCGGCGCCTGTTCGACCCGGCGCACTATCGCATCGTCATCTTCGACCAGCGCGGCGCCGGCCGCTCCACACCACTGGGCGAACTCGCCGACAACACCACGCCACATCTGGTCGCCGACATCGAGACGTTGCGAAAGCACCTCGGCATCGAGCGCTGGGTGGTGTTCGGCGGCTCGTGGGGATCGACGCTGGCGCTGGCCTACGGCGAAGCCCATCCGGAGCGCTGCCTCGGCTTCGTGCTGCGCGGCATCTTCCTGTGCCGGCGCATCGAGATCGACTGGTTTCTGTACGGCATGCGCCACGTGTTTCCGGAAATCTGGGCGCGTTTCGCCGGGTTCGTTCCGGAAGCGGAACGCGCCGATCTGCTCACCGCCTATCGCCGCCATCTCGAAAATCCTGACCCCGCGATACACCTGCCGGCCGCGCGCCAGTGGAGCCGGTACGAGGGCGCGTGCTCGACCTTGCTGCCGAGCGACGATGTCATGAAGCATTTCGGCGGCGACGTGGTCGCGCTGGGCCTGGCGCGCATCGAGGCGCACTACTTCGCCAACGACATCTTCC
Organism: Betaproteobacteria bacterium; assembly: GCA_031393885.1. Taxonomy (GTDB): domain Bacteria; phylum Pseudomonadota; class Gammaproteobacteria; order Burkholderiales. The sequence continues at coordinate 1,536 of JANMWG010000282.1, read as the reverse complement.
TGCCCGACAACAGCCTGCTGAACGACGTGGGGCGCATCCGCCACCTGCCGTGCGTGATCGTGCAGGGCCGCTACGACATGGTGTGCCCCGCCATGTCGGCGCTGGATCTGAAAACCGCATGGCCGGAAGCGGAACTGGTGATGATCCCCGATGCCGGACATTCGGCGTGGGAACCGGGCATCCGGGTCCAGCTCATGGCGGCGACCGAGCGCTTCAAGACCCTCGACCGGTGAGCACCGCACCGGCTTCTCCATGAAGGACATGACGATGCAACCGATACCACCGATATTCCACGAATACGTCGCCGGCCTGAAGGCGCACGATGTGCCGCGCATCGCCGCCACCATGGGCGACGACCTCCAGGTCATCGGCGCGACCCGCACCCTCACCAAACCGGAGTTCGTGCCGTTCCTGCAGGCGCTCTACACCGCCTTCCCCGATTGGAACTACGATCACGATCCGATCGAATGGCACGGCGACCTGCTCGCCATCAAGTGGCGGCAGAGCGGGACGCACACGGCGACGCTGGCGTTTCCGGGGATGGAACCGATCGCGGCAACCGGGCGCCGCGTGCAGATTCCGGACCAGTATTTCCGCTATCGGGTCACCGGCGACCTGCTGGTGCTGATCCACCCCGATCCGATTCCGGGCGGGGCGCCGCGCGGCATCCTCGAGCAGATCGGCGCCGTCGAACCACCCCTGTAGGGTCAGGTCTTGCATCAACACATCACTCGACAGCCTCTCGAGCACAAGCAGGTCGCCCTTGAGCGACCCCATCGATCCACGGCTTATTTCGCCGCCTCGATGATCTCGATTTCCCGCTTCAGCAGATCGTTGACCAGCTCTGAAAGATCGATACCCTTGGCATCGGCTTTCACGGCGAGGTAGCTCTCGACCTTCTCTTCGAGATATACGGGTAGCCGAAACTCGGCATCGGGGTGGTAGAACTTGCCGCGAGTGCCTTTGCTGAAGTCGTAATGATCTTTCATTGCGTCACCTTCACAGTGAGCCGCTACCGCGGCGCGTGCTCGTAGTCGCGGACCTCATCCTGGTTGGCCTTGCGTGCGGAGATGATCCGCACCTTGACCCCCGTGGGTTCGATCCAACGCAACGTATGGACCACCAGCAGGGTTTGCTCGCTCTCCGCCCGGCCAAGGGTGACCCACCGTTCTTCCCGCTCGCTGTGGTCGTCATCGAAGATCGTCAACGCCAGCGGATCGCGGAAAACCGATGCCGCCAAGCGGAACGATACCCCGTGCTTCTCGAGATTTGATCGAGCCTTCTTCGGGTCCCAATCGAAATCGACGGTCGTCCTGGACATGCTCAGGTCTCAATCACCTGGTTGGTCTTCGAGCGCCCCACCCGTCTATCGACGGAGATGATGGGAAATTGCCGGACGTTGCGCAACAACGGGGCAATGGGGATGCCGAGGTTTGCACCAACACATCACCCGTCACACCGATCAGCCGAATGCCTCATCACGCACCGGCTCACGGTGGAGTAGTGCACGCCGAAGTGATCGGCGATCTCCCTCAT
>JANMWG010000271.1:0-4524 GCA_031393885.1 Betaproteobacteria bacterium | reverse complement strand
AGCGAACGCACCACCTCGGCGGCGGCACGCAGGCCGCTTTCGACCGCGCCATTGAGGAAACCCTGCCATTCGAGCGAGGTGTGCTCGCCGGCGAAGAAGCAGTTGCCTTCGGGCTCGGGCTCGATACCGTGGATCGTGGTCATGTAGCCCGGCGGGAAATAGCTGTAGGAGCCGCGCGACCAGGGATTGCGGTCCCACACGTCGACGATCACGCGCCCGTTCCAGCGCGCGGTCATGCCGCGCCACACCGGTTCGATGTCGCGCAACGCCGCGCCCACGGCATCCTGCTCCTGCATCGAACCCACGGCGGCGGCCACATCGCCGCCCGACCAGAAATTGAGCACGCCCGCCTTGCCTGCTTGCGACCGCGATACCTCCCAGGAGCTGTGAAAGCTGCCCTCGACCCGCACCTCCCCGCTGCACTCGCGGTCGCGCCAGAGCCGCTCGCCGAATTGCAGCTGGAGTTTGCTGCTGCGCCCCATCGGTAGCTCGCGGATCGCGCGCAGCTTGAGCGGCCGGAAGCCGGCGCGCGACAGATCCACCGCCCGCAACAACGTGAAGGGCAGGGCGAGGATCACACGGTCGAACTCCGCCGACGTCGCCGAACCGTTACCGTCGGTGACCACGCGATAGCGTCCGCCGCCGATGCGCTCGAGCAGGGTCAGGCGCGTGCCCATGGCGATGTTCCCGCCCAGGGTATCCGCCAGCCGGGCCACGATCTGGTCGTTGCCGCCGCGAACGTGGTAGCGCTGGTCCGAATCCGCATAGGCAGCGAAGTTGTCCTTCGCCGACTGGCCCAGGGTGATCACCAGGTTGATGGCCGACAGCCGATCGGTCTCGACGGCGAATTCCTCCACGTAGGCGTGGTTCAGCACGCGCCCGAGGTTCGACCGACGTGCGCCCGGAACATGCCGGTCGATCCAGTCGGCAACGCTCATCGCGTCCAGTTGCTTCGCGGTCTGGTTCGAGCCGGCGTATCCGTAGCGGTCGCCCAACGCCTTGGCCTGCGCCTGCACCAGCGGAAAGACCGGTTGAAAGTCGCGCGTCGCGTCGGCCTCGGTGTACTCGGCGCCATCGAGCCACGTGATCGAATGACTTGCCGCGCCTTCCGCTGCGAGCACGTCGTCGAGTTCCAGGCCGAGTTCCTTCACCAGTCCGATGATGGCGGTGTGCGCGGTGTCGATGAACTCGCCGCCGCGCTCGGCAATCTGGCCCTCCGCGAACGCCTTGCGTTCCGACAGGCAGCGCCCGCCGAGACGATCGGAGCCCTCGTACAGCGTGACCTCGACGCCGGCCTTGCGCAATGCATGGGCCGCACTTAGCCCGGCGAGACCGCCCCCGACGATGGCGACGCGCATGTTTGTCATGGGCGCCGCATCAGCCGCGAACCCGGCCAGTGGTGATGCGCCCGCCAGCACTGCACCGCCGAGCGCCGTGCCTTGCGCCATGAAGACCCGGCGCGCGTGATCGGGTGCGACAGCGGCCGGCGCGGATTGGTGCAGCCGGCCGATGGCGCGTTGCAGGCGTCGCAGGAGCGGAGAGCGGGACATGGGGAAATTCCTGGGGAGCGGGAGACGGCTTGGGTGCCCCGACATTCAAACCGAAGCGTGCCGAGTACGCAAACCCCGACGCGCCGCGGGGTCGTGCGCCGCGCGTGCCAGACCGGCGAGGGTCGGGTTTGGGGGGGCGGCAAAGCGCTGCCCGGATCAAGCGCAATGCTATCCTCCGGCCGGCTCGAAAAGCGAGCTGCAACTTTCCGAAACCGGAGGCCGTGCATGATCAGCGATTCGTTGTTCTCGGTGGCAGGGCAGGTGGTGCTGGCGGTGGGCGCCAGTCGCGGTATCGGAGAGGCACTCGCCGGCGGCTTCGCCGCGCGCGGCGCGACCGTGATCATCGCCGGTCGCGACGCGGCCACGCTCGAAGCCACGCGCGCCGCCATCACGCGCGACGTGCCGGTCGAGGCGGTCGCGTGCGATGTCGCCAAGGGCGCCGATGTCACGCGCCTGGTGGCCGAAGTGATCGAGCGCCACGGCCGCATCGACACGCTGCTCAACGTTGCCGGCATCAACGTGCGCAAGCGCGTGGAGAGCTACACCGAAGAAGAGTTCGACCGCATCCTCGGCGTCAACCTGCGCGGACATTTCCTGGTGGCGCAGGCGGTCGGCCGCCGCATGCTCGAGCGCGGGGCCGGTTCGATCATCAACATCGATTCGCTCAACACCTACGCGCCGCTGAAGGGCGTCACGCCCTATGCCATGAGCAAGGGTGGCGTGAACATGATGACGCGCGGCATGGCCAACGAGTGGGGCGGACGCGGGGTGCGCGTGAACGCCATCGCCCCCGGGTTCTTTCCCACGGCGCTGTCGAAGAAGCTGTGGCAGATCCCGAAGATGCAGGACTGGGTGAAGGAAGTGACGCCGATGCAGCGGCTGGGCGACGTGGAGGAACTGGTTGGCACCGCGATCTTCCTCGCGTCGAAAGCGAGCGCCTTCATGACCGGCCAGATACTGCGCGTCGACGGCGGCATCACCGCCGGCATCCACTGGCCCATCGACCTCGAGTAACAGAGGTTCCCCCGCAGGCTGCGCTGTGCCTTCTTCCCGAAGGGGGCGCAGCATTCCTCGGGGGACCGCTGCGGAAGCGGCCGCTTCGGTCACATGAAGCCCTTCGTTCAGCGCCGCCGAAGCCGACCGGAACAACTGCCGCTCGCGAGATCCTTCAGAAGCGCTAAGGTGAGGCCGTGGGCGTCTGGTTCATCCGAGCCTGGAGATGCCATGTCACGGAGAACGCCATGAAGATTCCGATGGGGAACTGGGTGAGCGCAGCGGTATTGGGTGCGTCGATCCTGGCGTGGAGCGGCGCGGCGGCGGCGCAGTCCGACGCTGCAATTCCGGAGGCGACGATGCGCGAACCCTGGGTGCAGCAACTCGCGGTGCTCCAGTCGCTGTCGGTTCCGATCACGAACGCGGACACTGCCGTCCGGGAGCAACTGGCGGATGCGCTTGCAGGCCTCGAGGCTTCGGTTGCCGCATTCGAGGAACGGGTGGACCGGGTCATCGATCGGTTGGTCGCCGATCCGCAGTTTGCCTACGCTGCCGCGAAGACGTCGTCAGAACTCGCAGACCAGATCACGGATGCGCTTGGTCGCTTCGAACGGATCTATGGAGTTCTCGGTGTCCGGGATCGCGCGGATGTGAACGATGCCCAGACCTCGCTGTTGCGTCTGCGAGACATCCTGCAAGAGCATTCTGCCTTCGAGGATGACGTGATGCGGGCGCTGGGCGGCGGCTCGCGGCAGCAGATCATCGCGCTTGCCACCCGCTGGTGGAATGGCGAGGAGCGCGCAATCGCGGTGAAGAAGCAGGCTGCAGAACTGCGCCAGAGCCTCAGGCACTGAAGTCCGGGCGCGGCGCCCCCTCTTGGCGAAGCCGAAGCGCAGCGATGCCGAACGAAGGGAACCTCTGAAGCGAAGGGGCAGCGCCCACAGGGCCCCCCGAGGACGCTGCGCCCCCTCGAGGGGGAAGGCGTAGCGCAGCGAAGCCTGGGGGTGAGCGTCACCTCAGCGAAGCGGAGCCTGGGGGGGCGTCAGTGACTGATCATCCACGGCCGCTTGGCGGGAAACGTCTTCGACCCGTCGCTGGCCGTCACCGTGTTGCTGCGGCCGATCGACCCACTGCCGCAACCGCAACCGGGGCCATGACGATGCCCCGTCGCCGTGCCATCCTTCGACGACCGCGGCTCGTGCGCGCTGCGCTCGTTGATCGCGTGCGCCTTGCGGTCGGTCGATGGCATGCCCGAATAGGCGGGCGCCGTATGCAGTGCCCGCGGTGAGGGAGTGCCGCAATCCGGACAGGGCTGCGGCTCCTTGTATTCCGCCAGCCGGCGCACGGCGCTGAAGCCGCCGCATGCCGTGCATTCGTATTCGTAGGTCGGCATGGCGGCGCCTCCTACTTGTCCTGCGACAGCGGCATGTCGATGCCCGGTGTCACCTTCTTGGTGGGCCCTTCGGCGGTCGGATTGATGTCGAAGTCGAAGATGCCGGTGGGCAGCCACAGCGTGGCGCAAGCATTGGGAATGTCGACCACGCCACTGATGTGGCCCTGGACCGGCGCGGTGCCGAGGATCGAATAGGCCTGTGCACCGGAGTAGCCGAACTTCTTCATGTACTCGATGGCGTTGAGGCACGCCTGGCGGTAGGCCACCTGCACGTCGAGGTAGTGCTGCTGCCCCTGCTCGTCGACCGAGATGCCCTCGAAGATGAGGTAGTCGTTGTAATGCGGGGTGATCGGGCTCGGTTTGAAGATCGGGTTCTTGATGCCGTACTTCGCCATGCCGCCCTTGATCACGTTGACCCGCATGTGCACCCAGCCGGCCATCTCGATGGCGCCGCAGAACGTGATCTCGCCGTCGCCCTGGCTGAAGTGCAGGTCACCTAGCGACAGCCCGCCGCCCTTCACGTACACCGGGAAGAAGATCTTGGAGCCGCGCGACAGATCCTTGATGTCACAGTTGCCGCCGTGTTCG
>JANMWG010000268.1:0-9616 GCA_031393885.1 Betaproteobacteria bacterium | reverse complement strand
GCCTGGAAGGTCGGCGTGAAGGCGGCCGAGGCCGATTGCAGCACGAAGATCAGAACGTAGACTTCCCATACCTGTGTGACGAAGGGCAGGGCCAGCGCCACCGCCGCCCGTATCAGGTCGAGCGAAACCAGCATCGCACGGCGCGGAAGGCGCTCGGCGAAGGCGGCTGCGACCGGCGCCACGCCCACATAGGCGATCATCTTGATGGCGAGCGCCGTGCCGAGCACCGCGCCGGCCTGGGCGCCGGCAAGATCGTAGGCGAGTAGCCCCAGCGCAACCGTGGCGAGGCCGGTGCCGATCAGGGCGATGACCTGGGCCAGGAAGAGATGGCGGTAGGTGCGATTGGCGAGAACCTTCAGCATAATCGACCTGGCTGATGTCTATCCTGTCGGGAACCTATTCGAGCAGAATGGCGATGCCCTCGCGCAGCGGGACCCAGGTGCGTGCCAAATGGGCAACTGTGCTAACCACAACGAGCGTTCGTTGCCGCTCGAAGGCAGTGCGTGGCTGTGGTCATGCGTCTTGCTCATCGAGGCGACTCCGGTCGGAATTGATGAGTTGGCTGCGTGGAGGCGCCGCTCCGCCCCCGGTACGCCAGCCGCAAGCCGTTCGCCACCACGATCAGGCTGGCGCCCAGGTCGGCGAAGATCGCCATCCACAGCGTGGATTTTCCGCTTACGGCCAGCACCAGAAATACGAACTTGATGCCGAGGGCGATCGAGATGTTCTGCAGCAGGATGGCATGGGTGCGGCGGCTCAGAAGGATCAGTTCCGGGACTTTGCGCAGGTCGTCGTCCATGAGTGCCACGTCCGCCGTTTCGATGGCGGTGTCGCTGCCGGCGGCGCCCATGGCAAAACCGATATCGGCGCGGGCCAGGGCAGGAGCATCGTTGATGCCGTCGCCGACCATGCCGACGGTGCCGTACCGGCCAAGCAGTTCGGACAATGCGTCGAGCTTCTGCTCCGGCAGCAATCCGGCGCGCACATCGTCGATTCCCACCAGCTTACCGACCACGTCGGCGGTACGCGCATTGTCGCCCGACAGCATCACTATCGTGATGCCGAGGCGATGCAGCGTCTCGATCGCTTCCCGGCTGGTATCGCGCACCGGATCGGAAACGGCGATGACGGCCAGTGCCGCGCCGTCGCGCGCGAGCACCACGGTGGTCTTGCCTTGGGCTTCGAGGCGCTCCAGCGCCGCCTCGGTGGCCGGCGAGCAGGCGTTGGCTTCCTCGATGAAGCGGTGATTGCCGAGCATCAGCCGGTGGCCGTCCAGAAACGCCTGGATGCCACGGCCGGGTATTGCTTCGACGCCATCGACTGAAGGTAACGGCGAAGCGGCAGAGGTGGCCGACCAATGGGCCGCGATGGCGCCCGAAACCGGGTGATCGGAGCGGGCGGACAATGCCGCCGCCATGGCGAGCGCCGCGAGCGGCTCGACGTCAGCCACCGGCACCAGGTCGGTCACGGTGGGGCGACCCTGGGTCAGGGTGCCGGTCTTGTCGACTGCGAGTGCCTTCAGCCGCCGCGCCATTTCGAGGTGGGCGCCGCCCTTGATGAGGATCCCGCGCCGGGCCGCGGCTGCGAGCCCGCTCACGATGGTCACGGGGGTGGAGATCACGAGGGCGCAAGGGCAGGCGATCACGAGCAGGACCAGGGCACGGTAGGTCCAGACGGAGAACGGCTCGCCGAAGAAAAGCGGTGGCACCAGCGCGGTGGCCGTGGCGATGAGCACGATGGCGGGGATGTACACCCGGGCGAACCGGTCGACGAACTGCTCCGTCGGCGCGCGGGCACCCTGGGCGCCTTCGACCGTCCGGATGATCCGCGCGAGTGTCGAGTCGTCGGCTTTCGCGGTCACCGCGATCTCGAGCAATCCCTGGCCGTTGATCGATCCCGCGAACACCGGATCGCCCGGACCCTTCTCCACGGGGACGCTTTCGCCCGTGATCGGTGCCTGGTTGACCGCGGATCGCCCGGTCTGCACCTTGCCGTCCAGCGGAATACGCATGCCGGCAAGCACTCGTACGCGATCGCCGACACCGGTTTCGCTTGCGGGGCGGTCTTCCCATGTCCCGTCGGCCCTGGCTACCGACGCGGTTTCAGGGGCGAGTGCCAGCAGTTGCCGGATCGCCCGGCGGGCACGATCGAGCGACAGCGCTTCGAGCAACTCGGCGACCGCGAACAGCCAGATCACGACCGCGGCTTCGGGCCACTTGCCGATGGCGACCGCACCGGCCACGGCGATCGTCATGAGCAGGTTGATGTTGAGGCGAAATCGCACCAGGGCACCCAGCCCTTTCAGCAAAACCTCTCGCCCCGCGAGAGCGATGCCGAGCAGGGCCAGAGCGATCGTGAAAGGACCGCTCTCCCGTTGACCCAGCCACACCGCAGCTTCGGAACCGAGCGCGGCGCAACCGCCGGCGGCGAGCATCCAGTAGCGCAGCCGGGAGGGTCGCGCGGTGTCGGGTCCGTCGGGGATCTTGCCCGGGTGCATGCCGCTCGCCGCTATCGTGCGGATGACGAGGTCGTCGTCGAGCCGGTGCCGGATCGTCAATTCGCGATTGGCAAGATCGAAACGCGCCTCGACCGCTTCGGGCAACGTGGCGAGCGCCGCCCGCACTTGCCCTTCTTCGGTGGCGCAGTCCATCTCCGGAATACGCAGCCTCAGCGTCGATCGGGGCGGTGCCTGCTCAGCCATCGCTGCGCCTCCCGGTATCGATGCCATCGGACGACGTCACCGGTGACGTCGATGCGCGCTGCAGGGCCCTGGACTCTATCCACTCGTACATCGTCGGCAGCACCAGCAGCGTCAGCGCGGTTGCCGACAGCAATCCGCCGACCACGACCGTGGCGAGCGGCCGCAGGATCTCCGAGCCGACGCCGGTGGCGAGGAGAAACGGGATCAGCCCGAGGATTTCGACCAGGGCGGTCATGAGCACCGGCCGCAGCCGCAGCAGGGAGCCCTCGCGCACCACTTCGTGCAGCGGCCTGCCCTCGGCACGCAGGCCGTTGAAGAACTTGATCAGCACGATGCCGTTGAGCACGGCGACGCCGAACACCGCGATGAATCCGACCGCTGCCGGCACCGACAGATACTGACCGCTCGCGAGCAGCGCGAACACCCCGCCGACCGTGGCGAAGGGAATGTTGGCGAGGATGAGTCCGGCATGTTTCGCCGACCCGAAAGCCGTGTACAGCAACAGGAAGATCAGGGCGATGGTCAGCGGCAGGATCACCGCCAGTTTCGCCATGGCGCGGCGCTGGTTCTCGAACGCTCCGCCCCAGTCGAACCAGTAGCCCTCGGGCAGCTTGACCTCGGTGGCGAGCCTGGCCGACACCTCCTTCACGAAGCCGTCCACGTCCCGGCCCTCGACGGCGAGCTGGACGATGGCGAATCGCTGCAGTTGCTCGCGCCGGACGAACGAATAGCCTTCCACCATCTCCACCGTCGCGATCCGGGCTAGCGGAACCAGAGAACCGGTGGCCGAACGCAACGGCATCGATCGGATGGCCTCCAGGGATTCGCGCCGATCCGCAGACGTCCAGATCACGAGGTCGAATCGCTTCACGCCGTCGATGACCTGGCTCACGGCGCGGCCACCGATGCCGGTTTGAACCACCTCGAGGACTTCGTCCACGGCGATGCCGTAGCGACCCGCAGATTCGCGATCCACCCGGATCACGAGTTGCGGCTTACCGCGATTGGCCTCCAGCGCGGTGCCCGAGGCGCCGGGGGTTGCTTCCAGCACCCGCTTGGCCAGCTGCGACAGGCGTTCGAGGGTCCCGAGATCGTCGCCGTAGATCTTCAGCGTGAGCGGCGATCTGACACCGGATATCAGTTCCTCCACTCGCATCTGGATCGGCTGGGTCTCGGCGACGACCGATTCAGGCAATGCCGTCTCCAGCGTTGCGAGCATTTTCCGGCTCAGTTCGGCGAAGCCGATCTTTGCCGGCCATTGTTCACGCGGTTTCAACTCGACCAGGACTTCCATGTAGTTCACGTCAGCGGCATCGCCGCGCTCCGCTCGACCGATCATCGAGGTCGTGTGCTGCATCTGGGGATACACACGCAGCGCCTCGTCGACGATCTTCGATACCCTGATCGACTCGTCGAGCGAGGTGGCGGGAATACCGGTGACGCGGAACATGATCTCCTGCTCGTTCAGCGTGGGCATGAATTCCTTGCCGAGGAACGGCACGGCCGCCAGGGCCGCGATCATCGCCACGACCGCCGCCGCCAGCACGCTGCGCGGATGCGAGAGCGACCACCCGAGCAGCGGCGCATAGGCTCGCTTGAGCCACCTCATCACCCAGGGATCGGACTCGACCTTCGCCTTCATGATGAGGCTGGCCAGCACCGGTATCAGCGCGACCGTCAGCAACATCGAGCCAGCCATCGCGAAGATCATGTTGATGGCGAGCGGCTTGAACAGTTTGCCTTCCAGACCTTCCAGCGACAGCAGCGGGATGAAGACCACGGCGATGATGAGGATGCCGAAGGCGATGGGGTTGATCACCTCGCGCGCCGCCTGCAGCACAATCTGGACGCGGTCGACCGTTCGGCCGGCCTGGTGGCCGAGCAGTCTGGCGGTGTTCTCGACCAGAACGATGGGGCCGTCGATGGTCATGCCCAGGCCGATGACCAGGCCGCCCAGGGACAACAGATTGGCGGAAAGGCCATAGCGCTCCATCAGCAGGAAGGCGATCAGACGCGCCATCGGAATCGAGATCACCACCACCAGGGCGGCCCGCACTTCGCCCATGAACAGGAACAACACCGCCACCACCAGGATCACCCCCTCGATCATGGCGCGGTCGGCCATGGTGATCGCCTTGTCGATGATCTCGGTGCGATCGTAAACAACATCGAGTTTTATCGACGCCGGCAGCAGGCGTTTCACCAGTTCGAGGCGCTGTCTTACGCCCTTCACCACCCGTTCGGCATCCTCGCCGATGCGCTGCAGCGCCATGCCGAACACGACTTCTTCGCCGTCTTTGGTGACGGCGCCGAAGCGCAAGCCGGGACCTTCGCGGATCTCGGCGATATCGCCCACCGTGATCGGAACCCCGTTACTCTGGGATATCACCGTGCTGGCGATATCGCGGGTACTGCGTACCAGACCGAGTCCGCGCACCGCATATTGCTCGGAACCGAAAGTGACGCTCTGCCCCCCCACCTGCCGGTTGGCACCGCTCATGGCGGTGATGACCTCGCGCAGTTCGAGCCCGTAGTTGACCAACCGTCCGGGATCGACCAGTACCTGGAACTGTTTCTCGTGGCCGCCCCACGACAGCACATCGTCCACGCCGGGCGCGGTCCGCAGCACCATCCGTACGGTCCAGTCCTGGAGCGCGCGGATCTCGGTAAGCGGTATTGCCGGGTCGGTGCTCCGGAGCGAGTACCAGAGCACTTGGCCGAGCCCGGAACTGTTGGGGCCGAGTATCGGGGTGCCGAAGCCCTCGGGAATGCGTTGCTTGGCCTCGATCAGCCGTTCGCTCACCACCTGGCGCGCGAAGTAGACGTTGACGTCGTCCTGGAAATATACGGTCACGTACGACAGGCCGAACAGCGAGAAGGAACGGACCTGCTGGACGCGGGGAAGGCCGGCCACGGCGGTTTCGATCGGAAACGTGACAAGCCGCTCCACATCCTCGGCGGCCGCGCCCGGGACTTCGGTGTAGATCGTGACCTGTACCGGCGTGATGTCCGGAAAGGCGTCCAGGGGAATGCGTTTCCAGGCGAGCACGCCGAGCGCGGCAATGGTCACGAAAGCCACCATCACCAGCAGACGGTAGCGCATGCAGAGTTCGACGATGCGTTCGAGCATGGCGTGGTTTCCTCAGTGCTCGTCGCTGATCTGCGACTTGAGCAACTTCGCCTTCAGATCGAAGACATTGCTCACCGCGATGCGATCGCCGACGGCGAGCCCGCGACGGATCGCGACCCGATCGCCGATGGCGTCGCCCGGCTCCACCGGCCTGGGCGAGAACCCGCCACTGTCGGCCACGAAAACCGACGGTTCGCCCTGCACCAGGATCACCGCCGCCGCCGGCACCGTAAGTTGCGGCGCGGTTTCACCTGTGGCGATGGCCATGCGGGCGAACATCTGCGGCTTGAGACGCAGGTCGCGATTGGCGATCTCGACCCGCGCCAGCAGTGTCCGCGTCACGGGATCCAGCGTGCCGGCGAGGTAGGTCACCTTGCCGCGGAAGACTTCGCCGGGATAGGCATCCACCGTGACCTCGGCGGAAGCGCCGATGCGCACCAGACCGATCTGGCGATCGGACAGATTGCCCTCGACCCAGATGTTGGAAAGATCGCTCACCGTGAACAACGATCGGTCGGCGGTCGCGAGTTCGCCGACGATCGCGGTCTTCTCCAGCACCACCCCCGATAGCGGAGCGATCAGCGGGAACGAGGACGCGACGCCGCCTTCGGCCGGTGTCCCGTCAGGATTCACCCCGAGCATGCGCAGGCGCTCGTTGGCGGTACCGACCGCGGCTCGTGCCTTGTCGCGTTCGGCTTCGGCGCGGGCCAGCTCCTTGCGCGGTAAGACCTCCTCTTCGACCAGCGGCGCGACGCGCCGATACTCGGTTTCGGCGAGATCGCTCTGGATGCGGGCTTGCCGCAGGGTCAATCGGGCTTCGCCCACATCGATGCTGTCGAGGATGCCCAGCACCTGACCGCGTTTCACCGGATCGCCCACATGGACGAGGACCTGCAGGACACGGCCGGGCACGCGGGGCACCACCTGTGCCAGCAGATGGTGATCCTGATGGACTGTCGCCGTGACGACGATGCGGCCTTCGGTCGGACGCTCGGCGACGGTTTCGGTGTCGATCTTCGGTATCGATTCGGTTGTCTTGTGATTCGACGTATCGGCCGGCTCGGCAGTGGCGGGTTTCGCTGCCGGCGGCGCATCGCCGGCTTTGCGGTCGCATCCGGTCAGCGCCGCCAGCAGCAGGAAAGTCGAGGTGGTGATCACGGTTCTCATGACGAGGGTTCCGGTCATGGCAGCACGCCGGCTGCCTGGTTGTAGCGGGCGAGGGACAGCTTCACGCCGATGTCGGCGCGGGCCAGCGCAAGGTCGGATTCGACGGCCCGGGTGAGCGTCAGGAGCACCACGACGAACGGAGTCTCGCCGAGCGTGAAGCCGCGTCGCGCGAGCCGGAGCGCTTCGCGGTTGCCGGCGTCGCGCGCCCGTGCGAGTTCGAGCTGTGTGTTTGCCACGTCGCGTGCCAGGCCGGCTGTTTCGAGATCGGCGGTGACCAGGGCGTGCTCCCGTTGCTCGAACACCATCGTCTGCGTCAGCACCGCCTGGGCGGAGGCGATGCGCGGGCGGTTTCGAGCATCGGTGGCAAACGGGATGCGCACGTTGAGACGGAAGGTGTTCCGGTAGTCGCCACCCGTGATGTCCCGGTCGGTGCGGTTCTGCAAAGCGAGCGATGGCGGGTCGCGCCGGAATGCGTTGGTGACGTCGAGATCAGCGCGCGCTGCCGCCACCGAGGCATTTGCGGCGATCAGCCGCGGATGACGGCTCAGGACCACCGCTGCCACCGGCGTCTCTTCGTACTGGTCCGGCGGTGCCTCCAATCCGGTCACCGCGGTCCAGTTGGCCAGTGAACGGCGGTAGCGCAGTTCGGCATCGGCGAGAACGGCTCGTGCGGCCAGTACCTCTCCCTGTGCCTGAAGCAGGTCGCCACGGGCGACTTCGCCGCCCTTGAGGCGTTTCGCGACATCGCTCTCGATGGCGAGCGTGGTGTCGACGCGCTTGCGCGCGACGGCCGCCTCGGTGGCCTCCATCGCCATCGTCCAGACCTGCTCGCGCACGATGCCCGCCACCGACCAGCCGACGGCTTCGGAGCCGAGACGGAACGAGCCTTCCTGGGCCCGCGCGCTGGCGCTCGCCGCCGCCCGTTGGCCCGGAAGCCAGAACGGCACCTCGATCTCGGCCTCGTATTCGCTCTTGCCGATCTGGCGGTCGATCAGGGTGTTGTCACGCCGTGTGCCGACGATCACCGCGGGCGGTGCCGGCGTGAAGCTCCGGGCGGCGAACTCGCGGGCGCGAGCTTCCTCGATTCGGGCCTTCAGGAACTGCGCATCGGGATTGCGGGCGACGGCGCGTTCGACGGCGTCGCGCAGGGAGACCTCGGCCAGGGCCGAGGTCGAAAGGGCCGCGAACAACGCAGCCGAAAGAATGGATCGCATGGTTTCCTCGCTCGTGAACATCGGAACGGGCGGGAAAGCCGCGTTGCGTCATGCGCGCCAGCGCACATGAACAACAGCCGCAAGAAGGAATTCCCGCCGGTCAGGCGAGCGGGAATCGGGGCGGGCGTTTCAGGAGGGATGGGTCGGTTTCGATGCAGGCCGCACCGAGACCGGAGACGAACTCGCAGGTGAGTGCCAGCGTGGTGTCGGACACGGGTGCGACGACAAGCGGTGCAACGCCGAGATGACAGAGGGCACAACTGTCGAACGACAATCCGCCCAGGTCGATCTGCTCGTGATCCGCACCGGGTGCTGCGGAATCATCGGCTGCGGCCACACCGCTGTCGCCATAGCCCTGTTCCGCGCACACCACGCCATCCAGCGCGGCGAGCGCCTGGAAGGGCATGCACAGCAGCATGAGCAGAACGAAATAGTGACGGAGGCGGCGCGACATGGCCACTGAGGCTAGCCCAATGCGATCGACGAGGCAAGAAAAGCGAAACCGACACTCCATTTCGTCACCCTCAGGGTGCCGCTCAACAAAGGTGAGGTCACGGATTCAGGACTACAGCATTCCGGTGGGTTGCCGCTATCTCAACCCGCATTCCGCTTGGCAAGGGCCCGGTGCCCACCGTGCCGGGTTGCCCTTCCCGGGACGACCCGGCCGCGAGCATGGCCTTCTTGTGGGTGCGTCGACCCTACGCTGACGTGAGTTCCGATATTGCCTCGAGGCGGGCGCCGATAAGGCGTTCCGCATGTTTCAGGTCGTAGGTGGCCTGGAGGGTGAGCCAATACTGCGGTGTCTGACCCAAAGCCCGGCCAAACAGCAGTGCCAACTCGGCGGTGACAGGTCGGGTGCCCTTCGCCACGTGGGAAATGCGCATCGATGAAACGCCGATGGTGCGCGCGAACTCGGCCTGGGAGATGCCTCGTTCTTCCAGGATCTCCCGGAGGAATTCGCCTGGATGAATTGCAGGAAGGCCGTTCTTGATCAAGAAAATCTCCAATCAATGGTAGTCGACGATCGTGACGTCGAAGGCGTCACCATGGGCGAACCTGAAGCAGATTCTCCATTGGTCGTTGATGCGGATGCTCCATTGGCCTTTGCGTTCGCCCTTCAATGCTTCGAGTCGGTTCGACGGTGGTTGCTTCAGGTCGTCGATTTGAGTCGCGGCGTCGAGTTGCGTGAGGCGCATCGCCGCCCGGGCCCGAATCTCCGGCGGGTAACGTCGCGAGCGTCCGGTGGTGAAGAGCCGCTCGGTCTCGCTGTCGGCAAAGGATTGGAGCACCGGACAAATCGTAAACTGGTTGTTTACGATGGTCAAGCTGCATGCGACCGGAAAGCGGAGTGCCGACAGCAAAACGAAGCGACAGCAAAGCGGAGCGACGTGCCCGCAGCCGGGC
>JANMWG010000262.1:0-6741 GCA_031393885.1 Betaproteobacteria bacterium | reverse complement strand
GAAGAGATCCATGCCTGAACTCGACACGATCAGCGTCAAGGGCTTCAAGAGCATCGCATCCATCGAGAAGTTGAAGCTCGGGGCGATCAACGTGGTGATTGGCCCGAATGGCTCCGGCAAGTCCAACTTCATCGGCGTGTTTGCCTTCCTGCACGCCATCCGCGAAGGCCACCTGCAGGACTATGTGATCAAGGCGGGCGGTGCCGACAAGGTGCTGCACTTTGGATCGAAGGTGACGAAGACGCTGCAGATAAGTGTTTCGTTCCAGGATGAACGTAACCGGTACGAGATTGCGCTTCAACCGACCGATGTCGACGAACTCGTTCCTGAGTCCGAAGTCGTCTACTTTTGGGACAAGGTGAGGTACCCGAACAAGCCCTATAGCGAGGGGATTGCCCGAGTTGGCAAAGAGGCGGGCATCAGCGCGCAGAAGTCTACAAAGATCGCCGGCTATGTGCGCGACCACCTTGACCGCTGGCGCCTCTATCATTTCCACGATACCAGCGCTGCGTCGCCGATGAAGAAGACGGCGGACCTGAATGACAACCGCTATTTGCGTCCGGACGCCTCGAACCTGTCCGCATTTCTTTACTACCTGCGCGAGAAGCATGAGACCTCGTATAGCCTCATACGCCGAACCGTCCAGCGGATGGCTCCATTCTTTGATGAATTTCAGCTGGAACCGCAAAAGCTGAACCCGGAAAAAATCCGGCTGGAGTGGCGGCACAAAGGGTCGGAAGCCTATTTCGATGCTCCGGCACTTTCGGATGGGACCTTGCGCTTCATCGCGCTGGCGACACTGTTTCTTCAGCCTGAGAGTTATCGACCGTCAGTCATTCTGGTGGATGAACCTGAGTTGGGTTTACACCCCTACGCGATCACTTTGCTGGCATCGCTGATCAAGCAAGCCTCCGTCAAGACACAGGTGATCATCTCCACGCAATCCCCATTCCTGCTGGATCACTTTCAACCGGAAGATGTGTTGGTGGCAGATCGCGTGGACGGGGGCACACAGTTCACTCGCCTCGACCCGGCAAAGCTGGACTCATGGTTGCAGGACTACAGCCTGGGCCAGCTCTGGGAGAAAAACGAGTTGGGCGGTCGACCCCGCGTCGAGTGAACCCATGTCCAGAGTGCTCATCCATGTTGAGGGTCAAACGGAAGAGGCCTTCGTGAACGAGGTGCTGGCCGCGCACCTCTACGGCTGCGGCTACACGAAAGTCAGCGCCCGTCTGGTCGGCAACGCCCGCCAGCGAGACCGGCGTGGCGGCATTCGAGCCTGGAGCGCGGTGCGCAAAGATATCCTGCACCATCTGAAAGAGGACGCGGATTGCCTTTCGACGACGATGGTGGATTTCTATGCACTTCCAAAGTCTGGCGAAAGGGCGTGGCCCGGGCGCGCGGCGGCGGCAACTCTTGCCTTTGCTGGAAAGTCGGCTTCGGTCGAACGTGCGCTTCTGGCTGACATTTGCAATGAGTTGGGTGCTGGCTTCGAGAAGAGCCGCTTTCTTCCCTACGTCATGATGCATGAGTTCGAAGGGCTCCTTTTCAGTGACGCCGTTCGGTTCGGGCAAGGCATCGGCAGACCCGACTTGGCGTCCAAATTCCAGGCGATCCGTGATCAGTTTTCGACTCCCGAGGAGATCAATGACTCGCCTGAGACGGCGCCCTCGAAGCGCATTGTCGAATTGGTCCCAGGCTATGAGAAGCCGCTGATGGGAACCTTGGCGGTACTTGAAATCGGGCTTGACGCTATCCGTCAAGAGTGCCCACTTTTCCGGGCCTGGATCGAACGACTTGAGCAGTGGCCGCAGTAGCCGCATGACATGCGGAAGAAGCCACCAGAGCTGAGCTTTCAGAAGCACATTGCGGCCTTCCTCGTCCGCGAGCACAGATATGGCGTGCTCGATCAGTCCGATATCACGGACACCGAACACTTCATCGCTGAAGACCAGCTCTGGACCTTCCTCACAGCCACGCAGGCCGACACGCTCAAGAAGCTCACCGACGACTACGGCACGGACGCGCGGGATGAGGTCTTCAAGGCGCTGCACAAGGAGCTGGAGCACACACCGTTGTGGATGCTGCTGCGCCACGGGTTGAAGGTTCGTGGGCTGGCGTTGCGGCTCTACTACCCGAAGCCCCGCTCCGCCGAGAGCGCCGCGGCCGCAAAGCACGGTGAGAATCGCATCACCTTTCGCCGGCACTTCTACTTCGGCGAGGTCAACCACGAGATCGATTTCGTCTTCTTCTTGAACGGCCTGCCCATCGTGGTGCTGGAGCTGAAGCACGAGAAGAACCAGACCGTGCATGACGCCGTGGCGCAGTTCGCCGCACGCGACCACGCACGCAAGATCTTCCAGCATCCGTTCCTCTACCTTGCCGCCGACACCAGCGATGTGATGGCCGCCACCGACCCACGCCGCGAACAGAACTTCCGCTGGCACAACACGGGCCTGACCAACGAAGCCGTCACCAAAGATTGCAACGAATACCCGGTCGAGTTTCTCTACCGCGAGGTGTTGGCGAAGCACCAGTTGCTCGAAGCGCTTTCGTTCTGCCTCGTCCGTGTGCCGCAGCGCGACGCGCAGGAGGACAAGCCGGAACGTCCGGCCTTCACCCTGTTCCCGCGCTATCACCAGAGCCGCACGGTGCGCAAGGTGGCCGACGACATTTCGGCGCATTTCGCCGCCAAGGCCGACATCGGCCGCAAGTACCTCGTCGATCATTCGGCGGGCAGCGGCAAGACGCTGACCATTTGCTGGCTGGCCGACCGCCTGCACAGCCTGTTCAAGCCCGGCACGGGCGAGAAGCTGGTGGACATGGTCTTCATCTTCACGGACCGCAAGTCGCTCGATACGAATATCAGGGACGAGATCGAAAACTTCAGGCATCTCGAGGATGTGGTTGGTCTGGCGCGCAAGGCCGAGGATCTGCCGCGGTTCCTGAAGGGGCGCAAGCCGATCATCGTCACCACGCAGCAGAAGTTCGCCTGGGTGCTGGACGAGATCGAGAAAAACGCCGAACTGAAGAAACTCCGCGTCGCCTTCCTGATCGATGAAGCGCACCGCTCGCAGGAAGGCCAGATGGGCGCGGCCATTCGATTGCCGTTCCGCGTTGGTGTCAACCCGGCGGACGAACCCGATGCCGAGGCCCCCGAGCTTGACCCGGAGGAGCAACTCGCCAAGATCATCCGCGAGCATGACCTCAATCAGATGATCGTTGCGTTCACCGCCACGCCTGCGCCGGCCACCGTCACGCTGTTCGGCGAGCCGTTCGACACCTACAGCGAGGCCGAGGCCATCGCCGAAGGCTACATCGTGGACGTGGCGGCCAGCATCATTTCCTACAAGACGCTCTACAACCTGCATTGCCCGGTGGTGCCCAAGCTGGACGAGGAGAAGCTCTATCCCAAGGGGGTCGTGTCGAAGGCGCTGCAGAACGTGGCCTTTCAGGATGACGGCCTCATTCAGTACAAAGCCGAGGTGATGCTGCGCATCTTCGAGGCTGACGTGATGCCGCTCATCGGCGGACGCGCCAAGGCGATGATCGTGACCAGCTCCCGCGTCGCTGGGCTGCGCTATTTCCAGATCGTCAAGGAGAAGCTCAAGGAGCGCGGCGCAGCCTACAAGGCGCTCTATGCCTTCTCGGATTTCGTTCATCCGCAGACCAACGCGGCGATCAGCGAACACGCCGTCAATGACCTAAAGGACGGCGAGTTGATCGAGCAGCGGTTCGAGGGCGACGACTACCGCCTGATGATCGTGGCCAACAAGTTTCAGACCGGGTTCGATCAACCTCTGCTGGCGGGCATGTTCCTCGACAAGTCGGTGGTGGACCGCAACGCCGTGCAGACGCTGTCACGGCTGAATCGCTGCTACGAAGGCAAGAATCGTGTCGTGGTCGTGGACTTCACCAACAACGCCAAGGCGATCCTCAAGGCGTTCGTCAAATACCGAAAAGGCACGCCCTTCGAGCCGGAAGAGCCGGGCCAGAAGCTTTGCCCGAAATTGCACGCCGAGATTCTGGCTGCGGGGGTGTTCACGCCGAAGGATGCTGCTGATCTCGCAACGCTGCTCGCGACCGGCACGGATGCCCGGGTGCAGTTCTCGGTCAACGCGCTGCGGATTCGCTTTCAGGCGAAGCTCACCGACCCGGAAGACCGCAAGGAGTTCGTTTACCTGCTCGCCCGCTTCGTGAAGAGCTTTCACTTCCTCACTTGCTTCTTCACCTTTGCGTCGGAGATCAAGCAATTCGCCACGTTGGCCGAATACGTCGGCCCCCAGCTCATCAAGGCAGGCAGTGTGTCCGAGCTGATGAAGCAGATTCGCCAGACGGAAGTCATCAAGGCAGCCGTTGAATATCAGGGCGTAGAGAGTGGCGGTGGCACGATCAAACTCCGGCCAGGCACGGGGAAGAAGGGCTCCGGCCCGCCGCCGAAGAAGGTGTCCGTTCAGAACATGATCGCGGAGATCCAGGCCAGGTTCGCCATCACGGACGAGGAGGCGCTTTACATCAAGCAGGTCACGGAGGAGAAAGCTGCCGACCCGGCCATTCACAGCACCGTCACCGCCCACCGGGACGACGGCATCTACCTCGAAGGCGCCTATCGCGGGCAGGTGAACGGCGAGATTCAGACCGCCTACGGTGGTCGCGGGCGCTACGAGGAATTGGCCGACCCGAAGTACACGGACCCCAGCGGCATCTTTGACATCATGGCGTTCACCGTGATCCAGCACCATTTGTCATTTGCGGCGTGAGGCCACCTGATGAGCAAGACCATTGCGCAGATGCCCGAAGCCGACCGGCCGCGAGAGAAGTTGCTCCGCAAAGGCGCGGCTGCCTTGAGTGACCGCGAGTTGCTGGCGGTGCTACTTGGCAAAGGCACGCCCGGGATGGACGTCATGACCCTCGCCGGGAAGGTGGCGCGGCTGATTGACGAAAAGGGCCTGCAAGTGAAGGCCGAAGACCTGACGCAATTCGCAGGCGTGGGCGACGCGAAGGCCACCCTGATTCTCGCGGCAATCGAATTCGCCCGCCGCCGCATCAAGCCGGAGGGCGCGAAGATCGAAACCCCGGCGGATCTGCTGCCTCACATCCGGCACTATGCCGACCGGAAGCAGGAGCACTTTCTATGCGCCAGCATCAACGGTGCGAATGAAGTCCTGAACATCCGCGTTATTTCGATCGGCCTGATTGACCGGAGCCCGGTTCATCCGCGTGAAGTCTTCGCGGATGCGCTGTCCGACCGGGCTTCGGCTGTCATCGTTGCTCACAATCACCCGAGCGGGGGTGTTGAACCGTCGCAAAGCGACATCAACATCACTGCCCAGCTCAAAGCGGCGGGTGAGATCGTAGGCATTGAGCTGCTGGACCACATCATCTTCAACAGGACTGGATACTTCAGTTTCCTGGAAGACGGAAAGCTGTAGGAATTTTCGGCGCCGCCATGTTGCCGATGAGCAAGTTGGAATACACCGGCATCCGATGCGGTCCGCGCTCGACGGACGCTTTCGTGTCCGGGCCGAGGATCGCGATCGCCCTTGAACCGATCGCGGGAGGTCCCTGGGTCAGGCGGCTGGCTGCTCGTCCAGGGGCCAGCGCTGCGACAGGTGCACGAGCACGTTCAGTTCCACGCCCGGCGCGTCGTAGCGCCAAACCGCGGGCGCGGTGCGCAGCTTGCCCAGCCGTGCGGTCTTGATGTTCACATGCCGCACGGACAGCTCGCGCGCGTTCAGGGCGCGCGCTTGTGTTTCGCTGTCCGGGTCGCGGCGGCGGCGCATCCGGCTTGCCGCTGCGGCCGGTGCTGCGGCGCTCGTAGCCCTGGTAGCGCTGAGCCGCGTCGCGCTCGGCAAGCACTACCTGAGCGACGCCGTCGCTGCAGCGGCCTTCGGTGTGGCCTGGCTCGCGCTGTGCGGTACCGTGCTGGCGCTGTACCGTCAGCGGCGAATCGCACGCTGAAGCGGCCACCCACGCGTTCGGTGCGACCGGGAGAGAGCGCTTTACCGGCGTTCGAAGCGAGTATCGCCGAAGCCACCGTGTGGACCAGCCGGTGCTTGATCCGGCGCAGGCGCGCAGATCGTGGCACGCGGCCTGCCGCACCGGAGGCGGAGGCGGAAGAGGCAGCGCGCCATCACCCCGCTCGGTGACGTGCACCCAAGGTCCGTGGAGGAGATCGTCTTCGACCGAGCGGTACAGTGCATCCGGCTCCCCCGCGTAGTCATCGGGCAGGACGAAAGAGTAGGCTTCGGGCACGCCGTCGTGCGAGCCAATGTACCCGCCTTGGCAGCGACGTCTCGCCGGTTCGGATCCGGGACTCGGCCCCGCCGCTCGCATGGAGGAATGCACGATGAGCGCTCAAGAGCAATTGCAGGCGACGGTCGATTCGCTGGTCCAGGCTGGCAAAGGCATTCTGGCTGTCGATGAAAGCGCCCCGACGATCGCCAAGCGGTTCAAGTCGATCGGTGTCGAGTCGACCGAACAGATGCGGCGCGCGTACCGCAGCCTGTTGCTGACGACGCCCGGGCTCGGCGCGTTCATCAGCGGCGTCATCCTCTTTGAGGAAACGCTGGCGCAGCGAAGCGACGACGGTACGCCGCTGCCCGAGCTGGCGGCGCGTCAGGGCATCGTGCCCGGCATCAAGGTCGACGCCGGCAAGATCGCGCTCGCGCATGCGCCGGGCGATGAGATCACACAGGGACTCGACGGCCTCGCCAAGCGGCTTGGCGACTACAAGGGGCA
>JANMWG010000244.1:0-2665 GCA_031393885.1 Betaproteobacteria bacterium | reverse complement strand
GGCGAGGCCAAGGCGGCAATCGAGGCGCGCGAGCGGCTGCTGTTCCAGTCGCTGCTCGCCGGCTTCGGCGTGTTCGTGCTGCTCTATCTCGCGTTCAACAACCTGCGCAATCTTGGCCTGACCTTTCTCAACCTGCCCTTCGCGCTGGTCGGCGGCGTGGCGGCGGTGCTGTTCACCGGTGGCTGGATGACGCTCGGGTCGCTGGTCGGCTTCGTGACCTTGTTCGGGATCACGCTGCGCAATTCGATCATGCTGGTATCGCACTACCAGCATCTGGTGCAGGTCGAGGGCGCGGCGTGGAATGTCGACACCATGCTGCGCGGTGCCGCGGAACGCTTGCCGTCGATCCTGATGACGGCGCTGGTGACCGCGCTCGGTCTGATGCCGCTGGCCCTGGGCAGCGGCCAGCCTGGGCGCGAAATCGAAGGCCCCATGGCCATCATCATCGTCGGCGGCCTCGCCACCTCGACGGTACTGAATCTGCTGATCCTGCCGACGGTACTGCTGCACTTCGGGCGGTTCGTGCCGCTTGCCGGCGCCGTCCGCCCGCACACCGCTTAGCCCAGATACGACCGCAGCATCCAAGCCATCTTCTCGTGGGCTTCGAGCACGCCAGTGAGAAAGTCGTTGGTGCCGGCATCGCCATGCTTGTCGCCCACCACCGGGATTTCCTTGCGCACCCGCAAGATGATGGTTTCGTGGCTCTTGAGCAGATCGGCGATCATGTTCTTCTCGCCGCTGGTCTTGCCGTTGTCTTCTTCGAGCGCGGTGAGCTTGAGGTATTCGCCCAGCGAGCCGGCGGCCCGGCCACCGAGTGAGCGCGCGCGCTCGGCGACGTCGTCCATGATCTCGTCGATCTGCTCGTATTGCGCCTCGAAGAACTTGTGGGTTGCGCTGAAATCCGGCCCTTCGACATTCCAGTGGTAGTTGCGGGTTTTCACGTATAGCACCACCTCGTCGGCGAGCAGATGGTTGAGGATGTCGATCACGCTTTTGCGTTGACCGTCGCCGAGTCCGATATTGGGTTTCATGTTGTTCTCCGGTTGCGGTTTGAGGGGCGGTGCAGCTTGAGGGGCGGTGCAGCCGCAGCACCGACGGATTCGAGTATAGAAGTCCAAGCTGGCGCGCGGCATGAATAGTTTCAATGGGAGCCATAGCCACAGGCTGTTGCTTTCGTTCCGGCGCGCCCCTATCTTTGATCCTCCTGGGCGCGAGTCCCAACCCAACCCAACCGGAGCGGTACGGCATGGCCACCATCGAACTCACCAACGACAATTTCCAGTCGGTCGTCACCGGCAACGATATTGTGATCGTCGACTTCTGGGCGCCCTGGTGCGGCCCGTGCCGCGGCTTCGCGCCGGTGTTCGAGGCGGCGTCGGCCAAGCATCCCGATGTGGTCTTTGCCAAGCTCAACACCGAAGATGTCCCCGAAGTCGCGAAGGAATTCGCCATTCGCGCCATCCCGACGCTCATGGTGTTCCGCGAGAACGTGATCCTGTTCTCCCAGCCCGGTGCCATGCAGGGCGCCCAGCTCGAGCAACTGGTCAACGAGATACGCAACCTCGACATGAAGCCGGTGCACAGCGACATCGCGACGCGCGAGGCCGAAGCGGCGGCCCCCGCCGAAGGCTGAGGAGGCGATGGCGAACCGTATCGAAAACCTGCCGCAGCTCGACGCCCTGATCGCCGCCAGCCCAGCTCGAAGCGCTGCTGCGGCGCGCCATCGCGCTCGACATGGACGAGGTGCGCCGCGAGCTACAGGCCGAGCGCCTCGCCGAAACCGGCCTCGCCACCCATCTGGTTTGCCCCACCGCCCGACGCGGAGGTTTGCGGTCTTCCCGATGTGGCGACAAGGCGAGGGTCGAACACGGGTCTGTAGGGGTTGTAACGGCCTGATTCGATCAGTCCCGTCAAAAATGCTGAATAGCCGATAATTGTTTACTACTGATACGGTAGATTTTATTATCTTTGTGCGCGACAGCTTGCTGATTTCCAGCCGCCGCGCAAAGGGCCTAATCATGAACACGATTACGATCGGCCTTCTCGCCGCACTCGCCACTTCATTGGCGCTGCCCGCTGGCGCCGCCGTCACCTTCTTCGACAATCAGGTGCTATTCGACGCGGCCAGCACCACCACCCTGCGCGCCACGTTCGAGGGCTTTAGTCACGTCGTCGATACACCGGGCATCGCCAACCCTTACACCGAGGGCGGCGTGACGTTCTTCAATCCGTCCAATCTCTACGTCGCCACGCCCGGCGGCGCCGCCGCCGTGACGGACATCGAGTTTCCCTTCAGCTCCAATGTGCTGACGGCCAGCGGCAACGAAGACATCACCATGACCTTTGCCGGGCCGGTGCCCACCGCGATGGGCTTTTCGAGTTTTACCAATCGATTCGACGCGCCGGTGGTGTCGGTGTTCGACACGTCGAACGTCCTGATCGGCAGCTATGTCCTGACCCAGTTGCCCGACACGGCTGGGTTCGTCGGCATCACGTCGACCGTCGGCATTGGTTCGGTGCGCTGGCTCGCCCATCGCGGCGAGGACAAGGACACCGCGATCGACAACATCTATGTCGGCCAGGTGCCCGAACCTTCCATCTGGCTCTCGATGCTCGCCGGTGCCGTGTTGCTCGGTTGCGCGGTGCGTCGCCAACGCATGATCGC
>JANMWG010000241.1:0-2330 GCA_031393885.1 Betaproteobacteria bacterium | reverse complement strand
CCTCGGCGGACGGAACCAGCTCAGTCCACGCATCGTGGAACAACAGCTTGAGTTCCCCAGTCTGCGGGCCGACCGGTTGCGGGCAATGAAGTACCGTGGACGTTCGTCCCGTCGGCATGCCGGCGCCCTCCGCTGCGGGCAGCGCGGCCCACCGGTCGCCGGCCGCCCATGGTAATTGGCCGACCACCAGATCGTCCACGGCCCGCTCGTCGAACGCGTGGGCGTAGGTCAGTACCGTCTGCAGGCGTGCGACACCTTCGCGCACATAGGCCACCTGCTGCAACCAACTGCGCGCCGCTGACGCGTCTCCATCCTGAAGCGCGGTGCTGTTTGCAATTGAGAGAAGCCAGGTTTGCAGCCCCTGCGTTCCGATACGCGGCAGCAATTGAACATCAGCGCCGAGCAGGCAACGGGCCTGCGCGAGCGCCTGCTCCAACACCTTTGGTCCGTCGGTCGACGGCGCAACTTCGACCGCTTTGAAAAGCGCGACGCGGCGTTCAATCTCGGCGCTCACGGATTCGGCCAACCGGAGTGCAGTGTCGATCCGCGAAGGAAGAGTGGCCGCGCCGGCGATTTCAAGGTTTCCGATGGACGGCCGGGGCATTGCACCGGGAATGCGCCAGTTGCATGCGAGCAGCAGCTCCGCATTCACCGCCGCGAGCTGAGTTTCGCCTTTCGACGTTTCGAGTCTCTTGCGAGTCTCGTCGAGACGGACTTGAAGGGCCATCGTCTCGTCAAGGATTAGAGAGGTGCGGATGCGAAGATCTGTGATCGTCGCAGCTGAATAACCCGCCTCCTTCGCGAAATCGCGCCCATCGCCGCCGCGCCCGCTACTGGTGAGATCGTGGATCGCCGCGGCGATTTCGACCGCGTCGGCCAAGGCAAGGTCGCCTGCATCCAGCGATGTGTCCGGGTCGGGCACCAGCCTGAGGCGCGCGGGGGGCGGCGTGTTCGGTGGGAGAGACAGCAGCCAGGCGATGCGGTCGGCCAGCTCGTTTGCGCGGCTGCCGTTGGCAAATTCCACGCTTGCTGCGGCCAGCGAGACGAAGTCGAGCGCGGAGAGCTGGAGAGAACTCGCGCGCAGACTGCCGCGACTCACAATCGCCCCGCTGTCGACAGACTGCAATTGGTACATGAAGACGATCCGCCCCGCCGGCGGCAGGAGTGTCGCCGCGTACGATTCGAGGGCAGGTTCGAGTTGCGCTCGGATGCAGCCCGAAGTCGCAGCCCATCCGCGACCGCCGGTCGGGGCATCGACGGGCAGCACGCTGAGGACGCGGTGCGACACAGCCGTCGACGACCGAGGCGTTCGCACCACCTCGAAATCGTCGGGCGGTGCGGCGCCGGCGCTTGACAGGATGTCGAGTGTGGCGCCGCCGCGCGTCGGGTTGCCGCGAACGAGTTGGAAGACGCTTTCTGCCACGGTCAGATCACCAACCGCGTCCACTTCGTCGGCAAGCGTGGCGAACTGGGCCAGCAGGTTGTTGTAGTCCTTGGCAAGCTCTGCGGTGGAATCGGGTCCGGGAAAGTCGGGGAATTCCGGATCCCCGAATGGAATCGTTTGCGCATTCCACTCTGGCGCACCCCTATCGAGGCGGTGCGTGCGCTGCCAGCGTCGGTACAGATCGAGGCCGTTGACGATCCGGGAAACCGAGGACGAACTAGATGCCTGCACCCAGGACGCCAGCAGCGCATCCCTGAGGACGGATCGTGCCGTTTCGACGATCCCCTCGCGGTCCGCAACCGTCGGCTTCACGTGGGGATCAACTAGCTTGGTGCGGGCGTCCTTCGCCGCCTTCTCTGCGGCAACGGCGTCGGATTTAGCCTTCACGGCCGGTCCGTCATACCGCGGGTCGGGAGGCTCAGCGATCTGGGTTTGAAATCGCGCGCGCGCAGCCTCTGGCCCAATAGCTTCGAGTTGCCGTGCCAACGCGTCTCGTTCCGAGACAATCTTGGTGACCTCGCCGTCGAGGCGGGCCTGTTCATCGTTCCACGGCTTGATTTCGACTTCATCCGGGATCTCGGAGTTGATCTTGCGTGCCAACACCGAGGACACAGTACGCGGCCTATTTCTCCGGTGCTTGCCTGCGAGGCCTACCGCTTCCGCCAGGCGGACATCGGCATCGCTGATGCCTGTTGTGAGGATGCGTTCCGCCGCCACGACAGCGTTGTAACCTTTAATCGTGTTCTGGGCAGCGGCGGTAGTCAACAGCGCCGCCTGATAGACCTTGTCGGCATCGTTCCAGTCATCGGTTTCGTTCTGACGCTTCGTAAGATCGCGTTCGGCTTCGTCCAGGACCGTAATGGCTTCTCCGACTGGCCCGTCTTCT
>JANMWG010000166.1:0-12622 GCA_031393885.1 Betaproteobacteria bacterium | reverse complement strand
TGGAGTTCTTTCTCGTCACCCTGTTGAACAGCCTGTCCTACGGACTGCTGCTGTTCATGCTGTCGAGCGGGCTGACCCTGATCTTCAGCATGATGGGCGTGCTCAACTTCGCCCATGCCAGCTTCTACATGCTGGGCGCGTACTTCGCGTACCAGACCAGTGTCTACCTCGGCTTCTGGCCCGGGCTCGTGATCGGCCCGGCCCTGGTGGCGGTGTTCGGCGCGCTCACCGAGCGCTTCGGGCTGCGCACCGTGCACAAGTTCGGCCACGTGGCCGAACTCCTGTTCACCTTCGGCCTGGCGTACATCATCGAGGAAGTGGTGCACCTCATCTGGGGCCGGGCGCCGGTGCCGTATCACATCCCCGACATTCTCGACTTCTCCGCGTTCTCGATCTTCAGCACGCAATATCCGGCCTATCGCGTGTTCATGATGCTGATCTCGGTCGGCATGCTGATCGCGCTGTATCTGGTCCTCACCCGCACCCGCATCGGTCTCATCATCCAGGCCTCGCTGTCCCACCCCGACATGGTCGAGGCACTCGGCCACAACGTGCCCACCGTGTTCATGCTGGTGTTCGCCGGCGGCTGCGCGCTGGCCGGTCTGGCGGGCGTGATCGGTGGCAACGCCTTTGTCACCGAACCGGGCATGGCGGTGTCGGTCGGCACCATCGTGTTCGTGGTCGTGGTGTTCGGGGGCATGGGGTCGCTGGCCGGTGCGTTCATCGCGTCCCTCATCATCGGCGCGGTTCAGACCTTCTCGGTCGCTTTCGACTACTCGCTGCTCGATCTGTTCGCGAAGTTCGGTGTGCAGATCGCCGCCGATTCGGGCTGGCGCGAACTGTGGAAGGTCACCATCGCCCAGGCGGCGCCGGTGCTACCTTACCTGCTCATGGTCCTCATGCTCGTCATCCGCCCCAAAGGCTTGATGGGCACCCGCGAAGGGTAAGCCGATGACCTTTCTCCTTGCCCCGGCAACCACCCGGCTACCCAAATGAAAACCTCGCGTCTGTTGCTGTGGGGAAGCGGGGCGGCCGTCATGATCGTCCTGCCGCTGATATTCAAGCAAAGCTTCGCGATCTCGATGATGTCGCAGATGGGCATCGCCATCATCTTCGCGCTGTCGTACAACATGCTGCTCGGCCAGACCGGCATGCTGTCGTTCGGCCATGCGGTCTATTTCGGCATGGGCGCCTTCTTCGCGGCGCACGCGCTCAACCGCATCGGCGCCGGCTCGCTCGGCATCCCGATCACCATGCTGCCGTTGGTCGGCGGATTCGCCGGTCTGGCATTCGGCGTGATCTTCGGCTATGTCACCACCAAGCATTCGGGCACGCCGTTCGCCATGATCTCGCTCGGCATCGCCGAGATGGTGGCGGCGTGCTCGCTCATGTTCCCCAGCTTCTTCGGCGGCGAGGGCGGCATCTCCACCAACCGGGTGGTCGGCGAGCCCTGGATGGGCATCAGCTACGGTCCGTCGATACAGGTGTACTACCTGATCGCCGGCTGGTGCTTCGCGTGCATCATCGCGATGTTCGCGCTCACCCAGACCCCGCTCGGGCGCATCGCCAACGCCGTGCGCGACAACCCCGAGCGCGCCCGCTTCGTGGGTTACAACCCCATGCAGGTGCGCTACCTGATGCTGATCCTGGCGAGTTTCTTCGCCGGCATCGCCGGTTCGCTCGAGGTCATCAACTTCGAACTCATCACCGCCGAACGGCTCGGCACGGTCGCCTCGGGCAACGTGCTGCTCATGGCGTTCATTGGTGGGGTCGGCCATTTCTACGGCCCGATCATCGGTGCGGTGCTGGTGACGTTCCTGCAGTCGGCGCTCTCCAACTACACGCAGGCCTGGCTGCTGTACTTCGGCCTGTTCTTTCTGATGATGATCCTGTTCGCGCCCGGCGGTATCGCGTCGCTGGTCACGGTGCACAAGCCCGCGTGGCAGGCGAACGCAACGCGCAAGCTGGTGCCTTCGTATGTCGCTGCCGCCGCGGCATCGGTGATCCTGTTGCTGGGTCTGGTTGCGCTGATCGAGATGATCTATCACATCGAAACCCAGCAGTCGCAAGTTGGCAGCACCATGAAGCTGTTCGGTCAGCAGGCCGACGTCGCCGGGGCAACCGCATGGGTCGTCGCGGGCGCGCTGCTGCTCGTGGGGGCGGCACTGCTGCGTTTCGCGGCGAAGTTCGTGGGTGGCGCGTGGTCCGAGGTCACCGTAGCCGTCAACGCCGCGCGGGGTGCCGCATGACCGCCGCCCTCGAACTCGCCGGGGTTCACAAGAGCTTCGGCAAGACCGCCATCATCAACGGTGTCGACCTCGCCATCCGCAAAGGCGAACGCCATGCCGTCATCGGCCCCAACGGCGCCGGCAAGTCGACGCTGTTCAATCTCGTCAGCGGGCGATTCCCGCTCACGTCCGGCACCATCTCGCTCAACGGCCAGGTGCTGGGCGGCCTCACGCCCGAGAACATCAACCGCCTGGGCCTGGCGCGCAGCTTCCAGATCACCAACATCTTTCCCAAGCTGTCGGTGTTCGAGAACCTGCGCTGCGCCGTGCTGTGGTCGCTCGGCTACCGCTATTCGTTCTGGCAGCGCATCGCCGGTCTGCGCGACGTGCGCGAACGTGCCGAGATGCTGGTCGAGAAGATCAACCTGGGCCGGCGCCGCAACACGCTGGCCGGCGTGCTGTCGTATGCCGAGCAGCGCGCGCTCGAGATCGGTGTCACCATCGGCGGCGGTGCCGACGTGATCCTGCTCGACGAGCCCACCGCCGGCATGAGCAACACCGAAACCGCCGATGCCGTGGCGCTGATCCGCAGCGTCACCGAAGGCAAGACCCTGGTGATGGTCGAGCACGACATGAGCGTGGTGTTCGGTCTCGCCGATCGCATCTCGGTGCTGGTCTACGGGCAGGTCATCGCCACCGGCACGCCGCAGGAAATCCGCGCCAACAAGCAGGTCCAGGAAGCCTATCTGGGCACCGAGGTGGAGTGATGCTCGAGGTTAAGGATCTGCACGCGTACTACGGCAAGAGCCACATCCTGCACGGGGTGCACCTGAACGTGCAGAATGGCGAGATCGTCAGCCTGCTCGGGCGCAACGGCGTCGGCCGTTCCACCACCATCAAGGCCATCATGGGGCAGGTGGCGGCCAGCGGCTCGGTCATGTTCAAGGGCCGCGAGCTGATGGGGCGCAAGGCCTTCATGATCGCGCGCGACGGCCTGGGGCTGGTGCCCGAGAATCGCGACATCTTCCCGTCGCTCACCGTGCGCCAGAATCTGCTGCTCGGGCAGAAGGGGCGCAAGGCTTCCGGGCGGTGGAGCATGGAAGACATGTTCAACCTCTTTCCGCAGTTGCGCGAGCGTGCCGAGGCGCCCGCCGGTGTCATGTCCGGCGGCGAACAGCAGATGCTCACGCTGTGCCGCACGCTCATGGGCGATCCCGATCTGGTGATGATCGACGAGCCCACCGAAGGCCTCGCGCCCAAGATCGTCGAGCAGGTCGCGCAGTTGTTCGACGAAATCAAGAACCGCGGCATCTCGATCCTCCTGGTGGAGCAGAAGCTCACCATCGCGCTCAAGATCAGCCAGCGGCTGTACGTGATGGGGCACGGCCAGATCGTCTTCGAAGGCACCCCCGAACAACTGCGCACCAACGAAACCGTGCGCAAGGAGTGGCTCGAGGTATGAAACCACCCCCCCAGGCTTCGCTGTGCTTCGCCTTCCCCCCAATGGGGGGCCAGTGCGCTTGGGAGCGGCCCGGCGCGCACTGACCGCGCCATTCCCGTCCATCCATCCGAGGGTCTCCCATGTCCGATAACGTCCAATACCAGCTCCAGGGCCACGTCGGCGTCATCACGCTGAACAACCCCCCGGTCAACGCGCTCTCGGTCGGCAAGGGCCTGTTGCAGGGCATCCTCGACTTCATCAAGGCCGGCGACCACGACCCGGCGGTTCGGGTCTTTCTCCTGATCGGCGGCGGCAAGAACTTCTCCGGCGGCGCCGACATCACCGAATTCGGCAAACCGGCGGTGCCCGGCATGGCGACCCTGCGCGACCTCGTCTCCTACATGGAAACCGTGTCGAAGCCGATCGTCGCGGCGGTCGCTGGTCCGACCATGGGCGGCGGCCTCGAACTCGCGTTAGCCGCGCACTACCGCTGCTGCGCGCCGGGTGCCCAGATCGCACTGCCCGAAGTGAAGCTCGGCATCCTGCCGGGCGCCGGTGGCACGCAGCGGCTGCCGCGCCTGATCGGCGTCGCGCCGGCGCTCGACATGATCGTCGGTGGCGAGCCCGTCAGCAGCGAGCGCGCGCTCGAACTCGGCATCGTCGATGCACTGGTCACCGGCGATCTGCGGGCCGGCGCCATTGCATATGCCAAGAAGGTGGCGACCGAAGGCCGGCAGGTCCGGCGCGCCAGCGCGCTCACCGCGGCGGTCGACGGCGATGCAGTCGAGTTCTTCGCCGCCGCGCGCCAGCGAGTGGCAAAGGAGTGGCGTGGCTATCCGGCGCCGCTCGAATGCCTCGCGTGTGTTGAAGCCTCGGTCACGATGCCGTTCGACAAGGGCCTCATCTTCGAGCGCGAGCGCTTCACCCATCTGGTGGCCACCAACGAGTCGAAGGCGCTGCGGCATGTGTTCTTCGCCGAGCGCGCGGCCGCGAAGGTCAAGGACGTTCCCGACAGCACGCCGATGCGCGAGATCCGCTCGGCGGCGGTGCTCGGTGCCGGCACCATGGGCGGGGGCATCGCCATGAACTTCGTCAATGCCGGCATCCCGGTCAAGGTGCTCGAGCTGTCGCAGGAAGCGATCGACAAGGGCTTCGGCATCATCCGCAAGAACTACGCGGCGACAGTCGCCAAGGGGCGCTTGTCGCAGGCGGCGATGGATCAGCGCATGGCGCTCCTCACCGGCGTGACCTCATACGACGAGCTGAAAGACGCCGACATCATCGTCGAGGCCGTGTTCGAGGAGATGGGCGTCAAGCAGGAGGTGTTTCGCAAGCTCGACGCCGTGGCGAAACCCGGCGCCATCCTCGCCACCAATACGTCCACGCTCGACATCGACGTCATCGCCGCGGCCACGTCGCGTCCGCAGGACGTGATCGGGTTGCACTTTTTCAGCCCGGCCAACGTGATGAAGCTGCTCGAGATCGTCCGCGGCGCGAAGACCGCACCCGACGTGATCGCCACCAGCATGAAGCTCGCGCGCACCATCAAGAAGGTCGGCGTGCTGGTGGGGGTGTGCGACGGCTTCGTCGGCAACCGCATGGTGCACGCCTATTTCCGCGAAGCCGGCTTGCTGCTGGAGGAGGGTGCGCTGCCGCAACAGGTCGACCGCGTGATGGAAGCTTTCGGTTTCGCGATGGGCCCGTTCCGCGTCAGTGACCTCGCCGGTCTCGACATCGGCTGGGCGATCCGCAAGCGCCAGGCCGCCACGCGCGATCCGCAGCAGCGCTACTCGAAGGTGGGCGACCTCATCTGCGAGCGTGGCCGCTTCGGCCAGAAGACCGGCGCCGGCTATTACCGCTACGAAGCGGGCGATCGCAAGCCGATCCCCGATCCGGAGATCGACGCGCTCATCGTGCAGTCGTCGAAGGATGCCGGCATCGAACGCCGCGAGATCGGTGACCAGGAGATCCTCGATCGCTGCCTCTACCAGCTCGTGAACACCGGCGCGAAGATCGTCGAGGAGGGCATCGCCCAGCGCGCGAGCGATGTCGACATCGTGTATGTGTACGGCTATGGATTCCCGCGCTACCGCGGCGGGCCCATGATGTGTGCCGACCTGACCGGGCTCGACAAGGTGCATGCCCGGGTTGCCGAATTCCACGCGCAACACGGCGACGACTGGAAGCCCGCGGCGCTGCTGGAGCGACTGGCCGCCGAGGGCGGTACATTCAACGGCTGATACGCTCGGCTGATCTGCCAGAACCTGACGAGGCAGTCGCGCAGGACAAGGCGCGACTGCTCGCTACAACGCCTCGGCGATCGCCTTCCCCATGTCTTCGGTGTGTGCGGTTCCGCCTACATCAGGCGTGCGCGGACCATCCACCAGCACGCGCTCGATCGCCTGCTCGATTGCCTTGGCTGCCTCGGGGTGGCCCAGGTGCTCCAGCATCATCGCGCCGGACCAGATCTGACCTACCGGATTGGCGATGCGGCGCCCGAAGATGTCGGGCGCCGAGCCGTGCACCGGCTCGAACAGCGACGGGAAGAGACGTTCGGGATTGATGTTGCCCGACGGCGCGATGCCGATCGTGCCGGCGGTGGCCGGACCGAGATCGGAGAGGATGTCGCCGAACAGGTTGGAGGCCACGATCACGTCGAAGCGTTGCGGGTTGAGCACCATCTGGATGGTGAGGCCGTCGATGTGGTACTGGTCGGTACCGACCTCGGGGAAGTTCTTCGCCATGGCGGCGAAGCGCTCGTCCCAGTAGGGCATCGTGATGGCGATGCCATTGGACTTGGTTGCCGAGGTCACCTTGCGCCGCGACCGCTTCATCGCCAGTTCGAAGGCGAACTTCATGATGCGGTCGGTGCCCTTGCGAGTGAAGATCGACTGCTGCATCGCCATCTCGCGATCGGTGCCTTCGAACAGCCGGCCACCGACCGACGAGTATTCGCCCTCCGTGTTCTCGCGCACCACGTAGTAGTCGATGTCGCCCACCTTGCGCCCGGCCAGCGGCGATGGAACGCCCGGCATCAGCCGCACCGGGCGCAGGTTCACGTACTGGTCGAAGCCGCGCCGGAACTTGATGAGCGAATCCCACAGTGAGACGTGGTCGGGCACTTTGGCCGGCCAGCCGGTCGCGCCGAAGAAGATGCACTCGTGCGATTCGAGATGATCGCGCCAGTCGGGCGGCATCCACCAGCCATGCCGGTCGTAGTTGTCGCAGCTCCAGTCAAGATTGGTGAAGGCGAGGTCGATACCGTACTTGCGGGCGGCGGCATCGAGCACGCGGATGCCCTCGGGCATCACTTCCTTGCCGATGCCGTCACCGGCGATGACAGCGATGGTGTGGGTGGTCATGCTTTTCCTGCTTCGAGGGGATGTCGGATGTCGGGAATGATGTTGAACAAGGCTGTGCGCGGACGATCGGTGTGTGAGGCCCATTTTCAGGGCTCGAGCGGGAAAAGACCATAGTGGACAAGTCGGGAGAAAGCGGTTCGGCCGGGCAACCTGGTCTGGCCGGGCACCCGGTCTGTGGCAGTATTGGAGAGCGGCCTCCGATCGTCGGGCGGGAGCGTCGGTATCCTCGCACGCAGGCAACAGGGGCGCTGGATCCATCGCGTCCGGGCGGAGAAAAAAACGACGAGATGATATGACCCGGCAATCAAGCAATCCGAGCACCTTCACTGAGATCTTTCTCGGCCGCCAGCCGATCCTCGACGCACATGAGAACCTGTACGCGTTCGAACTCCTGTTCCGCTCCAGCCAGGTGAATGGCGCGCAGATTGCCGACGAGGTGGCAGCCACGGCGACGGTCATCACCAACACGTTCGACGAACTCGGCGCCGACGCGGTGCTGGGCCGGTATCCCGGGTTCATCAACCTGTCGGCCGGGATGATCTACTCCGACGTGATCGAGATGCTGCCTAAGGACCGCGTGGTGCTCGAGCTGCTCGAGACCGTCGAGATCGACGACCGGCTGATCGAGCGCCTGCGCGAGCTTCGCGGCATGGGATACCGCCTCGCGCTCGACGACTACATCGGCGACGAGGCGCTCTACACCAAGGTCCTCGAACTCGTCGAGGTGGTCAAGGTCGATGTCATGGGCGTCGCCCCGGACCAGCTCGCGGCCGTCACCCAGCGGCTCGAGAAGTGGCCGGTGAAGCTGCTCGCCGAGAAGGTCGACGCCAAGGATCAGGTCGAGCGCTGCCTGGCGCTCGGATACGAACTGTTCCAGGGCTACTACTTCGCCAAACCGTCGATCATCTCCGGTCGCAGTCTGTCCCCGACCCAGACGGCCCTGATGCGATTGATGGGGCTCCTGATGTCCGATGCGGAGACCACCGAGATCGAAACGGTGTTCAAGCAGAACCCGGACCTCTCGGTGAAGCTGCTCCGGATCGTCAATACCGTCGGCGTCAGCGCGAATCGACACGTCGCCTCCATCGTCGAAGCGATCTCGCTGCTTGGCAGAAGCCAGTTGCAGCGCTGGCTGCAACTGCTGATGTTCAGCATATCGGCGAGCAAGGATTCCAGGTTCCCGAGCCCGCTGCTGGTGCTTGCCGCAACCCGCGGCAAGCTGCTCGAACTGCTGGTCGGCGCGCGAGCGGGCAGCACCCGGGCGCAGGGCGATGATGCGTTCCTGGCTGGCATCCTGTCCCTGTTCGACGCGCTGCTCGGCATGCCGCTCCCGGAAATCCTGCAGAACCTGTCGGTGTCGGCGGCGATCCTGCTCGGCGTGCTCGAACGCTCGGGCGAACTGGGTCAACTGCTCACGCTGGCCGAGTTCGTGGAGAAGACCGACATCGCTGCCATCGAAGCGCAGCTCGCGAAGCTGCCGCACCTCAATGCCGCCAGCGTCAACGAGGCCTATGCTGGCGCGATCAAGTGGGCAAATTCGATCGCCGACAAGAGCAACTGAAATGCGAGCGCCGCTGCATGGGCGCCTCGCACCATGACAACAGATGGCCCTCGATGGCCGTCCCGGGAGGCCTGGCATGTCACAACAACACATCGGGACCATAGACGGCCCTGAACTCGCCGGCGCTGTGCCGGCGCTGACCGTATCGCAATACATCCGCGGTCTGGCGCGCGAGCGGCCGGATCTCGTTGCGCTGGTCGATGCGGCCAGCGGGCGCACCTATACCTACGCGGCGCTCGATCATCTCGTCGGGCGCTTCGCGGCCGGGCTGGCAGCGCACGGTTTCAAGCCCGGCGACACCTTGCTGATGTTCGCCCCGAACCTGCCCGAATGGCCGATCGTCGCGCTCGGGGCGCTGGCAGCCGGTGGCGTGGTGAGCGGTGCGAATCCCAGTTACGGCGCCGCCGACCTCGCGCATCAGATGCGCGACGCGAACGCGCGCTTCGCCTTCACCATCCCGCTCTTCCTCGCGACCGTTCGCGAAGCGGCGGCAGCCGCCGGCTGCGAAACCATCATCGTGCTCGGCGACGCCGATGACACGGTGAGCTTCGCGGCGCTCGTTGCCTGCCAGGCTCCCGAGCCGATCGTGCCGTCCGATCCCGATGCGCTGGCGGCGTTGCCGTATTCCTCCGGCACCACCGGTGTCGCCAAAGGCGTGATGCTCACCCATCGCACCATCGTGGCCAACGTGGTCCAGTGCCTGCAGATTTTCCCGATGCGCGAGTCCGCCGCGTTGCTCGCGTTCCTGCCGATGTTCCATATCTTCGGCTTCACCGTGGTGATGCTGTGCGGGCTGGCCGCGCGCGCGCGGTTGGTGACGGTCCCGCGCTTCGAGCCCGAACCCTTCGTGAAGGCGATCCAGGCTCACCGGGTGACGCACCTGTTCGTCGTCCCGCCGGTCATGCAGTTCCTGGCCATGCATCCATTGATGGATGCCCACGACTGCTCGTCGCTCGAGGTCATCTGTTGCGGCGCCGCCCCCCTCGGCGCCGCGCTCGAGACCAGGGTCCGCGAGCGGCTGCAGTGCAAGGTGGCGCAGGGCTTCGGCATGACCGAGGCGTCGGGCTGCGTGACTGCCTCGCTCGACGAGATCCGTGTCGGCTCCAGTGGTCGTCTGCTGCCGGGCTGCCAGGGGCGGGTGGTCGATCCGGTGACCGGTGCCGACGTGGCCCGCGGCACGCCGGGCGAGCTGTGGTATCGCGGGCCGCAGGTATTCAAGGGTTACCTGAACCGCCCCGACGCCACCGCCGAGACCATCACGGCCGATGGCTGGGTGCGTTCGGGCGATATCGGCTACTTCGACGCCGATGGCTATCTCTACGTCACCGATCGCCTGAAGGAACTGATCAAGGTGAAGGGCTTCCAGGTGCCGCCGGCCGAGCTCGAAGCGCTGCTGATCACCCATCCGTCGGTCGCTGACGTCGCCGTGATCGGACGCCCCGACGATCGCGCGGGTGAAGTACCGGTGGCATACGTCGTCGCGCGTGGCGCCTTCGATGCCGACGCGATCAAGGCGTGGGTGGCGCAGCGTGTGCCCGAGTACAAGCGCCTGGGCGACGTCGTGCCGTGCGAAGCGATTCCGAAGAATCCCTCGGGCAAGATCCTGCGCCGCATTCTGCGGGCGCAGGATGCGGCACGGACGGCAAGGTGATGGCGGTTCGTCAGGTGTAGTCTGTCGAAACCGACAACCGCGGAATCGGTGGATGCCGCGGACAACCGGCCTCGATCACCCTGGGGAGCCCGAACATGAAGCGTACCGTCTGGTGGCAGTTGCTGTGCGTTGCGGCATCGCTGTACCTCGGTGTGGTGGCGGTCGCCGCCGACAACATCAAGGTGGCGCACATCGATCCGTTGAGCGGCCCGTTCGCGCTCGTCGGCGAAAGCATCGATCGCATGCTTCAGGCATCCGTCGACGACGTGAATGCCAGAGGCGGCGTGCTCAATGGCACCAGGCTCGAGTTGCTGCGCTTCGACAGCAAGGGCAGTCCGGCGGAGAGCGTGCTGATCCTGAAGCAGATCATCGATTCGGGTGTGCACTTCATCTCGATCGGCTCGGGCTCGCACATCGCCCATGCCCTGATCGACTCGATCAACAAGCACAACAGCCGCAACCCGGAGCAGGCGGTGCTGCTGCTCAACCTCGCCGCGCAGGACCCGCCGCTCACCAACGAGAAATGCAGCTTCTGGCATTTCCGCTGGGAAGCGCACACCGACATGCGCGTGAACGCTCTCACCGATGTCATCGCCCGGCAGAAGGGCACGCCCTCGGTCTATCTCATCAACCAGGATTACGCGTTCGGCCAGGCCATCAGCCGCGCGGCAAAGGAAATGCTCGCGGCGAAGCGGCCGGACATCAAGGTCGTGGGCGACGATCTTCACCCGCTCGGCAAGGTGAAGGACTTCGCGCCGTACATCGCCAAGATCAAGGCGTCGGGCGCTGACACCGTGCTCACGGGCAACTGGGGGCCGGATCTTTCTCTGCTGATCAAGGCCAGCAAGGATTCGGGTCTCGATGTCGTGTACTACACGTTGAATGCCCCCAATGCCGGCGTGCCGGGGTCCATCGGCAAGGCCGGCGCGGATCACATCCGGCAGATACTGACTTGGCATGCGAACGTGGCCGACAACAAGCTGGAGAAGTTCGCCAACGACTACAAGAAGCGCTTCAACGAGGATTTCTGGACCAATCTGGCGAAGCTGCAGGTCGACATGCTGGCGAAGGCGATCAACATGGCGCAGTCGGCCGACCCGGTCAGGGTCGCGATGGCACTGCACGGCATGCGCTACCAGGGCGAAACCGGCGAAGCCTGGATGCGCGCGGACGACCATCAACTGATCGTGCCGCAGTACATCGCCACCTTCACCAAGGCGGGAGGGGCGGTGAAGTACGACGCCGAAGGCACCGGCTACGGCTGGAAGACGGACGCGCGGCTCGAGGGCAAGGATGTCGCGATGCCGACCACCTGCAAGATGGAAGTGCCGAAGTAGCAGGACGCCCGCCCCCCACCAGGGCGAGGAGACGCGCTGGCGCTTCAGCGCATGTCCCGGCGTGCCACCTGCGCCCGCAGGCTTTCGATCTCCTCGAGCATGTCGAGCACCAGTGCCACACCCGGCGGGTTGATCTCGAGATCCCGCGCGAGACGCAGCGCCACGCGGGCGCGGCGCAGGGTCGCACCGGCGAAGCGCCACTCCTCGATGCGCTCGCCGTCGGGTTCGAGCACGCCTTCGATCACCAGCGCCGTCACCTGCTCTTCGGTGGCGCTGCAGGCCCGGCATAGTTCCACCAGCGTGAACTGGATGTCTTCCTCCACCACGTAGCCGCTCACGCCAAACGGATTGGTTTCGCTGGTCACTGGCCACCTCCGGTATCGGCTCTGGGGTTGAAATCGAAAGCCTTCTCGAACGCCCGATAGGCTTCCCTCGCGGCGTCGCTGTCGGCGCGCGGCACCACGATCGACAGCTCGGCGTACAGGTCGCCAGGCGATTTCCCGGGGATGCCCTTGCCTTTCAATCGCAGCCTGCGGCCGGCCGCCGAGTTGGGCGGGATGGTCAACTGCACCGGGCCGTCCGGTGTGCTGGCCGATACTGAGGCGCCCAGCGCCGCTTCCCATGGCGCGAGCAGCAGGCTCATGTGGACGTCGCGGCCGTCTACGCGGAACCGCGGGTCGGGCCGGAACGCGATCTCCAGATACAGATCGCCGGCCGGCCCGGCGCCGAAGCCCGGCGCACCCTGTCCGGACAGCCGCAGATGCTGGCCTTCGCGCACACCCTTGGGCACGGTCACGTCCAGCCTGCGCTCGTGCGTGACGACATTGCCGCGGGCATCCATCACCGGCACCAGCAGCGTGATGGTGCGTTGCGCGCCATGGTAGGCGTCCTGCAGGCCGATCTCGATCTTCGCGTGATGATCGCCCCCCTGCGCGTTTGCCCGGGCGTGGCCCGAGCCCGCCGCGCGCGCGCGGCGGCCGAACAGCGCCTCGAAGAAATCGCTGTGATCGTCGCCGCCGCCGTTACGCCCGCTATACTCGAA
>JANMWG010000162.1:0-4422 GCA_031393885.1 Betaproteobacteria bacterium | reverse complement strand
TGGGAAATGTCGTAGAGGAAACCGATAGCCGTCGCACCCGCAGAAATCGAGCGCGAAGCCAGCGCGATCGCCGCCGAGAAACACGCGTTGCGGCTCTCGGTGCTGGCGGCTCGCGACGCCCTTCCGCTGCGGTGGCGGCAGTCCGCCTCGCAACACATCACCCGGCGCCTCGCCGAGGTTTCCGAAT
Organism: Betaproteobacteria bacterium; assembly: GCA_031393885.1. Classification (GTDB taxonomy): domain Bacteria; phylum Pseudomonadota; class Gammaproteobacteria; order Burkholderiales. The sequence continues at coordinate 4,235 of JANMWG010000162.1, read as the reverse complement.
GGACCACCGCGTCCACGGTGCTCGCCTATGCCAGCCTCGGCAGCGAATTCGACTCGACCGCGGTGCTCGCCTCGGTCCTGGCCAGTGGACGCCGTCTGGTGCTGCCACGCGTGCGGCGGACACCCTGGTCGTTGTCATTGCATGTGGTGACCGTGCTCGATCAGGATCTCCTCGCCAGCGCCTGGGGCATTCGTGAACCCGATCCCGACCGTTGCCCGGCGCTCGAACTACGCGACGTTGATTGCGTGCTGGTGCCGGGCGTTGCGTTCGACGCTCGCGGCGGGCGTCTGGGTTACGGCGGGGGGTTCTACGATCGGCTGCTGGCGGGTGCAGGCGGTGTCAGTCTGATCGCCGCGGCATTTTCCTTGCAACTGGTGCCGTCCGTTCCCATGGCGGCTCACGACCGTCGCGTTCCGCTCATCGTCACCGAGTCGGCGACCATCCGGATTCGATGAGGGCCAGAGTGCGAGCGGTCGCGCCGCGGTGAGCGGTCGCGAACGCGCGCGCGGCAGCACTCATGTGGTCGCGTTGCGCGTGGTCGGACAACAGCGCCGCCGCGGTCCGGGCCAGCGCGGGGCCGTCGGCAACGCGCCGTGCCGCACCGGCGCCGATGGCCAGCGCCGTGGCCTCGTCGAAATTGAAGGTGTGCGGGCCGATCAGCACCGGGGTGCCCACCGCACAGGCTTCGATCAGATTCTGCCCGCCCAACGGCAACAGGCTGCCGCCGACGAAGGCCACATCGCAGGCGCTGTAGTAGGCCGTCATTTCTCCCATGCTGTCACCGAGCACGACGTCGACATCGGCGACGACCGATCCGGCGTCGCTGCGACGCACCCAGCGCAGCCCGCGCCGGTCGAGCAGGCCGGCGACCTCGCCGAAGCGTTGCGGATGGCGCGGCACGATCACCAGCAGGGCGCCATCGGGGCGTGCGTCGCGCCAGGCGTCGAGCACGATCTCTTCCTCGCCTTCGCGCGTGCTGGCCGCGAGCAACACCGGGCGCGAAGCGCCGAAACGCGCCCGCAGTTCGCGGCCGAGCACCAGCATCGCCGCTGGCGGCTCGATGTCGAACTTGAGATTGCCGGTCACGATCGGATGCGCCGCGCCGAGCGCCGCCAGGCGATCGGCGTCTGCCTGCGTCTGCGCGGCCACGCCTGAGAGGCTCTCGAGCACGTCCCGCGCGAGCGCTGCGACCCTGGCGTAGCGCCGCGCCGAACGCGCCGACAGCCGCGCGTTGGCGAGATACAGCGGGGTGCCGCGCTGCTGGCAGGCAGCCGCGAGATTGGGCCACAACTCGGTTTCCATCAGGATGCCGACCGCGGGATCGAACCGGTCGAGGAACCCGCGCACGGCGAACGGCAGGTCGTACGGCAGGTAGATCCGCAGCACCCCCGCACCGAACAACTGCTCGCCGGTGGCCCGGCCCGTCGGGGTGGTGTGGGTCAGCAGGATCTGATGGTCCGGATGGCGCTGCCGCAGGGCCAGCACCAGCGGCTCCGCGGCGCGGGTTTCGCCCACCGACACCGCGTGCACCCAGATCGGCTGAGTGAAGGGCCGCGGCAATCGATAGCGGCCGAAGCGTTCGGCGATGTGTTCCCGGTAGGCCGGTTGCTTCCTGCCGCGCCACCACAGATGGATCACCGCGCCCGGGGCAAGCAGGTGCAGCAGCAGCGAATACAGCACGCGCCTCATGCGGGCTTCCAGGTACCGACGCGATCGAGCGCAGCCATCACATCGGCGACGCCGGGCGGGCGGCCGATGCCGCCGACGTTCTCGGCGCACGACGCCAGAACACCGGTTGCGCCCGGATCGGTGTCGACGTAGATGCCGACCGTCGGGCGCCCGAGCGCGGCGGCCAGATGGGTGAGTCCGGTATCCACGCCCACCACGCCGCGCGCCGCGGCCAGCACATCGGCAAGCGCCGGCAGATCGAGCTTCGGCAGGACCATCGCCGCATCGATACCAGCGATACGCTGCGCCCGCTCCCGCTCGACCGGGTTGCCCCAGACCAGTACGCAGCCGCAACCGCGATCGCGCAGTTGCGCGACCAGCGCGCGCCAGCAATCCGCCGGCCAGAGCTTGCGATCGGCACTGGTCGCGTGCAGCAGCACCACGAAGCCCGCCGGGGTTACCGGCAGTGCAGGCGAGAGCGCGTCCGTTGCCGGCACGGTGAGCGAATACTGCGGCGGTCCTGCCGGCGTGTATCCCAGCGCCTGCCCGGCAAGCGCCCGGTTGCGTTCCACCGCGTGCCGCTCGCGCGGCACCGAGTAGACATGGTCGTAGAACCAGCGCAACGGCTCGCGCGAGCTGCGCCAGTCGAGGCCATGGCTCACGCCGCGAGCAAGCGAGGTGACCAGGGCGCTCTTGAGCAGACCCTGGGTGTCGATGATCGCGTCGTAAGAAGTGCGGCGCAGCGCAGCGCGCAACGCGCCGATGCCGGTCCAGGTGTCGCGTTGCGCGAGGTTGCGGCTCCAGCGGCGCAATGCGCACGGGATGACGGTGCGGACCGATGGGTGCATCCGCACGATGGGTGCGAATGCCTCTTCCAGCACCCAGTCGATGCGGGCGTGCCCCAGGTGCAGGGCGATGTCGGATACCACCGGAAGGTTGTGGACGACATCCCCTAGCGACGAGGTCTTGACGAGCAGGATGTCGGGCACGAAGGCGAAGCGTCAGATCGGCTGAAAAGGAAACAGTCCGGGAACCAGCCTCCGATTATAATCGCCGCCCATATGCAACCCCGACGCTATTACATATGACCAAGGTGGCTCTGATCACCGGCATCACCGGCCAGGACGGCGCCTATCTGGCGGAGTTTCTGCTGGGGCGCGGCTATACGGTGCATGGTATCAAGCGGCGCGCGTCGCTGTTCAACACCGACCGCATCGACCACCTGTACGAAGACCCGCATGTCACCGGCCGGCGCCTGGTGTTGCACTATGGCGACATGACCGACTCGTCGAGTCTGGTGCGCATCATCCAGCAGGTGCAGCCCGACGAGATCTACAACCTCGCGGCGCAAAGCCACGTGGCGGTGTCGTTCGAAGAGCCCGAGTACACCGCCAACTCCGATGCCATCGGCGTGCTGCGCGTGCTCGAAGCCATCCGCATCCTCGGGCTCGAACGCAAGACCCGTTTCTACCAGGCCTCCACTTCCGAGCTGTACGGCCTGGTGCAGGAGATTCCGCAACGCGAGAGCACGCCTTTCTACCCGCGTTCTCCCTACGCCGCGGCCAAGCTGTACGGCTACTGGATCACCGTGAACTACCGCGAGGCCTACGGCATGTATGCCTGCAACGGCATCCTGTTCAATCACGAATCGCCAGTGCGCGGCGAGACCTTCGTCACCCGCAAGATCACCCGCGCCCTGGCGCGCATCAAGCTCGGGCTGCAAAGCTGCCTCTATCTGGGCAACCTCGACTCGAAGCGCGACTGGGGCCACGCGCGCGACTACGTCGAAGCGATGTGGCTGATGCTGCAACAGGACACCGCCGAAGACTTCGTCATCGCCACCGGCGAGCAGCACAGCGTGCGCGAATTCGTCGATGCCGCCGCCACCGAGATCGGCATCGGGATCCACTGGCAGGGCAGTGGCGCCGGCGAGCAGGGGATGGACGACGACGGCAGGTGCCTGGTCGCGGTGGATCCGCGTTATTTCCGCCCCACCGAGGTCGAGACCCTGCTCGGCGACGCTTCCAAGGCCAGGACCAAGCTCGGTTGGACGCCCAAGACCAGCTTTCATCAACTCGTAACGGAAATGGTGCGAGAAGACCTCAAGGCCGCCGAGCGCGACGAACTGGTCAAGAGCCACGGCTTCACCGCCTACGACCACCACGAATGAGATCCGCGCCCGGCAGCCGTCTCTATGTGGCGGGCCATCGCGGCCTGGTCGGTTCGGCGCTGGTGCGCCGGTTGCACGCGAGCGGCCGCCACGACCTGTTGTTGCGCACCCGCGCCGAGCTCGATCTGGAAGACGGCCCCGCCGTGCGTGCCTTCTTCGAGCGCGAGCGTCCCGGCCAGGTGATCCTGGCGGCGGCGATGGTCGGGGGCATTCTCGCCAACAACACCTGGCCGGGGCAGTTCATCCACCGCAACCTGGTGATCCAGAGCAACGTGATCGGCGCCGCGCGCGAATTCGGCACCGGGCGATTGCTGTTCCTGGGCTCATCGTGCATCTATCCGCGCGACTGCCCGCAACCGATCCGCGAAGACTATCTGCTCACCGGCCCGCTCGAGGC
>JANMWG010000057.1:0-8920 GCA_031393885.1 Betaproteobacteria bacterium | reverse complement strand
ACTGGCAGGTTGAACTTGAATTACGTCTGGTCCGGCAAGAGCTCCCTGAATGCTTCCGTGTTCCGCGATTTGGGGCCTATTGAAAACATCGTCTCCACGTATGTTCTGACCCAGGGATTCACCGTCGGACCCAGCTATTCGATCACCGGCAAGGTGATCGTCGGGGCGAACTACACTTTCTCCCAACGCAAGTTTCTCGGTGATCCGGGATTTGTCGTCAATGGTCATGCCAATCGAGTCGATGACATGCAGACATTATCATTGACCATGGGCTATGCTCCCGCGCGCAATGTGGCCGTGAATGCCGCGTTGACGCAGTCCATGCGCCATTCGAACGCAGCCTTTTCAAATTACAGCGCAACCACGTTAACCGTTTCGGGTCAGCTGACTTTCTAGCGCCACGTACGCGTCGACCAGGGTGGTCCTCCGCCGGATTGCGGCTCGACACGACCAATAGGTCAATCCACGTTGGATTTGTGCAGATCCCCGCGAGGGAGATTCGGATTCGCCTCTTCGAGGCTGTCACGCCCGGGATCCACGCGCGTTCTCGTCTGTTGTTCGACCAGTGGCTTCTTGCGCCGGCAATAGGTGCGGGACCACGCGGCAGCCTTTGAGGTCTGCAGATCGTCGATGTAGTCAGCCCAATTGAGTTCGTCCGCCGGATCATCGGTCTGCATCTTGCTCTCCAAAGCCGGGGCCAGAGGCCGATGCCTTCCGGGGCATGTCGCCGGTGGGATTGGTCCGGTTCCGGTCGCTCGAATCCGCGCATGTCTCCGACCGGCGCCCCTCGCTGCGCGCCGCGATGAGTTGCATCGCGTACCGCAGGCGTGCAAGGTGCTGGCCGTTGGCCCGATGCGACAGGTCTTCGAGAACATCGTGAATCTTGCGCAGGTTGCTCTTGCCGAGCCGATACAGGATCAGCAGTTCGGCCTCGTCGCGTGGCGCGAGGTCCGCGATCCGGTGCAGGCCGCGCTTTTGCAGCAGTTCGGTCAATGCCAGGCCGAGTTTCGGCCACAGATCGGCGACCTGGCTGTCGAGCGTGATGTCGACCTGAATGCCGCTGCGGTCGATCAGACCCAGACGCCAGCGTTCGTAGTCGCTCAGGGGCTGCAGGGCGAGCCCCTGCAATTCGAGTTGCCTCAGGATGTCGGTGATACCGTGGCGGCCGATGCTGCGCCAGAGATCTTCCACCGAGGTGTCGAGCAACTGGCGCAGGCGCACATAGCCGGCGCGATAGAGGCGGCTGATCGTGATCTGTTCCAGTCCGAGCACCGATACCGGCGTCGAGGTGTCGATGTCGTCCTGCCGCAGTTTGCGCGGATGCTGGCGGTGCTCGAGGTTGTCGCGATACAGCACGTCGCGTTCGGCGAGTGGGTGCGTACCCGATGCCGGCAATGGCGTGCCATGTCCGCGGTCGAGCGTCGGTACCTGGGAAGGTCTGGGGTTTACGTCCATCGTCTTGCGGAATCCGGCCTGATACGTCAAGAGTGTGGCAATCGAACATTTCCGATTCATGTCAGTCAGGGTGCTGAATTGATAGTCCGAATGGCTCATATACCCCGAAGGGCCGGTCGATGAGCGGTGAGGTGCGCATCGGGATCGACCTGGGCGGAACCAAGCTCGAGGTGATCGCGCTCGACACGAGCGGAGCGGCGCTGGCGCGGCACCGGTTCGATTCACCGCGGCACGACTACGACCGCACGCTCGGCGCTATCGAGCACGCGATCGCCGTGGTCGAATCACAGGTCGGCGCCCCGGGAACCATTGGTATCGGTACACCGGGCGCGCTGTCACGCGTGACCGGACGGCTGCGCAATTCCAACTCCACCTGGCTCAATGGCCAGCCCATTCTCGATGATCTGGAACGACGGCTGGGGCGCAGTGTGCGGATCGCCAACGATGCTAATTGTTTTGCGCTGTCGGAAGCGATCGACGGCGCCGGCGCCGGTTCGAAGGTGGTGGTTGGCGTCATCCTGGGCACGGGTACCGGTTCCGGGATCGTGATCGATGGCCGGCTCCTGAGCGGCGCCAATGCGATCGCCGGTGAGTGGGGACACAATCCGTTGCCGTGGGCCGGGCCGGACGAGTCGGCGGGCGCGAAGTGCTGGTGCGGAAAGTCGGGCTGCATCGAAACCTGGCTTTCCGGGCCGGGCCTGGCACGCGACCACCTTGCGGCCACCGATGCCCGCCTCACCGCGGCTGACATCGCGGCGCTTGCCGCTGCGGGCGAACCGGCTGCCGTGGCGACTCTCGATCGTTACATCGCCCGTCTGGCCAGGGCGCTGGCGCAGGTGATCAACCTGATCGATCCCGATGTGATCGTGCTCGGCGGCGGCCTGTCGAAGATCGCGGCGGTGTACTCGCAAGTCCCGTTGCAGTGGGGGCGGCATGTATTCTCCGACCATGTGGCAACCCGTTTGCTGCCCAATGTCCACGGCGACGCGAGCGGCGTGCGCGGCGCCGCGTGGCTGTGGGACACGCCCCTGAACAACTCGTAGTCATTCCCGGAGAGCCGCTTTGCCTCGCTTCGCCGCCAATCTGCACTACCTGTTTTGCGAAGTGCCGTTTCTCGATCGTTTCGCGGCTGCCGCTGAATGCGGCTTTCGCGGGGTCGAGTGCCAGGTGCCATACGACTATCCCGCTGCGGAACTCCGCGCCCGTCTGCTGGACCTCCACCTGACCATGGCGTTGTTCGATGCGCCGATGGGTGACTGGAATGGCGGCGACCGTGGCCTCGCGGCGGTTCCCGGACGCGAAGCCGAGTTCCGGGCCAGCCTGGGGGAAGGCGTAGCGGAGCGCAGGCTGGGGGTGGTGGTCTACACCGCTACGCCTGCGGCCAGATAGCAGGCTTCCATCAGTTTCAGGGTTTCGAGATTGTCGAGCCGGTCGGTTTCGAAAGGCTGCCCGGACCGAAGCCCGTGCGCGAACGCGCGAACCGCTTCGGTGAAGCAAACCTGGTAGTTGGCGGCAAGGTCGAAGTGCGTCGGCTCCTCGGCGGCGCCTTCGACATACAGGCGGTCGCGGTCGTAGATGAGGGTGGCTTCCGATCCCATGACTTCGAACCGGTCCACCGGCAACGGCGGATAGCCCGGCGCCGAGATATTGCCGTCGAGCACCACCGTCATGCCGTCGGTGCCCGCCAGGGTGATCACGGCGACGTCTTCGCCGGCCAGGTCGGGATTGACGCGAGCGATCCGCGCCGAGCGCACCTCGAGCGGACCCAGCAGCGTGCGCATGGCGTCCAGCTGGTGGATCAGGACTTCGAAAATCAGCAGGCGTGGAAACCGGCGCAGGTAGGGCTGGCGCTTCAACAGCGGTGGCTCGGTGCCGTCGGCGGTGTAGCACGACGCCGAGCGCACGGTCATGCGGGCATGCAGGATCCGGCCGACCTTCCCCGCGGACAACCAGCGCCGCATCAGTGCGTAGTGCGGGCGGAAGCGGTAGTTCTCGTGCACCATGAAACGCACGCGCTCGCCAACCGATGCGATCAGTTCGGTTGCCTCCCGCACGGTCGGGCAAAGCGGTTTTTGGCAGCAGACATGTACCCCGGCATCCGCGGCGAGCCGGGTGAGCGGTGCGTGCGTCGCCACGGGCGTGATGATGTCGACGGCGTCGAGTTGCTCCCCGGCGAGCATTGCGGCGAAGTCCGAATGAGTCGCCGGCATCCCGAACTCGAGCGCCTTGTCCCGCGCCCGGTCGATGTCGGGGTCGCAGATCGCCACCAGGTCGATATCCGCCGTATCGCGCCAGCCGGCGAGATGAAACCGGCTGATCGCGCCGGCGCCGGCAATGCCGACCCGCAGGCGCCGCCCGGTGGCGACAGGCTTCACGGTTTTTCTGCCGGCGGGCAGGGATAGATCTCCATGAGTGCTGTGCGCACGGTCACCGCTGCGACCTCGTCCCATTGGTCCGGATGGCGCTTCATCCAGCTGCGCACCGAGAGCAGCAGCTTGCGCCCTCTAACGTGGTCGGGCGTGCAGACGGTCGAGTCAAGCAACAGGTCGTGCACGCCAGCCACGAAGCCCAGGGCCATGGTCCGGTACTCGAAATCGCCACTCGGCCGGGCCGCCTCATCGAGCCACTCGGCGAGTTTCTTCGATGTCACGAACTCGGCCTGTGCCGGCAGGGCAAGCGCCAGGAGCAGCAGCCCGACAGCAGCGCGGAGCGCCGGTATTCCACGATAGGAAGCTACCACGCCACCAATGGTGGTCCGGATCGGGGACGATGTCATGTGTTGGTTCTCCAGCGACGCGTTGCCGGGAGTGTAGACCAAGCGTCACGGTCGGATGCCGCGACCACGGGGTCGCAAAAAAACCGTTGCGACCGTGCGGAAGGGCTTGCCCCTTCCGAAAATCCGCTTAAACTCCCGCCTCGCTCCGGCAGGGGCACCTCTTGGATCGACGAATCGGGACACCCGCATGAAGAAACTGTTAACCGAGGCCCAGTTGCTCGCAGCCCCGGCGAAGGACTACATGAACGCCGACCAGCTCGCGTTCTTCCGCCAGCGACTTCTCGACCAGAAACGGGAGCTGCTCGAGAACGTCCGCGACACCAGCGAGCACTTGCGGGAAACCGAGGCTGCGAGCGACCCATCGGACCGCGCCACCCAGGAAGAAGAGCAGGCGATCGAGCTGCGGACCCGGGATCGCGAGCGCAAGTTGCTGAAGAAGATCGAAGAGGCGTTGCAACGCCTCAACGAGTCGAACTACGGCTACTGCACCGAATCCGGAGAGCCGATCGGCGTCCGGCGGCTGCTCGCGCGCCCGACGGCGACGCTCAGTATCGAAGCGCAGGAGCGTCGCGAACGCATGCAGAAGATGTACGGCGACTAGCAGCCTGTCGGGCTTAGGTGTTCGATAGCGAAACGGTGGGAGAGCGAGGCCGGATTTTGTCGATTTCGATGCGCATATCGGGAATATGCCAGGAGAAATCGGCGAGATATGGACCGCTCTCCCGCCGTTGCAGCCGAATCATCCTGAGTCCGACAGGCTGCTAGAACCCGGGAAGTTTTCCTGATGTGGCGGTGTTGCAATTGACACCGGCGCCCGGGCTGGCAAAAATGAGAGTCGTTCGCAAGTTGCACCCGGCAGCCCGTCTGGTGGGATGAGTCAGCGGCCCGCCACTCGGAGATAGCAATGCAACAACAGTTCGGCTTCAGCGCTTTTTTTGTACAAACGGATGCTGTCGGCCTGACTGTGGCATTGCTGCTGCTGGGAATGTCCGTCACCAGTTGGGCGGTGATCCTGTCGAAGGCGTTCCGGACCTGGAGTGTGCGTAGTGGTGCACGCGACTTCGTCGAGCGTTTCTGGAGCGCGCCCTCGATCACCCGTGCGGTCGACGCGGTCACGGCCGATCGGGCTAACCCCTTCTCGGCGCTTGCGCTGGCCGGGGTGGCCGCCGCCACCCATCATCAGCGACACCAGGCCGGACATCTCGGCGACGCCTTGCCGCTCACCGAGTTCGTGACGCGGGCGTTGCGGCAGGGCATCAACGTCCAGCAGGCCCGGCTCGAGACCGGGCTGTCGGTGCTGGCGTCGGTCGGTGCGACCGCTCCCTTCGTCGGACTGTTCGGTACCGTCTGGGGTATCTATCACGCCCTCATCGGCATCAGCGCCAGTGGCACGGCGACGATCGACAAGGTCGCAGGGCCGGTTGGGGAAGCGCTCATCATGACCGCGCTCGGCATCGCGGTCGCGGTTCCCGCGGTGCTGGGCTACAACGCGCTCAACCGCGGCAACCGCCTGATCCTTTCTGAACTCGACGCGTTCGCGCACGACCTGCATGCATTCCTGGCAACCGGCGCCCGCCTCGACGCCGCTGCCGCACCCACGGAAGCGGTGCGCCCCGGTGCGGTGCGGCCGCAGGCGGCGGCTTAAGGGGCGCGCGGCGATGGCATTCGGCAGCTTCAGCGACGACGCCGGCGGTGGCGGACCGCCCCCCATGTCCGACATCAATGTCACGCCACTGGTCGACGTGATGCTGGTGCTGCTCATCATCTTCATCGTCACCGCGCCGCTGCTGACGCATGGCATCCGCATCGACCTGCCCAAGGCGTCGAGCCAGGCGAATCCGGAACAACCCGATACCGTCACCATCGCCATCGAGGCCAATGGCAAGACCAGCTGGAACGACAAGCATGTGGATGACACGCGCTTACAGGCGGTCATGACCGAGGCGGCCGGCCAGCAGCCGCAGCCGTCGGTCCATATCCGTGCCGATCGGAGTACGAAGTATCAGCGGCTGGCCCAAATCATGTCGATGGCGAAGAAGGCCGGTCTGACCAAGCTGGGCTTCGTCACCGACCCGAGCGGCTCCTAGGTCCCGTCTGGCACGCCATGTCGGCCCCGGTCACCCGCCTCGCGCGCTGGCATGAGTTGACGCTCTATGCGGCGATAGCCGGGCTAACCCTGACCGGCGCGCTGTGGTTGCTGTTCCATTTTTTCGTCAGTGGCGATGGTGCATACGGGTACGTGACCCATCCGCTCGAGCCCTGGTGGCTGAAGATTCATGGCGCTGTCGCCATGTTTGCCCTCGTCCTGCTCGGCAGTCTGATCCCCAACCACATCACCAAGGCCTGGCAGCGGCGGCGCAATCGCATCACCGGCGGGGTGAATGTCGCGGTCTTCGCCGTACTCGTGATGACGGGGTACTTCCTCTACTACCTCGGCGACGAGACGTGGCGCAACTGGGCCAGCGTCATCCATTGGGTGATCGGGTTGGGGTTGCCGGTGGTCGCGGGTGTGCACGTGGTAACCGGCAAGCGCCTCCGGGGCACCGGGTCGCGTCCGCGCGACCGCGTCGCCGAGGCGCCGCAGCCCGCTACCGGGGCACCGGGTGGCGAGCGGCTGCGTGCCGTGCGCGGCGGGCGCCAGGGATAGTCCGGCGCGAGCCTTCGGCGGCATGCCTTCCAGCCGAATCATCCTGAGTCCGACAGGCTGCCAAGCTTACAATCGGCTCATGCCCAGGTTGCTCGATGCCCTCGAACTGACCGGTCGCCGCCGGACCCACGTCGTGCAGCTCGAATTGCCGCGCCTGGCTCTTCATCGCGAGGTCGTCGAGCCGTTTCTCGGCCTGCGCGCGGCCGCCGTGGCGGCCGGCTTCGACCTCGTCGTGTCCAGCGGTTTCCGTGATTTCGAAGCCCAATGCGGCATCTGGAACCGCAAGTTTCGCGGTGAACGCGCCGTGCTCGACGAGAATGGCGCCGAGATCGATGCCGCCGGGCTCGATGATGAACAAAGGGTCGACCACATCCTGCGCTGGTCGGCGCTGCCCGGCGCCAGTCGTCACCACTGGGGCAGCGAGGTCGATCTGATCGATGCCGCCGCGATACCGCCAGGCTACCGGGTGCAACTGGTTCCGGATGAGTTCGCACCGGGCGGGGTGTTCGGGCGCCTGGCCGATTGGCTCGAGAACCATGCGCCGCGCCACGGCTTCTATCGGCCCTACGCCATCTATCTCGGGGGCGTTCGGCCCGAGCCTTGGCACTGGAGCTTCGCCGCGGTGGCGGGCGAGGCAATGGCGACCCTGACGCCTGCCATCATCGCCGAGGCGATCGCAGGCGCCGAGATCGACGGCAAGGCCATCGTGCTGAACCGGCTCGAGGCCATCTATCGGCAGTACGTGCTTGCGGTGGCATCGCCGCCAGTCGTGACCGCCTGAGCGGCTGAGAGTCTTTCGATCATGCCCGCTCATCACCCCAGAAGGCGCCCGCTCGTTGTTACAAATGCTCGCCATAGCCCGGGCTATGTCTGCGCTTTGCGCCTGGATCGGACACCTTCTGACGCGCTGCTCGGACACGCTCGAAAAACTCTCAGCCTCTGAGGTGACGCCTCCCCAGTCTCCGCTGCGCTGCGCCTTCCCCCTCGAGGGGGCCGGTGTCCTCGGGAGCGAGGCAGGACACGGGCAGTCCCTGCGGACTGTCCGTCGCCCGCCGAACGACAGCGGCCGCCGGCACCTTGTGGGCACCCGATTGCCCAAGATCCGGTCTGTCAGTGCCGCGGCTCGGGACGGATCGGTAGCGCTGCGCCTTCAGGCACCGAGTCCGTGCTTCGCGCGCTCCTCGATACAGTCGGTGTCGCCCACCTCGAAGTCGCGGCAGACGGTCGGACGCATCGCGTAGATCGTGCAGCGCATCGTGACGCGGTCGACAGCGGCGCACCACCCGTCGTCGAGCCGCCGCATGATCCAGCCGCCCCAGCGGTTCTGCTCGGTGAGATGCGCCGGCGGGTCGTCTGCGCCCATCAACATCACCTCCAGCCGGCAGCAGCAGGCCCGGCACGAGGCACATGTCGTCAGGGCGCGTGCTCCATCGAGACGGTAACCGCCGCCGGGGCCATGGTTACGGCCGCTCCATCTTGCAGATGGTGGGCATGGCGGTGTCCTTGGCTTCCACCCGGCGATCGGTACGGAATCCCAGGCCGGTCCGGTCGATGTCGAACTTGACGCTCTTGCCATCCACCTTGGCGAAGGTCGAGACGAACAGGGGTTGCAGCAACTGGTGGTTGTCCGCCCGCATGGTGACCTCACCGGTGTCGGCTTCGAACTTCATGCCTTCGAGGGCCTTGGCCACGGGCAGGGGGTCGGCCGATTTCGCCTGTTCCACGGCTTTCGCCAGCATCTCGAGCACGGTCACCGGGTTGAACCAGTAGTCGTCGCGCATTGCCTTGTTGCGCTCATGGTAGGCGGCGAACATCTTCGCCGCCTGCGGCGTGCCGACGTTCGCATGCCACACGCTGACTGCTCGCACACGACCGATGCCCGACTCGCCGATGGCCGACGGGGTCCCGGTGACCCAACCGTAGTAGGTGTAGTAATCGACCTTGAGGCCGGCTTCCTTGCTCGCCTTGATCAGCAGGGCGAGGTCGTTGCCCCAGTTGCCGGTGATGACCGCATCGGCGCCGGCGGCGTTGATCTTGGCCAC
>JANMWG010000405.1:0-4276 GCA_031393885.1 Betaproteobacteria bacterium | reverse complement strand
TGTGCTTCGCCTTTCCCCTCCAGTGGGCCAGTGCCTTTGCGGAGTGAGGCCGGACACAGACAGTCCCTGCGGACTGTCTTTGCCTGCCGAACGCCAGCGGCCGCCGGCCGCGGGCCGGCCCGGCGGCCGCTGAAATGACCCCACCGGCGATCCGCCTGCGTCCACACTCGCTGTGGGCGCGGCAGAACGTCACGCTCGGGCTCATGCTGCTCGCCCTGCATCTTGCGCTGCTGCTGGAGCTTGGCAGTGGCGCGTCCCGGGCCCTGTTGCTCGCGCACTTCGGCCTGTTCCTGCTCTGGCAACCGGTGTGGCAGGGCGCGCAGCAACTGGTGCCCCGCCGAGCGTTGCTGGTGGTTGCCGGGAGCGCCGTGCTGGTGTGGTGGAGCAGCTGGTGGCTGCTCGGTCTCTGGCTCGCGGCGCTGTTCTCGCTGATCGGGGGCAACGTGCCGGCAATGGGCCCCCGGCGAGAGCGCATGGCATCGTTGCTCGCCGCGCTTTACCTCCTCGCCGCGCTGCTCGCCTGGGTCGTCCCGGGGCTGTTCGGCAAGGCCTCGGTCGCCGGTGCGGCGCTGGTGGTTCTGCGCCATGGCCTGCTGTTGCCGCTGATCGTGATCCCGTTTCTGGGCGCGAGCGAGCGGCGCGCCCAGCCTCGCTACGCGATCGACCTGGTCTACAGCGTGCTGCTGTTCCTGCTGGCGGTGGTGCTGGTGCTGGGCACGGTGTTCGTGCAGCAGGTGACGCACAACGACTATCCGGTCGCGCTGGTGAAGACCGTGACGGCGATCGCCGCCATCATGCTGATCCTGTCGTGGCTCTGGGACCCACGTGGCGGTTTCGCCGGCATCGGACAGGTGTTGTCGCGCTACTTTCTCAGCCTCGGCATGCCGTTCGAACGCTGGATGCACCGGCTGGCCAACCTGGCCGAGCGCGAGGCCGACCCGCACCGGTTCGTGGCGCGGGCAGTGCGCGACATGCTCGAGCTGCCATGGCTCGTGGGGGTCGAATGGTCGGCCGCGAACCGGGAGGGGCTGGTCGGGATCGTCTCACCGTTCGACACGCATTTCGCGTTCGGCGGGCTGGATCTGCGCCTCTACACGCGCTGGCGGCCGACACCGGCACTGCTGCTGCATATGCGCCTGCTGGCGCGCCTGCTCGGCGACTACCACGACGCGAAAGTACGCGAACAGGCGCAGCGCCAGACCGACTATCTGCAGGCGATCTATGAAACCGGCTCGCGCCTCACGCACGACGTCAAGAACCTGTTGCAATCGTTGCGCTCGCTTTGTGCCGCCGCGGCGAACAGCAGTAGCGATGACGCCGATGCATTGCTGCAACTCATCCGGCGGCAATTGCCGCAGATCGCCCAGCGGCTCCAGAGCACGCTCGACAAGCTCGACGCCCGCCGTTCCGGGCCGGCCGACATGGTGAAGGCGGCCGACTGGTGGCGGGCGCTCACCCAGCAATACGTCCACGAGGGTGTCGAGTTCGATGGCATCGGCGAGGTTCAGGCGGTGGCCCTGGTCCCTGGCGACCTGTTCGACAGCGTCGCCGACAACCTGCTCCAGAATGCGCTGGCGAAACGTCGTCGCGGCGAGACCACGTCGGTGCGTGCCGCCTGGCTTCACGATGTAGAAGGTGTCGGGTTCTCGATCACCGATGGCGGCGAGGCCATTCCCGAGTCTCTGGCGCGCGAGTTATTCCATGCGCCGGTGGCGTCGGACGATGGTTTTGGGGTCGGGTTGTACCAGAGCGCGCGTCACGCCGCCGAACTGGGCTACGTGCTGGAACTGTCATCCAACAGTGTCGGCGAGGTCCGTTTCACGCTCCGTCCCGGGCGCCTGGCGCCCGCGATTTCCGATGCCGCGTGAACACCCCTCCGATTCATCTTGGCCCGTCCATCGCGGCAGCACCACAGAGTCCCCCGAGGATGCTGTGCCCATTGGAGGGGAAGGCGTAGCGCAACGAGGGGGTGGGCGCACCTATGCTGAAAGAAGAGCTACTCTCGAGCGAAGGGGCGGCATCCGCAGGGTTTCCCGAGGAATGCTGCGCCCCCTCGAGGGGGAAGGCGAGGCGCAGCGCAGCCTGGGGGTGGGCGTCACCTCAGGGCAGCGCGCCCGCGCTGAGCAGGCGGCTGAACAGCGGTGCCGGCGACAACCAGAGCACCTGATCATCGAACACGGTGCTCGCCCCTCCGGTCCGGTCGGAATAGGGCCGGCTCACGAACACGTCGTCGTTGTCCAGAATATTCTCCTGTTCGTCGGCGCTCGGCGCGTTGAGTATCGCGTTCTTGCCGGGCGAGAGGACGACCGCGATGGCGGTACCGTTCGCCAGCGGGGTCGCCGCGCCGCAGTTCGATGCCGCGGGCGTGGCGCTGCAAACGTATAGCAGGCCGCCGGACGCCGCGATGGCGTTCATCATCGCGTTGGTCTTCATCCCGTTGATGCGGGTGAAGGGATTGGTGACACCGTTCACCGTCTGGCCGGACACCGCGTAGCGAATGCGGTTGCGGTCGCTCGCGAAGGCGTCGACGTAGAAGCCCTGCGCATCCAGCGGCGACAGGCCCAGCGTCACCCCGGGCAGGAAGCCGGTCGAGCCGGTCGTCGCCGCGCACGCACCGGTGGTGGCGGAGCCGCCGACGGCGAAGCTCTCGTTACCAGCGGTGGCAACGGTCGCCGGGCAGGGCAGGCGGTTGTTGGCGGCGGCGAAGCCGATCAGCGCTTCGCGTGCCTGCTCCAGCAGGCGCTGGGTTTCGGCGGTGCGCTTCTGGTCGAGCTGCGTGACCAGGGGTACCAGCAGACTCGACAACAGGGTCGCGACGATCACCAGGCCGATGGCCAGTTCGATCAGGGAAAAGCCGGCATCGCGCCGGCGCCGGACGGATCTCACGGACATGGCACCGCGGCCAGCACCGAACCCGACTGGCCGATGCAGTACAGAATGTCGTTGAACGGTTGTCCGGCGTCGGACGTCGTCTGGTAGTCGTTGTTGCCGGCCAGGTTGGTGCTCTGGTTGCGTTCCTCGAGGTAGGAGGCGAGGTTGCTCTTCAACGAATCCTGGAACCGGGTCTGGCTCGGGGTCAGTCCGGTCAGGATGGGCCCCGCGAACAACACCACGCCTGCATATGGACCAAAGCCGCCCACGGTGATGCAATTGGTGCTCGGCGAGCAACCGGTATTGGACGCTTGTCCGTCCGGTGCGAAGTTGCGGCTCACGGCATAGAAGACGTGATCGCGCCAGTGATTCCACCAGCCATCGATCATCGGAGTCCAGCTCGCCGGACACTTGCCGGTGTTGGCGCCGTTGACCCCCAGCAGTGTGGTGCTGGTACCCCAGGCGGTGCGACCGATCTGCACGTTCGACTCGTTGACCGAGAACGGCGCCCGGCCCGCGAGCGGGTGCGAGGAGTCGCTGTAGTAGGTGGGTTCGCGCTCGAAGTTGCCCGGGTTCGAGGCCCACGGCAGCCGGCGATCGTTGACATTGCCGGTGGCGCCGGTCTGCGGGTAGTACGCGATGCATTCGGCCACCGTCTGGGTGAGGAGGCGAAGCCGCGCCTGGAAATCCGGCCGTCGCAGGATCGCCGCCCAGATCTCGCCCGCGGTGATGGTGATGAGCCGGTCGTTGAAGGTCGCGACCGGCACGCCGGCAATGAAGCTGGCCTCGCCGATCGTCGCCATGGCCGCATTGTTGATGCCGTTGCTGGCTTCCAGGTAGTTCGCCGCGAGCCGATTGCCACGGCATTGATCCGGCGACGGGGCTGCCGCCGCCAGTTGGCGTGTCTGGTTGCCGAACGCCGGCCCCGGCGCGACGATAACGGCGACCGCGCGTTGCAAAACATTGTTGTCGAGCGGCGGCGGGGTTCCGCCTGGCGGCACCGCAAGGAAGGCGCGCAGCGTCCCGTTGGAGTTCCAGTTGAGCAGGAACGGGGCGGGGTTGTTCTTGTAGTTGCCCGATACGGCATACCAGAGACACTCGCCGTACCCATCCCGCAACGGTTCGATGCCGAGCGTGTACCAGGGCAGGCGCCCGATCGCGTTCTCACCGACGTTGTTGCAGCCGCCCAGGGCCGGCGATCCTTCACGCAGGCTGCCGTCGATTTCGGGGCACGGCAGGAAGCCGGGCGGCATGTTGGGATGCGTGTCCATGTAGGTGACCGCATAGTCGATCAGTGCGCTCTTCGCCCTGGCAAGCGCGGTGCGCGTGATGAGATCGCGCTCGCTCGTGGTGGGTCCACTGCCGAGGACACCGGTGAAGAAAAGCACGCCCATCAGCGCGCCCA
>JANMWG010000429.1:0-2307 GCA_031393885.1 Betaproteobacteria bacterium | reverse complement strand
AATTCATGAGCTTCGATTTGGAAAGCGTGCGCACGGCTTGCTCCTTTCTGGCTGGCATCTGCATTCTCCCGCTGAATGGTCTATTGCAAGAAGCCGATGGCGGCCTTGGCGCCATCCTTCAAGGCGCACTCGGCTTCGAGTGCCGCGACGAAGGCGGCGGCTGATCTGATCGGGTAGAACCGATGCTGCCGCACCACCGCCGCGAAGTCTCCCGGCGTCAGTTTCCGTAGCTGCTGCAACCGCGCGAGCACGGCCGACTGGGGCGCCGGAAGAGCGAGCTTTGTGCAGTGCCGCCGCAACAAGGCGCGGGATTGGTCGGGCCGGAGGAAGTCGAATTTCACCTTGAGATCGAAGCGGCGCAGCGCCGCCTGGTCGAGCCCTTCCATGAGGTTGGTCGACGCGATGAAGACGCCCGGGAACGACTCCATCTGCGTGAGCATCTCGTTGACCTGGGTTATCTCCCAGCCGCGCCGGGCACCGCGACGGTCTTGCAGAAAGCTGTCGACCTCGTCGATCAGCAGCAGGGCACCCTCCTGTTGCGCCTCATGGAAGGCACGGGCAACGTTCTTCTCGCTATCGCCCACCCATTTCGACAGGAGATCGGAGGCGCGCTTCACCAGCAGCGGCGTGCCCAGCTGTTCTGCCAGCCAGCGCCCGTAGGCGGTCTTGCCCGTTCCCGGCGGACCGTACAGACAGAGCCGCCCTGACTTCGATCGGGCAAGCCCTGCGGCGATCCGCACCAGATCGGTGTCGGCGTGGATGAAGCACGGATCGTAGACATCGGGTAACCGGTTGGGGTCATCGCGGCGAATCCGGGCGAGACCCTGCGCCTCCAGCGTGTTGCCGATCAGCAGTTCGACAGCGCTCGCGGCGCCATCGTCATCGAGATCATCCCGGATCGCCCGCACCACACTGGCGGCCCTCGTGACAACGGCCGGCGTCAGCGTTTCGGACTCCGCTATGCGCGCCACGCCCTTGGTATCGAGCAAATCGGCACAGGCGGCACCGATGATGCGTTCGCGTTGCTTCCGGGGCGGCACTGGCAGCTCGAAGACGATGTCGAAGCGGCGCACGAACGCCGGGTCCAGCCCGCCGACCGAGTTCGACAGCCAGAAGGTCGGCACCGCGTTTTCTTCGAGGGCGCGATTGATCCACGCCTTGTGACTTTGGGCGGTGCTTCTCGGTGCGAAGAAGCCCGCGCCGCCGTTGAAAACGTCCTCCGCCTCGTCGAAGACGATGAACGCCTTGCGCTGCGCGAAGAAGTGTTGCGCCGCCCGGAAGGCGCGCAAGCGGTGTTCACCATTGACGGGATCACCTTGCGAATCTTCGCTGGCCACCTCGAACAGTTCGCGGTCGAGTGCTTTCGCGAGTGCCTTGGCCAGTTGGCTTTTACCCGTGCCGGGGTCGCCGTGCAGGAAGATGTTGACGCCCTTGCGGCCCATCGTGACCGCGTGCCTGAGGTACGGCTGCAAGACCGACAGCACCGGCATGATGTGCGAGTAGTCGTCGAGCGTGAGTAGCGCGGGCGAGCCGATGGCGACGGTGTCCCGAAGCAGGCTGACCGGATCGGCGTCGGACGAGGATATGTGGTCGGCAAAACGATTCGACAGCAACTCGATCTTCCCGCTCAGCGAGTAGGAGCCATCCCGTTCGATCGCCAGCAGCCCTGAACGGGCCAGGATGCCTTGCGCACTCATCGCCGATCGAACATCGGGCTCGGGCAACGCCAACACTTCCGACAACATCAGTAACACCCTCGTCGACGACACGATGCCGAAGAGGTCCACGGCTTCATCCAGCAGCCGTTCGGTACGCATCATGACCGCGAACTCGAGAATGCGACAGTCGGTATCGGACAGTCCGACAAGCGTCGCCAGACGAGCGACATTTCCGCTCAGACGGGCGGACACGGTGGCATTCGCCAGCTCTTGTTCGGCAGCCAGATGCAGGCGACGCAACTCCATGCGGACCGCGCGCTGATCGAATTCGCACTCGGTCGAGTCGATCCAACGCTCCATGCCCACCATTTCGGCCAGCGCGTCGTTGCTGAAAGCCGTCGGGCCGACGAGGTGCCGTTGTCCTCCCATGGGAACGAGCAGGCGAAGCAGCCACAGAACGAGGATAGGCGGAACATCCCCGGGCATGGTGGAGCGGGCAAATCGACGGCGACGAATCGGCATGGTGATCTCCTGGACTGGAGATCCGATTGTCTTCAGGGTTGCGACAAGTTGTGTCGCATACGGACAGAACGGGTTATCTGGGCCAGGACTTTGCGGGGGCTTCCAGCGCTGGTGTGATGCCCTTGAA
>JANMWG010000387.1:0-12870 GCA_031393885.1 Betaproteobacteria bacterium | reverse complement strand
GTGAGATGCAGCTCGATCTCGCGCGCGGGCACTCCTTCCGGCCCGTCTGCGGACAACCGGCGCAAGTCGCCATACAGCAATACCCGCCTGCCGGCATCGCCCAGGCCGGTGCCGGGGTCGTTGATTCGACTGACCGGCATTTCCGCGATCGTGGAATTGCCCGCGCCGTGGTGATCCGGCCCATGGGGCTGAGCCTGTATCGCCGCGTTTCTCGAAGGCGGCGTTTCCGATGGTTTGGTCATGCCGGGCATCGCGTCCATAGCGGACTTCGAGGGTGCGACGTCCGGCGGCATCTCCATCCCGGGCATCGCGTCGTTCTCGGTCTTCGCAGGTGTCGCGTCCGGCGGCATCGCCATGCCGGACATCGCATCCTTCTTCGGTTTGGCGCCGCTCGGGGGCATGGCCATGCCCCCCATCGTATCGCTAGCCATACCCATGTCGGCCATGGTCTTGAGCGGGCGGACCCGGCGCTCGGGGATCGGCGCGCGCAGCCCCGGGCGCAGCGCGAGCGTGCCGGCGGCGTAACCGCTGCGATCCATCGTCTCGGCAAAGATCGTGTAAGCATCCCGGGCACGCGGTTGCACGATCATGTCGTAGCATTCCGCCGGTGCGATGCGGAATTCGTCCACCGTCACGGGTTCGACATTCTGACCATCCGCCTGCACGAGCGTCATGTCCAGGCCCGGAATACGAATGTCGAAATGCGTCATTGCGCCCGCGTTGATGAAGCGCATCCGTATGCGCTCGTCCGGTTTGAAGAGCGTCGTCCAGTTTTGAGTCGCCGATTTTCCGTTGAGCAGATAGGTATAGGTAACGCCGGTCACGTCAGCTATGTCGGTCGGATCCATCCGCATCTTTCCCCACAACACCCGGTCGGCGAGCGTTACGCGCCAACCGTCCCGGGCCGCGTCGCGGAAGACATCACCAACAGTCCGCCGGTTGAAGTTGTAGTACGCACCGAACTTTTTCATCCTGGCCAGCACGCGTGCCGGGTTCTCGAAGGTCCAGTCCGAAAGCATCACGACGCATTCGCTGTCGTACTCGAAGGGGTCGCGCGTAGCGGCGTCGATGATGAAGGGGCCGTACAGGCCACCCTGCTCCTGATTGCCCGAATGGCTGTGATACCAATACGTGCCGTTCTGACGCAACCGATATCGATACGTAAAGGTCTCGCCAGGACCGATGCCGGGAAAGCTGACGCCCGGAACGCCATCCATATCCGGTGGGACGAGCAGCCCGTGCCAATGGATCGAGCTCGTTTCCTTTAACCGGTTGGTCACCCGGATGGCGACGTTGTCACCCTCGCGAAACCGCAGTATGGGACCAGGCAGAACATCATTGACCATGGTTGGCGTGGCGCTTCGGCCGTCGATCTCGAGCCTGCCTTTGGCGATCACGAGATTGGTGATCGGACCGGCGCTTTCCGGCACGGGCGCTGCGTTCGTCACAGCCCCCCATGCGTTCGTTTCGGCCAGCGCGATCAGGGTCGCTCCTGCGCCCACGGCCGCGCCGGCTTGCAGAAAGCGTCGACGCGGATTCATGCCATGGTCTTGCAACTCTTGGCGCAGCGCAGGCATTCCTCGATGCAGTTGTCCATGCCGCCCACCTGCTTGCAGCTCTCGGCACAGGCTTCGCACGCCTCGGCGCAGACGGCACAGACCCGCCGGTGCAATGGCGAATCGCTCAGCATGAAGTTGGCGGACGTTTGACATAGCTCCGCGCAATTGAGCATCAGCCGAAAGTGCTGTTGCTCGACGTGTGGCCCCCCCTGCTCGAGGCAGTAACTCATCGCCGTCCTGAGACACATGCTGTGGCAGTCGAGACAGGCGTTGATGGCGTCTTTCATGGGTGAGTCGATTTCGGTGCGGTGCGAGGTGGATGATTCCCGCGGCGTCGCCCCGGCCCCCGGGTCCGGCGTCGCAGCGCGTGCGTCGGCTGACGCGAGCGATTGAAGGCCCCCGCCGGCGGTGACCGCAAGCGCCATTTGCAACAGCCTGCGCCGCGGTACCGGCGGCTCGGAATTCTCCCCTGGAACTCGGTGCGGCACGCTGCTTTCCATGTCTGTCCTTTCCGTGTTCATCTCGATCAATGAGTCTCGATCCAACTCGCGCCCTAGAAGCCGTTCCAGGAACTCGCCGCGCGACGAAGGCGGCGCCACTTGGCTCGCGTGCGCACTTCGTTGTCGGGCTCTGGGCGCCCACAACGAGCAGAGGCGCACCAATGCCCGATCCAACCTATTCGCGCTTGCCGTCTGGTATGTGATCCTTGCCTTCCATCATCCCTTTTTCCATCATCTCGCGGCCATGCCCCGGGCCGGGGTCCCGCTCCTTGGTGGTGAGGTGGTCAACGACACTGGCGACACCGTCCGTTCCGCGAGCGACGGTGGTCGCCCGGTCCTTGACCGCCAAGGTATCGACCGTTCCCGACAAGGTGACCACTTTCTTGTCTACGCCGACATCGATCGGAGCGGCCTTTACTGTTTCGTCCGATGCAAGATTTGCTTTCACTTTCGCGCCGATCGCGGTGTCGGTGGGGCCGCAAGCGGCTACGAGAACTGCAACCCCCAGCACACCGAGCAATGTAATAGTTCGTCGATCCATGATTTTGTCTCCTGAGCGAATAGCGCTTTTGGTTGCCCCGCATTTGTGTAATCCGATCCATCCGACCGACTTGGGATCGATGGTGTTCATTGCCTATCGCCGAACTCGATGACCACGCGAGAGGCCACATCGCCATGCTCCAGCCGGCCGAGAACGTCGTTAATCGCCGACAGGGGCTGCAGTTCGATGTCCACCTTGACTCGGCCATCGGCGGCGAACTCGAGCGTTTCGGCCATGTCCCGACGGGTGCCGACAAACGACCCCCGGATCGTGATGCAACTCGCCACGGCATCGAACATCGCTATCCATGCGCCGGGTCACGATCGTCACGCCCGATCGGACGGCGGTGACCAGGCCGATCGCTTCATGCCCGGGGATGAACGGGAGTGAAGGGTTCAGCGGCCAGTCTCCGTGCCAGGCATGGACATCGGTGTGGCATACGCCGCACGCTTCGGTCTGCACGAGGATTTGATCCGCTCCGGGGGAAGAAATGTCCAGCTCCCGAAATGCCAGGGGCTTTCCGAACGCCGCGACGACGGCGGCTTGCATCTGGTGATTCATCGGTAAACCTCTTTTCTTCGGTATCGAAGCGGCGCCTCATGCTGCAAGTCGCCCAGCCGTTGGTTTTATTTGGGAGGCAAGGGTGCCTTGGGTTCGGGCTTGGCAGCTCGTGCCGGCCTGTTTCCCGCCGCTGGCTTGGTGCCCAGCAGTACCGCCACCTGGTCGGCGGTGAGGACCTTGCCCGCCTCGCCAACCGCCCGGATGAATCCCATGCGTTGATCGCCACGCAGCTTTTCGATGGCGCCGATCTTGGTTTCGATCTTGGCCGCATCCGGTGCGTCCGCCGCCGTCAGGGTCCAGAGATCTTGCTCGGCATCCTCGATCCGCCGATCGAAACTCGCTCGTTCCAGCAATGCCTTCTCTTTGATCCGGTTGAGAGTTACCTGCTGGTCGGTGGCGAGGTCGATGTGCTGAGGGTGATCGAGAAAGAAACCCGTCGCCCCCACGTGATACAGATGGGAGGCGCCGGGAAATCCCGGTAAACGTGCACTGGGCGCCATGTTTCTCATGCCGCCGCGCGCCTGCATCGGTCCACGCATACGACCCATGTTGTCCGCGTCCGATGTATCGGCCATGGGGTCCGGCGGGTCGCCGGGAGAACCGGCACTTGGCATCGGACCGCGCGGCGACATTTTGCCGCCCATTTTTCCACCGCTCATGTCCCCCATTTTTCCACCCATCATGCCGCCTCTGTCGCCTTTCTTTTTCTTCATCATTTTCGCCATCTCATCGCCGTCATCCATTTCATCTGCTTCATCCATATCGTCCATCATTGCAAGATGAAGGACGGAACGCATGCCATGCGATGAACGCGCCGAGGACACCGCCTCTTCGCCATTGCCGGTGCCGTCTGTTGGCATTAGCGGTGGTTTTGCCCAGAGCGATGCCGAAGTGCCGAGTGCTATGGCAATGGCTGCGGCAGTGGTGACGATGTTGGTCTTGAGGTATTTGCTCGGCATGGCTTTGCTCCTGATGAGATCGAATGATGAAACCTGCTGCTGCGCGCGATCGAAACGTGGCTCGTCCTGTAACTTCACCGCCGCCAAGTTCGGAGATTGTCCGGCAGCCAATGGCTGGCGGTCTGTTCGCTGTCGAACATAAGATGTGTCGGGATTCTCACGCTGTCAGTGGTGCTTGTAGTAGCCCACATTCACGATGTCGTTCCACGCGGTGGTGTTGTGGCATTCGTAGCATTGATCCACGCGCGCGTGCTCCTTGCCGGCAAACTTCTGCGAGACCATCGAGAAGTGCCCCATGAGGTGGCTCGGGGGTGGTTGATGACATTGCACGCATTGCCTGGAGCTGGACGACGGGTGCTGGTAGCCGGCAATGATCCACGACTCGAACCCATGGCACTGTGCACAGTCCCGTCCGAACCGCTTCGAATGAGGGTCTTGCCGATCATGACATCCGGCGCAGTCGAGGGACTCGCGTGCCGTGCTCGCGTCGAATCGATCGGGGCTTCGGATGCGAAGCCACGTTTGCAGAGATGCGAGCGTCGCGCTGCTGTCGCTATCCGTGGGCGGACGCGCATCCGAGTGTCGGCGCGCCTCGCGCGCAAGGGTTCGTGCGCCGACCCTGGCAAGTTCCACATGGTCCATCACCAGCGGTCGGATACTCGCGGGCTGATGTTCGACGTGGCATGCGGCACACTCCTGGATGCTCGCGTGGAACGCGGTCGGCTGACGACCGAGCAATCGCTCGGCGGTGGCGTGGCATGTCGTGCAGTTCGCGACCGTCACGCCGATGCCCGGCTCATGGCATGCCACGCATCTGTCGCCGAGATAGGCGTGCCGCGGCGAAAGAGCCCCCGGGCTGACCGATTGCACCAGGGCGGATGATGCCGTCTTGAAGTGAAGCACCGCGAGCCACGCCGCTATGGCGACAGCTACGATCAGCACGAACCAGAGCGCGAACTGCTTCATCGCAGCCACCGCAGCCCGAAGTAGATCCCGGACCCGATGTGCAGCGCCAGCAGCACGTAAAGAACGACGGAAAGAACGATATGCAGTTTCAGGGATCGGCTGAACCAGCTTTTGAAGAACTCATGAAGGCGGACCGAATACTCCAGATCCGCCACCGATTCGGCGATCCGGGTGACCTCACCGGCCGGGCCGCCGGGTTGGATCTCGAGCCCCAGCGATTTCAGGCTCGCCGCGAGGAGGGGGGCGGTCGGCAGGCCTCTCGTTTCGACCGGGGCCTTCTCCAGCACGCCCCATGCATGGTCGAGATCGCCTCTGGCGGTCTGCAGCAAGGCCAGCTTGTCGGTGATCTCATGCGCGACATAGGTCATCAGATAGCGCACCGCGAAGCCGCTCACCACCACCAGCAGCATCGCTGCCGTCAATGTCATTCCCAGCCAGCTATCGAACTTGTGACCAGAGTGAATGATCGCGAGCAGGGGGCCGCCGATGCCGGCGTATACGTGCAGGGAAAGCAACGACTGCATCGACACGTGCCTGGTCATCCGAGCGTTGAGGAAGGGGATACGTTTTGCGATCGGATACGCGAGTGGCACGAGCATGAGCACGGCCGCCGCTATTCCGAATGCCGCGCCGATGCCGCTGCCCGGAAAACGCGGTGAGCGGTGGAGCAGGAAGCCCAGCCAGGTCAGCAGCAGGACGCCGACGACGCCGCCCACGATGATGCCTTCGCGCTCACGCGCCTTCATGGCTACGCTTCCACCGCGACATCACCCTTCGGCTTTGCCTGGCACGCGAGAATGATGCCGATGGCCTTGTCATCGGCATCAAGGGCGTCGTCGACCGCCATGACGACCTCTCCGGACGTCATCTTCACCTTGCACACGCCGCAGGTGCCCACGCGGCAGGAAAATTCGATCCCGATGGCGAGCTCCTCGGACAATTCGAGAACGGTCTGGTCGACATGAATCCTGGAAGACTTGTTGTTCTTCGAAAATGTCACCGTCGGGCCGGTCGCGGGCGCGGCGGGTTTCGAAGAGGTACCCGGCGCGGCAGGCGCGGGCTTGGTGGCGCCGAACAATTCGGTCTTCAGTTGTTCCGGAGCCACACCCAGCTCGGTGAGGATGGCCTTGGTCGCATCCATCATGGCGGGTGGTCCGCACAGATGGATTCTTCGCGATGCGATTCCGGGAACCGTCTGCGTGAGCCATTCCTTGGTGATACGTCCGCGGGGTCCGGCCCAGTCGGTCCCTTCCGGGTTGGACATCGTGACCGCGACGTGCAACTTCGGATTGTCGCGCTGGAGCGCGGCAAGATCCTTCGCGAAAATGAAATCGGCCGGTGTGCGGCAGCTGTAGACGAAGAAAATGTCGCCGGGCCAGGACCGCTCGGTGAGATAGCGGGTGATGCTCATCATCGGCGTGATGCCCACGCCGCCCGCGATGAGCACGATGCTGTCCGCCTCTGTTCCGGTGAACGTGAACCGCCCGACCGGACCGCCGGCCTCGATCCGATCGCCGACTTCCAACAGATCGGCGATATGCCGGGAGACCGCGCCGCGTGGCTCGCGCCGTATCGACAGTTCGATGTATTCGCGCCGCGTCGGGGAGGAAGAGATCGAATACGAGCGGTTCATCCTCGCCCCGCCGATCGCAAAGGCGACGTTCAGGAATTGACCGGGCACGAACGTGAAAGGTAGCAGCGGGTCGTTGGATGAAGGCAGAAGGCGAAGCGTTTTCACGTTCGGCGTTTCCGAGACGATGCTCCCCACGCGGAGCTGCCCTCGCCAATTTGCAGCCGCAGGCGTTGCCGCGAGAATTACGGAAGTACCCGAGGATGACGCCGGTGCCGGTGGCGTGCCGGCTGCGGGTGGTGCCGGCGCACCCGGCTGTGCAGGAGATGGCGCTTCTCCGCGCGGGGCATTCGGCGGTGTCGGTGTTGCAGCGGGCGATGCCGGTCTGGTACTCGGGGTGGATGTCGCGGAAGGCGACGGTGCCGCTCCGGACGGCGGAGCCGGCGGCGGCGTGGGGGCGCCGGCAAGTGGCGGTGACGCCCCGCCCGGCGGTGCTCCCGAGTCGGGCTCGATACGCCCGAACAAAGCCGCCGTGCGGCGCATCTTGAAGAAGTACATGGCAACCATCGCCAGTGCGAACGCCACCAGCAATACCATCGCGAAAAGGTGAAACGGCAGCACGCCGAGGATAGTGCCGGGCTCCTGACGCGCGCTAGGAGACGCGAGATTCATCTCGCGTTTGAACCAGTCGAGTGCGAGGTTGCGGGGCGACCTGCCTTCGGTGAGAACGCGCCTGGCGGCGATTCCCGCGCCGAGTTCGTCTAGACCTTCATGCATCGTCCCGACAGATTGTTGCATGAGCGCGTGGTCGCCGGCCTGCGTTGCACGGTTCAGCGATTCATAGCCACTCGCCAGTCGCGCCCTGCCTTCGTTCAATTGCTGATTCGCCAACGCCTCGATCTCGGCACGTTTTTCCGGCGTGATCGCCGGGAGCGTCATCAGCGACGGATAGATCGGTGTAGTGGCCGCGCCGGCCCCGCAACCTCCTCCCATGCAGCCGCCCGCCGCCACCGTGCCGGCCATCCCGCCGGCGGCACTGGATTCCGTAGCCGGGGCTTTGGCGCCGGGGTTGGCGGGCGCCATCATCTTGCCCATCATGCCGCCCATCATGTCGCCCATCCCGCCACCCGCCATCCCCGCAGCACCCGGCGCGCCGGCTGGCGCAGGAGCTGCCCCCATCGGCGCTACCGGCGCAATTGTCGACTTGTCCGATGGTGCCTCGGCAGGTATGCCCGTCGGTGCGCCAGGGGCCATAGCCGGCGCGGCGGCGCCGCCCCCACCTGGATGATGGCTGGCGTGCTCATCCGCCGCGATGGGGCTTGCGCCGAGGGCGACGAGCGCGAGCGCCATTGCGACCTCGCGAACAGATGCTCGGCGGATCATGTTTGTCCCTTTCCGCCGACCATGGTCACATCGGTGCAGTGAATGACAATGGCGGTGCCGGGTCATCGCGCACAACCCGAATACGCCGCTGGCACCAGCCGCCGATTACGCCAGTGTGTGGGCTAGCTCACGACGGTTTATTGAACAGCTTGACGATCACGACGACCAACACGACCACCACCAGTACGCCGACGACCATCCAGATCCACATCCCGCCGCCGGCCCATCCACCCATCCATACGTCGGTTTGATTCATCATAAGAACGCTCCCGCAGATACTCGATGGGCCTGTATGGCCAGCGACAAGGACCAAAAAGCGACGCGGCACACCAGTTTCTCGTCAACGAGGTGCTCCGCGTCAGTTTTCGGGGCCGCTGGCTCGGTTTCTTTCAGCGAAGGATGGGGGGCGAGGACGCACAGCACTTCGCCTCGATCACGTCCGGTCGAAGCCGACACCGAACGAGCGCCATGACCCGCAGGACTACTTCTTGTTGTGAGCGTCGGAGTGTCCTTCGCGCCCCGGCATGTCGACGGTGTGTCCGGGCGAAGTCACCGGCGGACCCGCAGCGTCCGCCGGACTGCTTTTGTGAGGTTCCCGACCCGGCATGTCTGCCGTGTGCGCCGATTCCGACCTGATGGGCTTGCCCTTTTTGTGCATCTTGCCCTTCATGTGTTCCGGTCGGTGGCTCTCGCGCCCTGGCATGTCAACGGTGTGGCCCGGCGTGGTGATCTCTTTGTTCTGGCCGTCGGTCTGTGCGACGGCGAGTGGAGCCGAAACAGCGCCGACCAACCCGGCCAGAATCGCGAGGGTGAAGGGTCTGATGGTGCTGGTTTTTCTGGAAGCATTCACGAATTTCTCCTTTGATGGTACTGGCCTCTCATCGAGGCCGAAGTGCCTGCTGACATGGTCAGGCAGGCTCCGAAACGCGTTAAGACGAATTGCCGACAGACGAATTGCCATGGTTCCGGGTGCGCCGTGCCATCCATCCGGGATCCTGCAGCGGCGCTCGCGTCGCCTGGCTATTTGATGCCCGCGGCAGCTTCCTTGTGGGCTTTCGCGAGAGCCAGATTTTCTTCGGCCGCCTGGTCGTATAGCGTCGCGAGCTTCTCGCAATGAGATGCCATTCCATGGCTACCACCCCCTCGATCCATCGAGGAGCGGTGATAGGCCTCCCCGAGGTCGCGGTGTTTCTTGGCGTCCGCCTTTGCCGAGGCCGCGGCCTTTTCATAGGCAGCCGCGATGGCCTCATGATCGCCTTTGGTCTTGGCAGTCGCCACCGCCTTCTCGGTGGGTGACGGTGTCTGCGCGTTTGCGACACCCACCGAACCCATGACCACCGCCAAGGTCATGGCACTCAACAGCGAACGTATTCCGAATCTCTTCATTGCCGACTCCTTCGTTGGTAAAGAACTGCGAACGAATCCTGTACGTCGATGGTGAATCCGAAAGTGGCCCAACGCCATGAGCACACGATATGCAGATTGGCCCTGGCCCGAATTGACGGATATCAAGCTTTTGACAATTCGCTGTTCGCCTGGTTGGAGCGGCGCCGCCGTCGTGGCGAGGCTCCACATCGGGGTGTCTGCCTAAGGCAGAATGAGGAAGGAGAGACCGCGCTACCCAATCGCGGCGTAGCCACCTCCCTTTACGCCGGGACGTCGATGGACGTCACGCGCGCGGCGTCGAACTTGCCGGGAAATCGGTCGGCCAGCTCTTCGACGACGATGAAACGCTTCGCCGCGACGTAGCACTGGCCGGTGTTATTCATCTTGGCCCAGACCGCCCACTCGACGGTCTTGTCGAGGTCCGCGTCCTCGAGGACGATGAAGGCGTCACTGCCACCCAGTTCCATCGCCGACTTCTTCAGAGTTTGTCCTGCTATCCCGGCAACCATCTTGCCGGCTTCTCCGCTGTCGGTGAGCGCCACGCCTTTGATCCGTGGATCGTCGATCACCCGGTTGACCTGATCATACGAGATGAGCAGATTGGTGTACGGACCCACCGGCGCACCGGCTTCGATCCACAGCTTTTCGAACGCGATGGCGCATTGCGGAACACTCCCGGCGTGCTTCACCATGACCACGTTGCCCGCCATCAGGTTGGGCGCGGCGAAGCGTGCGATCTGGTAGTAGGGAAAGTTCCAGGGCTCGACGCCGAAGAGCGCGCCGATCGGGCTGCTTTCGACCGCCGCCTGGCCCGAGTCAGGGGTGAGATGTTGCGGCGAGAGGAACGCTTCGGCGTTGCTTGCGTAGTAATCGAGGATGTCCGCACTGAGCATCACTTCGCCGCGGGCCCCGTCGATGAGTTTTCCCATCTCCAAAGTCACGGGGCGGGCGAACTCATCCACCCGGGCTCGCAGAATGGCGGCGGCTTTTGCGATCACTGCGGCTCGGGCGGCAAACGTGGTTTGCCATCAAGTCTCGAAGCGGGTCGAGGCCGTTGCCAGCGCCGACTCGAGGTGGCGATCGCTAATGTCGTCGAACGATTTCAGGACTTCGCCGTTGTAGGGGTTGATGCTTTGGTAGGTCATGGTTCTATCCGCTTTGACCGCCGCCGTGATGTGACTCCTGCAAAAGCTCACGAAGAACACGCGGAAGTCTAAGGTGGTCACGGAAGAACCGTATGCGCTGGCGAGTACGTCGTCTGTACGGTAACGAACTTAGCGATGGCGCTACCCGAAACCGCGCGTTCGTCGCGGAATGTGGTGGCAGAATGTGGTGGCAGAATGTCCTATCGTGCCTGCTCTGAAACTGTGCTTGACTCTGGAGGTACCTAAAATGACGCATGTCATGGCGCGGCGCGCGGCCGAAGGCTGCGGCAACAATTGCCAAGTGACCTCGTCGATCGAGGCGCTGAATCGCTCGTGCTATTGCCTCAGCCTGGACGAGGAGGCTTTGCGGCGCGGGCTCGGTGCGGATCTGGGCTCGCGCGGTTTGCCCGGCGCAATGGTCGACACGCATTCGCATCTGTTCGCGTCGGTGCCGATGTTCGTCTCGCGCGACCACCTCGAACAAATGGCGCGCGTCATCGGTGCGGTGGAAGCCGTGGTCGCGACGTCGTATTTCCGCAGCGCGGCGCTGGCATGGGCGCCCGACATCGCGCGTTACGATCCCGGTTCGCCGGGAGGGCTGTTGGGATATGACTTTCATCTGACCGACACGGGACCGAAACTGATAGAGATCAATACCAATCCGGGCGGCATGCTCCTCAACACGGTGATGGGGCGCGCGCATCGCTCGTGTTGCGCGGATATGGCCGGGCTCGCGATGGCGCCGATGGAAGCAGATGCCATCGAAGCAGCGCTGTTCGAGATGTTCATGGCGGAATGGCACGCGCAGAAGAAGGGCGCACCGCTGATGTCGGTGGCCATCGTCGACGAGGTACCCGGGCAGCAGTATCTCTACCCCGAGTTTCTCCTGTACCGGCAACTGTTCGGTCGTCACGGCATCGAGGCGACGATCTGCGATCCACGCGAGCTGGCGCAAAGGGATGGCCGGTTATGGAAGGGGAGCCAGCCCATCGATTTCGTCTACAACCGGCTGACCGATTTCGCGCTGGCGCAGCCTGCTCAGACGCCGCTCGCGCTTGCGTACCTCGCCCGCGAAGTCGTGATGAGCCCGCATCCGCGGGCGCATGCGATCTACGCCGACAAGCGCAACCTCACCTTGCTCTGCGACGAGGCGTTCTTGCGCGCAACCGGTGTCGCCGACGACGCTGTTACGACACTGCTCGAGTCGATTCCGCGCACTGAAATCATGACGCCCGGGAACAGGAACACCTTGTGGGCGAAGCGGCGTCAGCTTTTCTTCAAACCCGCCGCCGGCTACGGCAGCAAGGCGGCCTATCGCGGCGACAAGCTCACCAGGCGGGTGTGGGAAGAAATGGCGCAGGGCACTTATGTGGCTCAGGCGCTGGTCGCGCCCAGCGAGCGGCATGTTGGAGGTTCCGAGACGGCCATCGCACTCAAAGCCGATGTCCGCAACTATGCCTACGCTGGCGTGGTGAAGCTCGTTGCGGCGCGCCTGTATCAGGGGCAAACCACGAACTTCCGCACGCCCGGCGGCGGTTTCGCCCCGGTATTCACGGAAAAGCCTTGATGCGCCCGCTGGCTGGGAGCGGATTTCACCTCATTTCGCGTGCCGCAACCGCAGCGCATTGGTGATGACGGAGGCCGAACTCAGGCTCATCGCCAGCGCCGCGATCATCGGTGACAACAGCCAGCCGGTGAGGGGATAGAGGACGCCGGCGGCGAGCGGCACGCCGAGCGCGTTGTACACGAAGGCAAAGCCGAGGTTCTGCTTCATGTTGGCGATCGTCGCCGCGGATAGCGCCCGCGCCACGGCGATGCCGCGAAGGTCGCCCTTCACGAGCGTGATCTGGGCGCTGTTCATCGCCACATCGGTGCCGGTGCCCATCGCGATACCGACATCGGCCCTGGCAAGCGCCGGGGCGTCGTTGATGCCGTCGCCGGCCATCGCGACGACGCGGCCTTCGCGCTGCAACTTCTCGACCAGCGCCAGCTTGTCGGCGGGCTTGACCTCGCCGTGCACTTCGTCGATTCCCAGGCGTGCCGCTATCGCCTTGGCCGTGGTGATGCCGTCGCCGGTGGCCATGATGATCCGCAGGCCCGCCGCTTTGAGCGTGGCCAGGGCTTCTGGCGTGCTGGCTTTGACCGGATCGGAAACGGCCAGCAAGCCATGGAGCCGGCCGTCCACCGCCAGGTACATGACGCTCGCGCCTTCCAGGCGCAAGGCCTCGGCCTGCGGCACGAGACTGTCGACGGCGATACCGGCCTGCTGCATCAGCACCGTGTTGCCGAGCGCCAGCGAA
>JANMWG010000381.1:0-9426 GCA_031393885.1 Betaproteobacteria bacterium | reverse complement strand
CACGCCGCCCGGATTCATGAAGGCCACCACGGCGCCACCAAAAGCCGGCGCGGCGGTCGCGGCGAGCTGGGAGTCGGCGATGAGGTCGCCGGCCTTGTGCTCGCAGGCGGCCGTCGTGCCGCGGTCGAACGTGCTGGCGATCTTGCCGATCACCTTGTTGGCGAGCGGCTTCACGATGGTGTTGTAGTTCGCCACCAGCGTGGCGATCTGCGCGTTCGGCGTGATCGTCGCGTCGGTACGATCGACCAGCACCTGCGCCGCCGTGATCGAGACCACGTCACGCGTCTCGGTATCGAGCACCACGTCGATGTTGGTGAGCAATCGCCCGAACGCGGCCGCGCTGGTGACCGGGATGCTGCGGCCGGCGACGTTCTGCAACTGGCACACATAGGCCTCATGGGTGTGACCGGAGACGATCAGGTCGACCGAGTTGTCGAGCGTGCGCACGATGTCGACGATCGCACCGGTGAAGCCGTTGCAACCGCCGAACGGCGGGCTCGGACCGGACTGGGCGCCACCTTCGTGCACCACCACCACGATCGCGTTGACGCCCTGGTTGCGCAGGGTGCGGATCAGCGAGTTCACCGTCTGCGCCTCGTCGTTGAAGGTCAGCCCGGCAACGCCCGACGGCGAGACGATGCTGGGCGTGCCCTCGAGCGTCATGCCGATGAAGGCCATGCGCACGCCGCCGAAGGTCTTGATGACGTAACGCGGGAACAGCGGCTTGCCGGTGGCGTTCTCGATCACGTTCGCGGCGAGATACTTGAACTTCGCGCCCTCGAACGGCGTCGGGGTGCCGACAATGGCGCCCTTGCAACTGTTGCGATCGGTCGGGTGGCAGCCGCCGCTCTGGAGTCGCAGCAGTTCGGTCTTGCCGTGGTCGAACTCGTGGTTGCCAACCGAGGCGAGATCGACACCGATGCGGTTCATCACCTCGATGGTCGGTTCGTCGCGGTACAGCGCCGAGATCAGCGGGCTGGCACCGACCATGTCGCCGGCGTGCACGACTACGTTGTTGTCGGGATTCTGGGCGCGCAGTTTGGCAACGTAGGCGGCGAGGTAATCGGCGCCTCCGGTCTGGAACGCGGGCTTGCCGCCGAAGCTGCCACCCGGGGCTTGCAGATTGCCGTGGAAATCGTTGAAGGCGATGATCTTGACGTTGACCGGTGCGGCGACCGCGATGCCGGCGATCGCCAGCGACAGCGCGCCGGCGGCGGCGGCCAGCATGCGGTGTGATGTCGTCATGAATGCTCTCTCCTGTCGGGTGCCGGCAACCGAACCCCCGTCCGGTGTTGCCGACCGATCTCCACCATAAAGAGCGCCGATGACAGCGCTACCGTCGCACGGGCCGTGGTCGTGAGCCTGACGCGCTACGGTTATTTGGACTTTGCGTGTTACCGCACCGGCGGCCACAGCGCGGGCTGCGCCCCTGGTCCGGCAAAGCGTCAGTCGTGCCCGGCCAGCACCCGCGCGAACACGGCACGATCGACGTTGCCGCCGCACAGCACGGTCGCCACGCGGCGCCCGACCACGCGGCCGCGATCGTGCAGCATCGCCGCCACGCCGGCCGCGCCCGCGCCCTCGGCCACGTTGTGGGTGGCGCTGAACACCAGCCGCATCGCATCCGCGATCTCGTCTTCATGCACCTCGACCACGCGGCTGACGTGTTCGAGAATCAGGTCGAGGGCGCCCGGTTCCGGCACGCGGCAGGCGAGGCCATCGGCGAGCCCGGGTGCAACCGGCGCCTCGACCGGGGCGCGCGCGGCGAACGAGCGCGCATAGGTGGGCGCCGCCGCGGATACGACGCCGACGATTTCACAGTGCCGCCCGAGCGCCTGGCGGGCCGCGATGGTGCCGCAGATGCCCGAGCCCAGGCCGATCGGCACGTAGATCGTGTCGAGATCGGGCACGGCACGCATGAGTTCCAGAGCGTAGGTGGCGACACCGCGCACCAGCGCCGGCGCGAACGAGGGCACCATCAGCAACCGGCGGTGATCGGCCAGCATCTGCGCGTGCAGGCGCGCCGCCTGGAAGTCGTCGCCGTGCTCCACGAGTTCGGCGCCGAGCGCTTTTATCGCGGCGTTCTTCTCGTGGCTGTTGCCGTGTGGCACGACGATGGTGACCGGGATGCCGTGGCTTCTGGCGGCCAGCGCAACCGACTGCCCGTGATTGCCGCGGGTCGCGCTGATGACGCCGGCGGGCCGTTTGCCGCCGTGCGCGAGTTCGTCGAAGTACACCAGGCCGCCCCGCAGCTTGAACGCGCCGATCGGCGTGTGATTCTCGTGCTTGATCCAGACCTGCGCGCCGAGCGCCGCGTCGAGCAGCGGCCAGCGATATTGCGGCGTCGGCGCCATGCCGCGATAGATCAAGGCGGCGGCGTTCTCGATCTGGTCCAGGCTCGGCAGTTGGCTGTTCATGGCGGGCACCCTTTCGTTGGCATGGCGGCTACTGCGGGCGTGCGGCGCCGATGTAGTGATAACCGGCAAACCGCGGGGCGCCACGCAGGTATGCCTGCTCGAGGCGCGTCACCCGGAACCCGCCGGCGGACAGTTCGGCGGGAATGTCGCGATCGAGATGGCAGCCACCGAAGCATCGGCCCCACAATGGTCCGAGCCGCGCCTGCCAGCGCGCCACATTGGCGTCGGGGGCCCGCCCGTGCTCGCAGAACAGCAGTTGTCCGTCGGGCTTGAGCACGCGATGCATGTCGGCCAGCGCGGTCGACAACCCCGGAATCGAGCACAGGGTGTAGGTCACGACGACGGTGTCGAAACTGGAGGCTGGCAGCGGCATCGATTCACCGCCCGATACCAGGAGTTCGAGCGGTACCGCCGATCGGGCCGCGCGCCGCCGGGCAATGTCGAGTGATGGCGCTGCCGGATCGACGCCGACCACGGCGCTCACCTTGGCCGGGTCGTAGTGGGGCAGGTTGTGGCCGCTGCCGATGCCGACCTCGAGCACGCGGCCGGTGGCGAGCGGGACGATCTTGCGGCGCTGCTGCGTCACCGCGGCGCAGCCGCAGCCCCAGTCGAGCAGCCGGGGCAGGACTTGCCGGTCGTAGAAGCCCATGGCGTTAGCCGGCTCGGGCGCGCGTCGGCAGCGGACGGATCGGCTCGAACGGCATGACGGGCATCGGGGCGATTTTCATGGTGGTACCGGGTTGCGTGCCGGGTTGCGTTGTCGTGCGGCGAAAACGCGTTCAACATCACCCGCATGATGAGCCGGATTCGCTCGCGTGGGGGCGGCATGTGCCGCTTGCCGGGTACTTGCCTGGCGCTGATGGTTGTGGCCGGCTGCTCGTTTGCCAGCGGCAACTTCTCGCAGTATCCGGGGTTCGCGGACTATTTCGCGGGGCATCCGCGATCGTCGGCGCTGCCCACGGCTGACGAGCAGGAACTATTGCGGCGCCATCGCCCGCACTGGATGCTGCCGCCCGGGCACGCCGGTGCCGTCGACTTCTACGGCGACTACATCGCCAACGGCGTGCTGGTGGATGGCAAAGGGGCGATGGTGTCGTCGCCGGTCACGCCGGCGATTCTCAATGCGCATCGCAACGATCCCGGCGCGGTCTTCACGCATCGCGCGGTGCGCGGCTCGCCCCCGGTGGCGCCGGTGGTTTTCGCCCGCATCGACCGCGAGCGCTTCGAGGCGACCGGCCATGCGCCACGCTGCCTGACCCTGCTCACCTACAACATCGTGTTCCGCACCTCCGGCTTGCCGGCCGGCTTCGGTGCCTGGACTTCCAGGGCCCTGGGCGCGGTCTTCGATCTCGGCGACTGGCACCAGCTCGACCACTACACCGCGGCCACGCTGGTGCTCGACGAGCGCGAAGCGCCGGTCATGCTTCGCCTTCAGCAGCACAATCATCTGCGTGTCTGGGTATTGGGTGCCGATCTGCCGTTGCACTCGGACCGGCGGCCGGTGATCGATGTCGCCATCCGGTCCAATGAACTGTACCCGCACGCCGATGGCCGCACGCGGCATCGGTCGGTCCCGTTTCCGACGCCCGGCGGCATGCGCTACCTGCTCGGCTTCGGGCCGGCCCCGATGTGGTCCGCGGATGACATCACCGACGGTCGCGATGAAGCCGACCCTGCGCTTGCCTTCCTGCCGCACGATGACGCGTTCTACGGCTTTCACGGGTGGCTGGGCGAGCGGCGCCGGCTACCGGGCCGCGACGGGCCGCCGGGGGCCGACTACAACACCTTGCCGGCGCTCAAGCCGGCGTCATTGCAACTCGCCGCCGGCTACTGGCGCGAAGACAATCGCGAGGATCTCGCCGCCGTGGAGGCTGGTTTCGCGCGTGGGGCGGATCTCGCCGCCTTCGCGGCCGCACGCCGGGCCGTGCTCGCCGGTGTGCTCGAGCACGTGAGCGCGCCGCCCGCCGCTACAGCAGGTTGCGACTCGACAGCTCGTCCTTGAGATAGGCGTAGAAGATCGGCGCCGCGATGACACCGGCGATGCCGAACGCGGCTTCCATCACCACCATCGCCATCAGCAGCTCCCAGGCGGCGGCGCGGATCTGGCTGCCGACGATGCGCGCGTTCACGAAGTATTCGAGTTTGTGGATGATCACCAGGAACGCCAGCGACCCGACCGCCGCGCCGAGCGAATAGCTCAGGCTGACCACCACGATGATCGTGTTCGAGATCAGGTTGCCGATCACCGGCATCAGTCCGATCAGGAAGGTGATCGCGATCATGGTCTTGGCGAACGGCAGGTGGATGCCCAGAATCGGCAGCACCACCCCGAGGTAGATGCCGGTCAAGGTGGTGTTGAGCGCGGAGATGCGGATCTGCGCGAAGACGATGCGGCGGAAGGCGGCGCTGACCCGGTGGGCGCGTTCGACCATCGCGCGCGCGAGCGGACCCAGCGACTCGGGCGGCAGCGCTTCGCGCAGCGATACCAATGCACCGATGACCATCCCGACCAGGATGTGCACCAGGGCCATGCCCACGCCCTTGCCGACGATCTGCAGCTCGGTCGCGTGCTCGCGCAGCAGCTCACTGACGGTGTGGCGCAGCGCCTCGGCGTTCTCGGGCAGGCCGTCGGCCATTGACGGCGGCAGCTTGTCGCGCGCGCCATCGAGAATGTCGGCCATGTGCGCGAGTAGCGCCGAAAGGCTGCCCGCGTCGCTGCGGAAGAACGTGATCGCGCTGATCACCGCCAGGGTCAGCACCGATACCACCAGCGTGGCGAGAATGGCCACGGCCACCAGTTTTCCGCGGGTGCGGTGGATGCGG
The DNA here is from genome assembly GCA_031393885.1 of Betaproteobacteria bacterium. Lineage (GTDB taxonomy): Bacteria > Pseudomonadota > Gammaproteobacteria > Burkholderiales. The sequence goes on along the minus strand of JANMWG010000381.1, from coordinate 4,186 downwards.
ATCAGCGCCAGACGCGGCGCCAGCAGGTGGACCAGTTGATGCACCAGCAGCCCCGCCAACAGCCCTGACAGAAGGTGCAGCTTGAGGATCAGGAACAGCAGGCCGGCGGCGATGCACCAGGCGGCAATCTCATAGCGGGTCGGTGGCGGTACGTCGGTCATGGATAAAAGCAGGGGTGCGGCAATTCGTGGCCCGGATTCTCGCACGCGACGCCGCGCGCGACCCGGGGCATCGTCACGATACCGGGGCGGTGGCCGCCGCACGCAAACCGAGTGCCAGGCGCTCCAGCCCTTGTTCGAGGCGCGGGATGTCGCTCGCGAAACACCAGCGGACGAAACCCTCGCCCTCGGGGCCGAAGGCGCTGCCCGGCGCGAGACCGAGTCCGAATTTCCGCACCAGGCGCTTGCACAAGGCGAGGCTGTCGGTGACACCGCGCACCTTGAAGAAGAGGTACATGGCCCCGCTCGGCAGTGCCGCCTCGATGCCGTCGATCGCATCGAGTCGCCGATGCAGGAAGTCGCGCGCGACCCGGAATCGCTCGCGTGTGCGCTCGATCACCGGCTCGCCATGCAGCACGGCCGCCAGGCCCGCGCGCTGCACGAAGCCGGGGGCGCACGAGGTGTTGTATTCCACCAGCGTGCCCAGCGCCGGCATGAGCGATGGCGGCGCCACGATCCAGCCCAGGCGCCAGCCGGTCATGAGCCACGACTTCGAGAACGTGTTGGTGCTGATCACGCGCTCGTCCGGGTCGGCCAGATCCAGAAACGACGGTGCGACTTCCTGACCCGGTGGGCCGTAGTGGAGCCGTTCGTAGGCGTCGTCGGCCAGCACCCAGATGCCGTGCCGGCGGCAGTGCGCCAGGATGGCCTTCTGCGTCTCGCGGTCTATGGTCCAGCCGGTCGGGTTGCCGGGCGAGTTGAGGTACAGCATCCGCGTGTCGGGTGTGAGCACCGCCAGCAACCGATCGAGGTCGAGGGTCCAGCGCCGGTCGACGATCGATAGCGGGAACGTCACGGCCTCGGCGCCGAGGATCTTCGGGATCTCGACCAGGTTGGGCCACACCGGCGTGACGATCACCGCGCGGTCGCCCGGTCCGACGATGGCCTGGGTCGCGAGCATGAGCGCCGACATGCCCGAATTGGTGACCACGATGGTGTCGTCCGCGGTCGGGCGATGCAGCCGCGACACGTAGTCGGCGAGCGCTGCGCGCAGCGGCGGGATGCCGAAGTTCTGGGTGTAGAACGTGTCGCCCGCTTCGAGCGCCTCGATGCCCGCGCGGCGGATGAATTCGGGCGTCACTTCGTCGGGCTCGCCGAACCAGAACTGCAGGATGTCGCTCCGGCCCATGCCGGCGTTGGCGACCTCGCGAATCTGCGATGCGCGCAGGGACTGGACGGCGGGGCGGGCGACGGCAGGCATGGCGTTCATGGCGGGGTCCGGGGTGGCAAGGGCGCGATTCTGTCATGCGCGAGGTACCCGGCGCCGGCCATCGCGCGCCATGGGGTAGCATCGCGGGCCGAACACGGAGGAGACAACATGTCCACGCTGCACACCAACTACATTGCCGGTGAATGGGTCGCCGGTGCCAACATCACCCGCGACATCAACCCTTCGGACACGTCCGACGTGGTCGGCGAATTCGCCCAGGCCGATGCCGCGCAGGCAACCATGGCGATCGACGCCGCGCGCGCCGCATTTCCGGCGTGGGCCGCATTCAATATTCAGGCCCGCGCCGATCTGCTCGAGAAGGTCGGGCTGGAAATCATCGCCCGCAAGGACGAACTGGGCAGGCTGCTGTCGCGCGAAGAAGGCAAGACCTTGCCCGAAGGCATGGGCGAGGTGGTGCGGGCGGGCAACATCTTCAAGTTCTTCGCCGGCGAGGTGCTGCGGCGCGCGGGCGAACTGCTGCCCTCGGTCAGGCCCGGCATCGAGGTCGAGATCACCCGCGAACCGCTGGGGGTGGTCGGCATCATCGCGCCGTGGAACTTCCCGTCGGCGATTCCGGCCTGGAAGATCGCGCCGGCGCTGGCGCACGGCAATTGCGTGGTGATGAAGCCGGCCGACCTGGTGCCCGGATCGTCGTGGGCGATCGCCGAGATCATCCATCGCGCCGGCTTTCCGGCCGGGGTGTTCAATCTGGTGATGGGTCGCGGCACTGTAGTGGGCGAGGCGATGCTGGAAGATCCGCGCGTCGATGCGATCACCTTCACCGGGTCGGTCGACACCGGCCGCAAGGTCGCCGCCAAGGCGCTCGCCGGCATGAAGAAGTTCCAGCTCGAGATGGGCGGCAAGAATCCGCTGGTGGTGCTCGACGACGCCGATCTGAAAGTGGCGGTCGAGAGCGCGGTCAACGGCGCGTTCTTCTCCACCGGCCAGCGCTGCACCGCGTCGTCGCGCCTGATCGTGACCAAAGGTATCCACGACCGGTTCGTGGCGGCGCTGGTCGAGCGGCTGAAAGGGCTGGTGATCGGCAACGCGCTCGAGCCCGGCGTGCACATCGGGCCGGTGGTGGATCAGTCGCAACTCGAACAGGATCTGTTCTACATCGGCGAAGCGAAAAAGGAAGGCGCGACGCTCGCGTTCGGCGGCAACCGGCTGAAACGCGAAACCGAAGGCTTCTATCTCGAGCCTGCGCTGTTCACCAACACGGTGGCGAGCATGCGTATCAACCGCGAGGAAGTGTTCGGGCCGGTGGCGAGCGTGCTCGTTGCCGCGGATTACGACGAAGCGCTCGCGCTCGCCAACGACACGCCGTTCGGCCTGTGCGGCGGCATCTGCACCACGTCGCTCAAGCACGCGACGCATTTTCGCCGCAACGCGCAGGTGGGCATGGCGATGGTCAACCTGCCCACGGCCGGGGTCGATTATCACGTGCCGTTCGGCGGGCGCAAGGGGTCGAGCTACGGGCCGCGCGAACAGGGTCGCTATGCGCAGGAGTTCTTCACCACCGTGAAGACCTCCTACGTGGCGGCGTAGCCATGAGGCCCCCCCCAATCTCACTGCATTCGATACCCCCCACTGGGGGGCCAGCGCCCTTGGGGGCGGCCCGGCTGGCGCTGCGTCCTCTGGGCGTGGTCGTCTCTTTGCTGCTGCTTCTGGCCAGTGGCGCATCGCATGCGCTGAACATCCTGCTCACCAACGACGACGGCTTCGAGACGGCCAACCTGCGTGCGATGCAAGCCGCGCTCAAGGCGGCCGGGCACGACGTTCTGGTCGCCGCGCCGACGCAGAACAACAGTGGCGTTGGCGGGTCGCTCGCCTTCTTCCGGCCGCTCGGGCCGATGGCGAAAGACAGCCGCTATGGCGCAGTCAAGGCCGGGGCGCCGGGGGTCGGCCAGGATCCGTCCGACCCCGACATCCACTACGTCGACAGCACGCCGGTGGCGGCGACGCTCTACGGGCTCGACGTGGCCGCTCGCAAGCGCTGGGGCAAGGCGCCCGACCTGGTCATCTCCGGTCCGAACGAGGGCAACAACCTGGGCATGGTCATCAACAGCTCGGGCACCGTCGCGAACGCGCTGTACGCGATCAACCGCGGCATCCCCGCGATCGCCGTCAGCCACCAGGACTACCAGTCGAAGCCGTGGACGACGCTGGTGCCGGCATCGGTCGAGTACGAGACCGGTGCGATCATCGTGAAGCTGTTGGCGGCGCTGGAGGCGAGCCGCGACGGTGGCGACCTGCTGCCGCGCGGCACCGGACTGAACGTCAACATCCCGACGTTCAAACCCGGTGCGGGCAAGGATCTCACTTTCGTCCTCACGCACCTCGGCGTCGCCACGACCTTCCAGCCGGTGTTCTACGAGCGGCTCGCCGACAGTCCGGTGGCGCAGGGCTTCAAGGCCGGTGCGCCGCTGCCCGGCGTGTCGTTCGTGATGCCCGGCACGCCTGTGCCCGAGGGCGTGACGCTGCCCATGGACGACAGCGCCGACGCCGAGGCCAACGTGCTGCGCGACGGCGTGGTGACGGTGAGCGTGATCGAAGGGCTGCCGGAAGCACGGGCCACATCGAAGGCAAAGGTGCGGTCGCGACTGGACCGGCTGGTGCGCTAGCAGCCTGTCGGGCTTAGGTGTTCGATAGCGAAACGGTGGGAGAGCGAGGCCAGATTTTGTCGATTTCGACGCGCATATCGGGAATATGCCAGGAGAAATCGGCGAGATATGGACCGCTCTCCCGCCGTTGCAGC
>JANMWG010000372.1:0-4754 GCA_031393885.1 Betaproteobacteria bacterium | reverse complement strand
AGCGTGATCGACCCCTCACCGAGCAACGTGCGGGCGACCGGATCGATCGTGATCGTGAAGTCGAACCGTGCCGGCGCGGCGACGGCCGTGCCGGTGGCGATCAGGGCGACCGTTGCCAGAGCCGCCAGCCAAAGGCCGCCTGCACGTCGGCGGGCGCGGCCGGTCACGACGTGGCTGGCGGAAACTTGGCGATGATCTCGAGCGTCTTGCCGTCGCGCCGGATCTTGAGCGGCAGCCACGTGCCGGGCGCCTGGCGCTGCACGATCTCGCTCACGTCGCCGGGTTCGCGCGGGGCGCGTCCGGCCACCTCCGTCAACACGTCGCCCTTGCGCAGTCCGGCGGTCTCGCCCAGACCGCCCTGCTCGATGTCCTTGATCGCGACGCCTTCGTTCGCCAGCTCGAGCCACAGACCGAGCCTCGGCCTGGGCTGATCGTTTTCCTCACGCGCGGTGAGCCCGAACACCGCATCGGCGTAACCGGCCACCAGCTTGCCGCAATCGCTTTCGGGCTCCCAGGGCAGCAGCACCGCCGGATCGGCGACACCGAGCGCACGCAACTGATGCGGCACGCCCCAACCATTGATGACATGTCCGGAACCCATCAAGGCGACCACCAGTGCGCCCGGGCGGGCGGCAAACACGCCGGCGATACGTTCGGCCATCGCGCGGTCCCACAGCAGTTGCGCCTCGCGGAACTGGCGGAAACGCTCGTCGGCGCGCGCCGGTTCGTGTCCGGGCTCGCTCGCATGCTGCGAGTAGCTCTCGAACAGGAAATCTTCGTAAGGCGCGAGTGCCGCGGCCGGGCGCGACAGGCCTGCGCGTTTTTCCGGTGGCAATGCGTCGAAGCCGACGGCACCGATCTCGCGCGACAGGTCGCGATCGATGTTGAGCGCCACCATCGGCACCCGGTTCATGCGGGCGAAGTGAAAGATCGGCAGGTACATCTGCGGGTCGTAGCCCCAGTTGCGCTTCCAGTCGGTGGCGCGCAGCAGTTCGGCTTCGGTCAGGTCGCCTGCCACCCAGCGATCGAGCGCCGGTTGCGCGCTGCGCGGAAACATCTCGAAACCGAGGACCAGATCGGGCCGCCGGGCGTGCAGCGCTGCCACGGTTTGCGCCTGCCAGCGGTGGTGCTCCCGGATATCGTGCCCTTCACCGAGCAGTACGACCGGCCGGGTCGACAGACTGGCGATGAGGTCCGGCGCCTCGATCGGATGCGCGGCGCCGGTGCCGAGTGCGAGCCAACGGGCGCCGGGAACGCAGGTGGCGTCGGCCCCCGCCATCGACGGGAGGGCGCCGCAGAACAACGCCGAGAGCAGGGCGACGATTCGGAGCATGGTTGGGTGACCGGTGATGATTGGCGGAGAAGCGGATCGGGGAGGGAGCCGACGGTAGCCCCGGCCGGATGGTTGCGGCTCTCGAGCGTCGGCGCCACGCGGGAGTTCCGAAGCCGGCCCCCGAGTCTGTCAGCGACGGGCGGGCGTCGCAACAGCACCGCCGACGCTTGCGCCACCGGCTACCCGTACGATGGCAAATGCGATTGTCAAACGCTATCATAAGATTCATTTGACAACCGGCCCGACCGTACCGGCAGTGCCGCCACCAGGGAGAACCCGCTTGAACGCACCGCTTGCCGCGCCGCCGCTCGCCGCTTCGTCGACCCGCCAGGGCCCGTGGACCGTCGAGGCGGTGCAAGCCCTGCTGGATCTTCCGCTGCCCGACCTGCTCTATCGCGCGCAGACGGTGCATCGCGAGCATCACGACCCGACCCGGGTGCAGTTGTCGACGTTGCTGTCGATCAAGACCGGTGGCTGCCCGGAAGACTGTGCCTATTGTCCGCAGTCGGTGCGCTTCGACACCGGCGTCGAGGACCAGCAGTTGCTGTCGCTCGATGCCGTGGTCGAAGCCGCCACAGCGGCGCGGGCGGCCGGGGCGTCGCGCTTCTGCATGGGTGCCGCCTGGCGCGGCCCGAAGCAGAAAGATCTCGAACCCGTGCTCGAGATGGTCAAGGCGGTGAAGGCGCTCGGCCTGGAGACCTGCGCCACGCTCGGGTTGCTGAAGGACGGGCAGGCCGAACAGCTCGCCGGCGCCGGTCTCGACTATTACAACCACAATCTCGACACCTCGCCCGAGTTCTACGGCGACATCATCCACACCCGCGACTATCGCGACCGGCTCGACACGCTCGAGCGGGTGCGCGGCGCCGGCCTCAACGTGTGCTGCGGCGGCATCGTCGGCATGGGCGAAGACGTGCGTGATCGCGCCGGGCTCATTGCGCAACTGGCCAACCTCGACCCGTATCCGGAATCGGTGCCGATCAACTCGCTGGTCCAGGTCGAAGGCACGCCGTTGCATGGGCAGGAGCCGGTCGGGATCATCGACTTCGTGCGCATGATCGCGGCGGCGCGCATCACCATGCCCAGGGCGTTCGTGCGGCTCTCGGCCGGGCGCACCGCGATGTCCGACGAAGGGCAGGCGCTGTGTTTCCTGGCCGGCGCCAACTCGATCTTCTACGGCGAGAAGCTGCTCACCACCGGCAACCCCGACGTCGATCGCGACCGCCATCTGCTCCAGCAGTTGGGCATGGGCACCCTCTGACCTGTTGGCGCCAGCAACAATGATGGCGCGCGCCGGCATGAACCGCTTCGCTCGCTCACTCGCCGACCTCGAAGCGCGGTCGCTCCTGCGCCGGCGGCGTGTCGTTTCCGGTCCCCAGGGCCCGGTGCTCGACGTCGACGGGCGCCCATTGGTGGCGTTCGCTTCTAACGACTATCTCGGGCTTGCTTCCCATCCCGCGATCGCGGACGCCGCGATCGCGTCGATCCGCCGCAACGGCGTCGGCGCCAGCGCCTCGCATCTGATTTCCGGCCATCACGCCGAGCATGAGCAACTCGAAACCGAGCTCGCCCGCTTCGTCGGGCTGCCGAAGGCGCTCGGTTTCGCGTCTGGCTACATGGCCAACACCGGCATCATGCCGGCCCTGGTCGGGGCCGGCGATGCGGTGTTTTCCGATGCGCTGAATCACGCCTGCATCATCGACGGCGCGCGCTTGTCGAGGGCTGAAGTGCAGGTGTATCCGCACGCCGATGTCGGCGTGCTCGAATCGCGGTTGCGCGCGAGTCGTGCGGTCAACAAGCTGATCGTCAGCGACGCGGTGTTCAGCATGGACGGCGACATCGCGCCGATCGCTGCGCTGGTCGATATGGCGCAGCGCCACCAGGCGTGGTTGCTGCTCGATGACGCGCACGGTTTCGGTGTGCTCGGTGCCCACGGCGAGGGCACGCTCGCGCACCTTGGCATCGCGTCGGAGCGCGTGCTCTACATGGCCACGCTGGGCAAGGCCGCGGGCGTGTCCGGCGCGTTTGTCGCCGGTGCCGCCGAGGCCATCGACTGGCTGGTGCAGCGGGCGCGCACGTATGTGTTCACCACCGCCACGCCGCCGATGCTCAGCGCGGCCGTGAGCGCAAGCCTGCGCCTGATCCATGCCGACGACTGGCGGCGCGAACGCATCCGTGAACATGCCGCGTTGCTGCGGACCCGCAGCGCCGCGTGGCCCTGGCGCCTGTTGCCATCGGCCACCGCGATCCAGCCGCTGATCGTCGGCGGCAACGCCGCCACCATGCACCTGGCCGATAGCCTCATGGCAAATGGATTCTGGGCGCCGGGTATCCGGCCGCCGACCGTGCCCGAGGGCACCGGGCGTTTGCGGATCTGCGTCACGGCAGGACACGACCCGGCGCACGTCGAGGCGCTGGCCGACGCCCTGACCCGTATCGCGGGAGAATGGTTTGAGGGCAACGTCGGCAATTCGGCTGTCGATTCTCCAGGTAACGCAGCCGAGAACGCGTCGGCATGAAGCGCGAGGCCGTCACTACGGCGAATGCCGCGCTGGTCGCGCGCAGCCTGCGCGCCGTGTGGCATCCATGCACGCAGATGAAGGCGCACGAGACCTGGCCGTTGGTGCCGATGGTGAGCGGCGAGGGCGCGTGGCTGGTCGACGCGGACGGCAAGCGCTATCTCGATGCCGTCAGCTCGTGGTGGGTCAATCTGTTCGGCCATCGCGAGCCGCGCATCGTCGCGGCGATCGAGGCGCAGTTGCACCGCGTGGAGCACGTCATTCTTGCCGGCTGCACGCATCCGCCGGTGATCGAGCTGTCGGAACGCCTCGCCGCACTTGTCGGTGGCGGTCTCGGGCATGCGTTCTATGCCTCCGACGGCGCCTCGGCCACCGAGATCGCGCTCAAGATGAGTGCGCATTTCTGGCGCAACAGCGGCCGGCCTGAGAAGCATCGGTTCGTTGCCGTGGCGCAGGGCTATCACGGTGAAACCATCGGTGCGCTGGGCGTCACCGACGTGGAGATTTTTCGATCGGCGTACGAACCGCTGCTGCGTGCCGCGGCGCTCGTGCCCAGCCCCGACTGGCGCCTCGCCGAACCGGGAGAGTCGCCGCAAGACTACGCCGTGCGGGCCGCGCTCGCTCTCGAACAGCACCTCGAGGCGCACGCCGATGAAACCGCCGCGCTCATCGTCGAGCCGTTGGTGCAGTGCGCCGCGGGCATGGCGATGCATCACCCGGAATACCTGCGCCGGGTACGCGCGTCGTGCGACCGCTTCGACGTGCATCTGATCGCCGACGAGATCGCGGTCGGGTTCGGCCGCACCGGCAGCTTCTTCGCTCACGAGCAGGCGGGCATCAAGCCCGATTTCCTGTGTCTGTCGAAAGGCATCACCGGCGGCTATCTGCCGCTGTCGGCGGTG
>JANMWG010000322.1:0-1587 GCA_031393885.1 Betaproteobacteria bacterium | reverse complement strand
CTCGATGCGGGTCGGGCCGTACGCATGCGCGATATCGAACCGGAACGCGTTGTCGTCGGCTTCGACCTTGATCTCGGCCTGCCCGGTCTCGTCGAACGGATCGATGTTGTTGACGACCAGATCCTTGGCCGAAAGATTGGTGAACTCGACCGATTCCCACGAGTGACGAACGATCACCGTGCCCTGGGTGCCGTCGATCTTGCCCTGGAAGCCACCCGGCACCGGCCCACCGGTCGGGTAGGTCGCCGGATTGACCGCGAACCGCGCGCTGCCGACATTGCCGTTGTTGGAGATGTCGTCGACGATGATCTGCGTCGGCGTGCTGGTGGCGGTGACGCCCTTTTGGATGGCGATGTTGCCGGCCGCATCGACCAGCAGCTTCGGCGTGGGTGCCGATAGCAGCACGGTGTCGGCGTCCCAGGTGATGTACCGGGCCCAGTCGCTGTCGCCGATGCCGTGCGGGTGTTCGTGCTCGACCACGAGGCTGATATCGGGCGAGTCGGCCACCGGGTGCGCGATCGGCACCGGGTTGTCGACCTCGCCCAGGACCAGCACGGATTTGGACGCCAGCACTGCGTCGGGCTCGCCGATCACTCGCGACAGCACGCGCTGCAGGGCGTACGCGGTGGCCGTTGTGGCGCCAGCAGCGCCGCCACCCCACGAGTAGGTCTGCGCCTCGACGTTCAGGCCGTCGTGATTGGCGACGATGTTGGCGCTCTCGACCCCCGTTACCTGTGATCCGGTTTCGAGGCGCGTCGTTGCGATGGTGTTGACGATCGAGATGCCGATGGCTTCGGGATCGACCCCGAGCCCACCGGCCGCGGCATGCGACCTGGTGAACAGATTGGTGTCGTTCACGCTGGAGGTGAGCGTGGCGGTGCGCTCGGCGCGCACGAACGCGTTGGGGCCGATATCGACCGTGATCGGCTGCTGCGGAACCGCCGAGGTGAACGGCAGACCGATCGTGTATATCGCCTGCGCCGTGCCGCCGCCGATCAGCGCGCCGCCGGACGCAGTGGCGAACGCGTTGCCCTGGGCGCCGGCCTGCGCGAGCATGTTCACATCGCGCTTGGCATGCACCGAAGCACCATTGCCGACCGCGACCGTGGTCAGCGGGAGCGCCGAGATCGTGGTGTAGGCACCGCTGGACGAGTAGAACGCAGACACCGCGCCGGCGCGCGTCTTGCCGGTCGCGGCGTGACGGCTCTCGGCATCGATGTTGACGTCGGCCCCCGACTCGATCGTCGATCCGTCGCCGACCCTGGCCGTGGTGATGTTGTTGAAGGTGATATTGGTATTCGAGGTGCCGAGGCCGGCGAGGAAGGCGCCGGACGAGGTGCCGGCGTCGCCCGAGCCATTGGTGTAAGCCTGCGCCAGCAGCGATACGTTGCCGCCAGCGGTGAACCGGGCGCCGACGCCGGTATCGGCCGTGACCGTCGGGTTGACGGTGACATTGGCATCGGCGCCGCCGCTCGCGATGCCAATCGAGTAGTTGGCGCCGATCGCGTTCGCGGTCGAGATGCCGTCGCCGGCGGCGCCGTCGACCTGGCCGATGATGCCGCCGGCACCCAGCAGCCGCTGCACGCC
>JANMWG010000201.1:0-3391 GCA_031393885.1 Betaproteobacteria bacterium | reverse complement strand
GGGCTGCTTCAATGAGGCCGCGGCATCACGCCGCGGAAAACCGCGGCATGTCGCGCTCGCCGCGGCGCCATTTGAGAGCTTCCATGAGGCCGCGGCATCACGCCGCGGAAAACCATGTCGATGGCATTGGCAAAGGTGTAGGTGCCGCTAGCTTCAATGAGGCCGCGGCATCACGCCGCGGAAAACTGCCACTGCCAAAGTCCACAAAGGACGGCGCTCGCATTGCCACATTGCGAGCGCTCGTTAACAATTCGCGAATCCGGCTTGGTCCGCTTCAGTCCGATGCCGGGTTTGCATACGTCTTCGTTGATGTTAAAGAACAAACTGCCTTGCGAGCACTCCTCGGGAGATGGCTCGCCACCGCAGCGCTCGCGCAGCAACGGCAAACTAAACAATGATCGGCTCGCGCACCACAGGTTCAAAGCTTTTTCCCAAACTGACAACCGCTAGCTTCACGTCCTCTGCCAGCCCCAGGTCCAGCAGAATGACGTGATCCTCGTCGTGCATGACGACGCCGTCAAGGAGGGCGATCAATTCGGCGTGCCGCTGCCGACTGAGCCGGCACTGAAACACCGACAACTGCAGCCACTGACCGAAGCCCTTCATCAGCCGGAACACGCGTCGCCATCGCTTCTGATCCCGAATGTCGTAGGTGACGACATACAAATGCTCGTGCTCGGCCATGGTCAGCGGGTGACGAAATTGGGATAGTCGTCGATCTCGCCTTGAAGGTGTCGCGCCATCAGGCGCGCCTGCAGTTCGAGCAGGCGGCGATAGCTGATCCGATACTCGAACAACGGGTGGGTGATCTCGTGATCCAGCCGCCGTTCGAACGTGGCGATGAAGCGCTTGCGCCCTTCGGCGTCGAGAGCCACGCTGCCCGCAGCCGACACGAAGTCAGTGGGCTTGATCTCGCCATTGTTGATGGCCTGGATGACGCTCGAATCGGCGATAAGCGGCCGGAACGGCTCCATCATGTCTAGTGCCAGCGCCGGGCGTCCGTATCGTGGTTGATGGTAGAAACCCCGGTAAGGGTCGAAGCCGACGGCCGTCAGGGTTACCGTCCAGGTCCGGACCAGCAGCGAATACGCAAACGACAACAGTGCGTTGACCGGGTCGGCCGGCGGACGTCGGTTGCGGTGCGTGAAATCGAACGCGAAGTTCTCCTGCCCCGGCGGCTTGCGGATCAGCTCGGCAAAATGGCGGAAGTAGCGCGCTGCGGCATTGCCCTCCGCACCCAGCAGTTCCTGGAGCGAACGCACCCGCTTGGCAAGATCGATGTCCTGCCGGAAACCGTCGAGGATCGCTTCGGGTGCTTCGCCCGACTTCCAGTTTCGACGCAGTAGCGTGCGACTGTTCTGGATCTTTGCCACGACCAGACCACGCGCGATGCGCAAGCACCGGTCAGGTTCGAAGCTCACCCGATACTGTGCGGTGCGCAGCTCGACATTCTTGTGCCCGGTGCCAATGGTATGACCCATGAACCAGCCGCCAAAGCTGTGCCAGCTCACCGGGATCTCGCGCACCATCAACTCCTGCAAGGCGGGTGTGGTGAGGTAGATATTGCCCCACAACACCAGTTGCGACACCTCGGCAAGGCGCGCTGACGTGACCTTCTGGTCGTCGACAAAAATCTGTAGCGTCTCGCCGTCTTTCGCCACTTTGGCGCCACGTGCCTGCACATACACGGGCAATGCCTCCGTCTGCGCCACGGCCAGCGGGCGCGGCTTGCCATGATCCTGCCGAAAGAAGTTCACCTCGTCTGGCAGGCAGATGCCGACCAGCGAGCAGCGTGGGCACTTCGGGCTGTCGACCAGTGGCACCGGGATGGTTCCCCCGGCCGCGATAAGCCGCAACCCATCGATGGCATTGCGAGTCGCGGCCCGAAGCTCGGCATCGAATTCCACCCGCACCCGCTCCTTGGATGAAGCGAAGTACAGCACCCCGAAGTCGCATCGATAACCATGCTCTTCGAGGATGAGCCCTTGCACGCAAAGCTGCACTCGCTCGGGGTCGTAGGCGCCGCGGGGAGCATGGGGTCGTTTGCCTCGCTTGTAGTCCACGGGCACCACCACGCCATCGTCGCTCTCGATCAGATCCATCTTCGCGATGAGACCAAGGCGATTGCTCGACAACGTGATCGAGCGAGCGTGGATAGAATCGTTTTCTTCAAGCTCGTCGGGTGACGGCAGCTTGCCACCAGGGCGATCAACCCGGCGATGTACATGGCGCCCTTCGACCGTATCCGAGGAATCCGCCCACTCGCCCTGCACCCACTCGAGGTACGAGAGCCGGGGGCAATACTGGTACTCGTTGACCATTCGCGCCGGCAATAGCGGCAGATCGCCGGTGAGTTCCGGGAACCGTAGGGGGAGCTCCGGTTGGGGGTCGAGCGGCTGGTCGGTGGGCATGGTGGGTTAGCCGATTGGCAGCAGCCGTACCCTCGCTCTTTTTCCGTCGACCACCACCAAAGCGCCGGTTTCGATCTCGGCTGCGAACTGGTTCAGCGTAGCCAACAGAATCGCCAAGAACTCTTCCGACAACACGTCCTGGAATCGAATCTGGACAACGCTCGGCGACTTTGCCCCGGTGGCCGCCAGGATCGCGCTGAAGTCCAGATCGTGAGACAAAACCACATGCCCTCTGGAAATGGCGTAGCCGAGAATTGCCGCATCGGAGGCCGTGACGTCTCCGACAGCCGACCAATGCACAGCATCCCACCCGGCCTGCGCCAGACTGGCGCACAGGCGCGGCGACACGTTCATGTCGAGCAGGCACTTCATCCCTGAATCAGTGGCACGTCCTTCTCTTCGGCGTGCCAGGCCGCGTAAGCCAGGCAGGCGCGCAGGTCATCGAGTTCGAGATACGGATAGGCGGACAGGATCTCGGCTTCCGTTCGACCGGCGGCAAACAGCCCGAGCACGGTGCTGACCGTTACACGCAAGCCGCGGATGCAGGGCTTGCCGCCCATCACGGCAGGGTCAAAGGTGATGCGGGTGGTCCATGGCATGGTGCTCTCCTTGAAAACCGCAGGTCGGCGAAGTACACCGATAGCCCTTCATCATCAGGTCACCATCGCCCCTCCGTCGGCGAAAATGAAAGCTTGCCCCGATCCCCAGACACACGCGCGGCGGAAAACGCAGCGAATACTCCGCGGCATCGAAGCTCGGCAGAGCGTTCCACGCCTGCCGCAAGCAACGAGCGCACTGTAGAAAGGCCAACCGGGTACTCCCACAATGGCCAAGAGAAGTAAACGCGATTTCTCTTTCGAACAGATGAGATTGCGAGTGGACTGTCTCTTGGCAAGACAGGTATCACCGAAAAGGCGGCTGTCGCCAACGCCTGGGCCCCGATCTCTGTTGTGAAGTCATCTGTGGTGGTTGGGTCCGAG
>JANMWG010000194.1:0-29466 GCA_031393885.1 Betaproteobacteria bacterium | reverse complement strand
ATCACCCGCTCGCCGTTGCCCGGATGCACCGTGGCGTCTTCGTCGCCATGGAAAACGATGGTGGGCACGGGCATGAGCGGACGCCCCCGTTTCGACGACGCGGCGCCCGCAACGCTGCCTCTGGCTCGCGGCTGTTCGCCGGGCTTGCCGTGCTTCATCACCGACATTGCGCCGAGCACGCTGTCGGCTGCACCGGGGGCCAACCCCGAATGCACACCGACCGCCGAAAAAATGTCCGGGTACGCCGCGGCGACGATGGCGGCCATGGCGCCGCCCGCCGACAGGCCGGCGACGTACACACGCTGCGAATCGATGCCATGTTCCCGCACCACCTTCTGGGTCATCCCGGCGATCAGCGCCGGCTCGCCACTGCCGCGTTGCTGATGGTTGCGCTTGAACCAGTTCCAGCAACGCAGCGGATTGGCGGCCTGCGACTGCGCCGGGTAGAGCACGAAGAAACCCTGTTCGCCTGCGCGCTCGTTCATGCCGGTGCCTGTGGCAAAGTCGTCAGGGTCCTGCTTGCATCCATGCAACATCACCACCAACGGCAACGGACGGTCGGCCTTTGCCGGCGGCGAGTAAAGCTTGTAGCCGCGGGTGCGCGACGCGTGCGTGTATGACCCGGCGACGAACGCACTGGTGGCGGCACTGCCGGGTACGCGAGCTGGACCAAACTTGGTCTGCGGCTTTTCGGCCTGTGAACGGCCCGGTGACGATCGGGTCTGCGGTTTCGAGACCGCCTTCGGCTTCATGGCCGGGGTACGCCGGCGCTTCGGCTTCCTCGCAGGCACGGGCACCGCGATGGGCACGCCCGACAGCAGGCGTTTCAGCACTTTGGCGGCATGGGTCAATCGGCCGGCCCGCGTCAGTCGGGTCGCGACGCGGATCAGGTGGCGAAACATCGGCTTCATTTGCGAAATCCAGGTGAACAGCGGCGGACGTTACGGCGGCACGACCTTACGATGGCACGACCTGCGGTGGCACAACCTGCGGTGGCACAACCTTCTGTCAGCCCGTCGTGAAACGGTCCAGCGCAGCCTTGCCCGCACTTGCCGACACGACGCTCACCACCACCCCCCACGCCATGTCGAGAAGTGACACGCCCGTTGGCCAATTCTTCAAGGTGGCGAGGTTGGTCAGGTCGTAGGTGGCAACGTACTTGAACACGATCTACCTCACCATGACGATCAAAGCCAATACTCCCACGTGCGGGCGAACAGCTCCTTCACCCGCAGCCCGAGCGAACGGCGCTCCCATTGTTCGAGCGTGATCTGGTCTGACGCGGCGAGATCCTTGTCGAACATCGCCTGCACCTGACTGCCGAATTCGGCCCCGAGCACCACGGCATTCAGTTCCTGGTTGTGCAGGAAGCTGCGCCAGTCGAGGTTGGTCGAGCCCACGGTGGCCCACACGCCGTCGATCAGCGCGGTCTTGGAATGCAGGATCACGTCGCGGCGCTCATAGATCTTCACGCCGGCTCGCAGCAGCCGATCGTAGTGGGCACGGCCGGCGTGAAAGACGAATGTCGAGTCGGTCCGGCTGGGCAGGATCAGCTTGACGTCGACGCCACGGCCAGCAGCCGCCTCGAGCGTGGCGAGCAGTTGCGGGTCGGGGACGAAGTAGGCGTTGGTCAGCAGCACGCTGCTCTCGGCGCTGCCGATGGCCGACAGCAAGGTCACGTAGATCAGGCTGAAAGGGTCGTCGGGCGCGCTCCCGATCGCCCTCACCACCTGCCTGCCGGCAACGTCTGGTTGCGGGTAGTAGTTTTTCGCGGCCAGCGGCCCACCCTTCTGCTTTTCCCAGGTTGCGACAAAGAGCTTCTGCAACTCGGCCACTACCGGCCCGCGCAGCCGCAGGTCGGTATCGCGCCACGCCGGGCTGTCGTCGGGACGCTTGCGCGATCCGCGACTGAACGAACCGCCGGAGTACACGCTGCTGATGTTGATTCCGCCCAGGAAGGCGGTGTGCCCGTCGACGATCAGCAGCTTGCGGTGGTCGCGGTGGTTGAGCTCCCAGCCCTTGCGCGACGCCAGCGGGTTGATGGGGTTGAACTCGAGCACGTTGATGCCGTTGTCGGTCAGCCGGGTGAAGAATGCCTTCGGCGTGCTGAAGGTGCCCGCGCTGTCGTGCATGAGGTTCACCTGCACGCCTTCATGCTGCTTGTCGATGAGGGCCTGCGCGAAACGCCGGCCGACCTCGTCATCGTCCAGGATGTAGGTCTCCATGTTGATGTGGTCACGCGCCGCGGCGATGGCCGCGAACATCGCCTTGTAGGTGGCCGGTCCGTCCTGGAGCAGCAGCACCTGGTTGCCGGTGGTGAGCGGGCTGCCGACGATGGCCTCCTCCAGCGCCAGATGGCGCTCGAAGATGTCGGTTTCGGTGCCACCGCTGTGCAACCGGTGGAGGATCGCCTTGCTCTGGGCGGCCGTGAGCGGACCACGTGCGCCTTCCAGTTTCACCGGCGGCCGCGAGTGCCGGTCCAGGTCGGGAACGATCTTCGGCAACGTACTGCACGCGCTCAGGAGGAGCACGCCACAGGTCAGCGCACCGGCAAGCCATAGCCGGAAAGCAGATCGTTCTTTCAAGCCGGTCTCAACCTCCAAAAAAAAGGTCCTGCAAGCGCGAGCCTGCAATCCTGAAGCGCCAGGGTCAATGCCGCGCGGTCACTCGCCACACGATGTTGCCGACATCGTCGGCTACCAGCAATGCGCCTTGCCGGTCGAGCGCCACGCCGACCGGTCGCCCGGACGCACTGCCGTCCTCCCCGAGAAATCCGGTCAGCACATCGACCGGTGAGCCACCCGACGGCTTGCCGTGCGCGAACGGCACGAAGATCACCTTGTAGCCGCTGTACGGCCGCCGGTTCCACGAGCCGTGCTGACCGATGAACATGCCATTGGCGAAAGGCCCCGGCAAGGTGGTGCCCGCCGACGACGCCAGGCCCAGCGAAGCCGTGTGCGGTCCGAGCGCGAAATCCGGCGCGATAGCGCTCGCCACCAGGTCTGGCCGCTGTGGCTGCACGCGTTGGTCGATATGCTGGCCATAGTAGCTGTAAGGCCACCCATAGAAGCCGCCGTCGCGCACCGACGTGAGATAGTCGGGCACCAGATCACTGCCGATCTCGTCGCGCTCGTTGACCACCGTCCACAAGGCATGGGAGTCAGGCTCCCAGGCGAGGCCGTTCGGATTGCGCAGGCCGGAAGCGAATATTCGATGCGCGCCCGTCGCGACGTCTACCTCCCAGATGGCGGCGCGCCCGGCTTCGGCGTCCATGCCGTTCTCGGCCACGTTGCTGTTCGAGCCCACGGTCACGTACAGCTTGCTGCCATCGGGGCTCGCGATCAGGTTCTTGGTCCAGTGATGGTTGATCGGGCCGGCGGGAAGGTCCACCACCCTGATCCCTGCCACCGTGATGCGGGTGTCGCCGGCGGCATAGGGAAACCGCAGCACCGCGTCGGAGTCGGCAACGTAGAGGTCATGGCCCACGAGCGCCATGCCGAACGGCGAGTGGAGCGAGTCGAGCAGGACCGATCGCAGCTCCGCCACGCCATCACCGTCGGCGTCGCGCAGCAGCGTGATGCGATCGGCGCTGGGCACGCCGGCGCCGGCCCGCTTCATCACCAGGCCCATCACCCAACCCCGGAGACCCTTGCCGTCCTCCGGCTTGGGTGGCGCATTGGTCTCGGCCACCAGCGCATCGCCGTTGGGAAGCACGAGGAGCCAGCGAGGGTGGTCGAGACCGCTCGCAAATGCGGCGACCCGCATGCCTGGTGCTGCCTGTGGCGTGGCGCCGGGTGCCCAGCCTTTGGCCGGCGCGATGTTGATCGTGGGCAACATCGTGGCGTTCGGTCGGGGCAGTGCCGGCTGCGCGCCGGTGCCGGCCGAGATTGGCAAAGTCGCCACTTCTCCGCAGGCAGCCATGGCCAGACACATCACCGAAATCCCGAGGCGCGCACCAGCTGTCATAGGCGGCCCAGCAGCAGGAGAACGATGATAATGATCACCACCAATCCCAATCCACCGCTGGGTCCGTAACCCCAGCTTCTGCTGTGCGGCCAGGTCGGGATGACGCCGATGAGTAGCAGGATGAGGACGATCAGCAGGATGGTTCCGAGACTCATGGCGTTTCCTCGATGTCGCGGGTGAAAGGGCATCGGTCACGAATGTTTCGGCGACCGAATGCAGGACTACCGCAATCACAGCGCCCTGCTGTGACGTGTTTCGGCCACGATCAAATGGCATCGCATGATTGCAGGACGAAGAGGTGCTCGTTCATCCCCCTGTCAGGATCTCGCCGAAGTGTTGCTCCTGGTATCGGCCGTGCGTGGATACGGGCGTCGGCGGGGTCCTACAGGGGTCCTGACTACCCGATACGTGGAGACAGTGACTCGCAGGCAGCAACCAGCCTCTCCGCATACGCGAACGCGGCACTGCGAACCCGTCTCTCGGAGACACCGAGCCACCACGCCATCAGCATGGAGGCGCGTAGGCCCAAGGCTACGATCTGTGCCAAGGTCGCCGACATCAACCGCTGTACCAGGTCGTCTGGCGAAACTGCCAGAAATAGGCCTACGTCCGAAACGATAACGAGTAGACAGATAACAGCCACGGCAAGGCCGAGGTACTTCACCCCATAGAGGTTGCGACGGAACCCGTAGTCGATGTTCTCTTTGAGCAGAAGGCCGAAACGACCCGCATCGCGCGTCTGCTCCAACAGCCAGCGCGAGGCGGTTTCATAAAGCTGGTCGGCTTGTGCGGGCACCATCCTTTCGTCGTCGGCGCTCGGAAAATTGATTCCGAGCCGAGCGGCCAGCAAGGCGTGATGCCGTTGCTTCGTCAGTGGATCGACCGTTTCGTCACGATGTCGCAGCAACTGGACCGAGGGCTTCGCGCCCCAATTCGAAAAAGGCCACGTTCCAGTCGCTTGCCAGGATCGCGAGCGAGGCCCGACAGCCAGAACGCGGCGCCGCATACCAGCAGCACCGCGACTACGTTCGCCAGCAGCGATAGATGCGGCGCGTACAGGCAAACGACCAGCACCGCGATCGGAGCCAAAACGAGTAGCGCTGGGCATAGCCTGGCCTGTCGGTCGTACGGGTCGGCGAGTTTGACGAGGGCGTCGATCAGCCCCATGGTTCCGCCGCCGGCGAGAAGTCGATCGGCGTCGCCTGGCCCCAGCCTCGCGAGGGCATCTGACGGCCGTAATGGAGCTTGGCTCCTTTGGTGGCATACGTCCGCGCTCCCCGGCGCAAGAATGCATTCGTCACCATCTTCCTCGGGTGCGACGTTGACTCCTTGCCCGCCGAGACAAATGCCCATTTGGTGTACTCCCCGTCGTTGAACGCCTTCCGTTGTCCGACGATTCGATCAAGCACGCTCGCCGACACATTGCGCCGACTGCCGTGGTGAGGCACCTGAACAAGCTCCAAGCGCGACGGAAGGTGAATGCGGCACTCCTCCATGAAGGACAGGCAGAGCCGCATCGACGTGCGTGTGGACGGTGACACCGTCTGGCTCAGCCTCGAGCAGATCACCGAATTGTTCGGGCGCGACAAGTCCGTCATCTCGCGCCACCTGAAGAACCTCTTCGACGAGGGCGAACTGGTAGCAGATTCAGTTGTTGCAGATTTTGCAACCACTGCCGCCGACGGCAAGAGCTACCAGGTCACCCACTACAACCTGGACGTCATCATCTCGGTGGGCTACCGCGTCAAATCTCTGCGCGGCACGCAGTTCCGCATCTGGGCGACGCAGCGCCTGCGCGAGCACCTGATCAAGGGTTTCGCGATGGACGACGAGCGCCTGAAGGAGGGTGGAAACAGCACCTGCTTCAAGGAACTGCTGGCGCGCATCCGCGACATCCGCAGCTCGCATTGACGAGGAGTTCGCCGTACTCAGGCTCGCCCTGGGTGAGCACCACTTCGCCGCAGCGAGCGCCGACCAACTGAACGCCTAAGCCGAGGAGGCACGGGCCATCGATACGGCAGTGCGCACTGCTGTCGCCGAAAACTCCCTGAACCTGCAGAACGTCGACGCGGCGATTCGCAAGGCACTCCTGCCCCGACTGTTCGCGCTATTGGGCCTCGACGTAGCCAAGGGCGTGATCGACCAAGTTGTTCACATCACCCGCGTTGGCATCGGACGGGCTTCATGAGCGGTGTCCGCCGACTGCAGTACGGCGAGACGGTCATCGAGTATCTGGTGCGCTCGCGCTCCTCGGACAAGCGCGTGATTGCTATCCACGTCGAGCCCGACACCCGTGTACTGGTGGAGGCCCCCGAGGGCTTTTCGAGCCGGGACATTGCGGCCGCTGTTCGAAAACGCGCCGGCTGGATTCACGGACACTTGCAAGCGATCAGAGCCCGGCAGCAGCACGTGGGGGCACGAGATTGGGTCAGCGGCGAATCTCATCGGTATCTGGGGCGCCGCTACCTGCTGAAGGTTGGCGTGGACCCGGCGGTACCCGAACGGGTCGTTTTGTCGGGTGGGCAGCTCCGCGTTCGGGTACACAGCCACGACCCCGGGCAAGTTCGGGAGTTGGCGCTTTCGTGGTATCGGTGCCGCGCGAACGAATGGCTCCTGGGGCGGGTTTCAGAGCTGGCATTGCAGTTGCCTTGGGTCAAGCGCGCGCCGCCAACCTCGCTTCGAGTGATGAAGAGCCGATGGGGGAGCTGCTCGCCGCTCGGCCGGCTTACCCTCAACCCCGTGCTGGTCCGGGCACCCCGAGAGGCAATCGACTATGTCATCGTTCACGAACTCTGCCACTTGCGGCACCATGACCACAGCAGGGCGTTCTACCACCTTCTGTCGCGCTATGTGCCGGACTGGAAAGGGATAAAACGGCGATTGGACGCCATGGCCGAGGGCCTGTTCGCCGAACAAAGGTGAGGCGGAAGGGGCCCCGGCGTATAAGCCTTATGGCGCCATCGGCCTTCGGCTGTCACACTTCGCGCCCAAAATAGCAAGCAGGGTCCGCTGGTGTCGCCAGTCAACCTGGCTCCCGGGCTTCGCCCCCATCAGTAAATCTCCCGTCTTAGCTGCTCAAGCGGCAATCAGAGGAAGGAAACGTCATGTCCCGCAAGACCCCCATCGAGCGCTACCGCAACATCGGCATCAGCGCCCACATCGACGCCGGCAAGACCACGACGACCGAGCGCATCCTGTTCTACACCGGGGTCAACCACAAGATCGGCGAAGTCCACGATGGCGCGGCCACGATGGACTGGATGGAGCAGGAGCAGGAGCGCGGGATCACGATCACCTCGGCGGCGACCACGGCGTTCTGGAAGGGCATGGCCGGCAACTACCCGGAGCACCGGATCAACATCATCGACACGCCGGGGCACGTGGATTTCACCATCGAGGTCGAACGCTCGATGCGGGTGCTCGACGGCGCGTGCATGGTGTACGACGCCGTCGGCGGGGTGCAGCCGCAGTCCGAGACCGTCTGGCGCCAGGCCAACAAATACAAGGTGCCGCGCGTCGCCTTCGTCAACAAGATGGACCGCGTCGGCGCCGACTTCTTTCGGGTGCAGACCCAGATCGCCGAGCGCCTCAAGGGCAATGCGGTGGTGATGCAGATTCCGGTGGGCGCCGAGGAACACTTCCAGGGCGTGGTCGATCTGGTGAAGATGAAGGCCATCATCTGGGACGAAGCGAGCCAGGGCGTGAAATTCGAGTACATCGACATCCCCGAGGACCTGCTCGCCTCCGCCACCGAGTGGCGCGAGAAGATGGTCGAGGCCGCGGCCGAAGCGAGCGATGACTTGCTGGAGAAGTACCTCGCCGGCATCCCGCTCACGGAAGACGAGATCCGCCAGGGCATCCGCAAGCGCACCATCGCCAACGAGATCGTGCCGATGCTGTGTGGCAGCGCCTTCAAGAACAAGGGCGTGCAGGCGATGCTCGACGCGGTCATCGACTATCTGCCCTCGCCCGTCGACGTGCCCGCGATCCTCGGTACCACCGAGAAGGACCAGCCGTCGGAGCGTCATCCGAGCGACGATGAGCCGTTCTCGGCGCTCGCCTTCAAGATCATGACCGACCCGTTCGTCGGCCAGTTGATCTTCTTCCGCGTGTACTCGGGCGTGATCAATACCGGCGACACGGTGTACAACCCGGTCAAGGGCAGGAAGGAGCGCCTCGGGCGGATCCTGCAGATGCACGCCAACACCCGCGCCGAGATCAAGGAAGTACGCGCCGGCGACATCGCGGCGGCCGTGGGCCTGAAAGACGCCACCACCGGCGACACCTTGTCCGATCCCGACGACGTGATCATTCTCGAGCGGATGATCTTTCCCGAGCCAGTGATCTCGCAGGCGGTCGAACCCAAGACCAAGCCCGACCAGGAGAAGATGGGCATCGCGCTGAATCGCCTGGCGCAGGAAGACCCGTCGTTCCGCGTCCACACCGACGAGGAATCCGGCCAGACCATCATCTCGGGCATGGGCGAACTGCACCTCGAGATCCTGGTCGACCGGATGAAGCGCGAGTTCGGCGTCGAGGCCTCGGTGGGCAAGCCGCAGGTGGCCTACCGCGAGACGATCCGCACCTCGGCACTCGACGTCGAAGGCAAGTTCATCAAGCAATCGGGCGGCCGGGGCCAGTACGGCCACGCGGTGCTCAACGTCGAGCCGCAGCCGCCGGGCAAGGGCTTCGAGTTCGTCGACGCCATCAAGGGCGGTGTGGTGCCGCGCGAATTCATTCCGGCGGTCGAGAAGGGCATCCGCGAAACGCTGAAATCGGGCGTGCTCGCGGGTTACCCGGTGGTGGACGTGAAGGCGACGCTGGTGTTCGGTTCGTACCACGACGTCGACTCGAATGAAAACGCGTTCCGCATGGCGGGCTCGATGGCGTTCAAGGAAGGCCTGCGACGCGCCAAGCCGGTGCTGCTAGAGCCGATGATGTTCGTCGAAGTCGAGACGCCCGAAGACTTCATGGGCAATATCATGGGTGATCTGTCGTCACGCCGCGGCATGGTGCAGGGCATGGAAGACATCGCCGGCGGCGGCGGTAAGCTGGTGCGGGCGCTGGTGCCGCTGGCCGAGATGTTCGGCTACTCGACCTCGCTGCGCTCGTTGTCGCAGGGCCGGGCCACCTACACGATGGAGTTCAAGCACTACGCCGAGACGCCGGTCAATGTGGCCGAGGCGATCATCGGAACCCGCAACAAGAAAGCCGCTTGAGTGACGCCCTCCCCCAGGATTCGCTGCGCTTCGCCTTCCCCCTCAAAGGGGGCGCAGCGTCCTCGGGGAACCCTGTGGGCGCTGCCCCTTCGCTGAAGATAGCCCTCCCGATCGACAGCCCAACCCCGCGCTGCGCTCCCCCGCGAGGGAGCGCAGCGCGGGTCAGACCCGCTTCGACTCGGCCAGCAGCGCCGCCTCGAGAATCCCGAGGGCCTCGTCGAACACCTGGTCGTCGATGGTGAGCGGGAACAGAAACCGCAGGGCATTGGCGTAGACACCGCAGGTGAGAAGGAGCAGGCCCTTCGCCAAGGCGGCGTTCTGCACCCGCTTGGTGAACGCCGCGTCGGGTTCATGGCTGCCCGCCTGGTTGAACTCGACGGCGATCATGGCGCCGAGCCCGCGCACATCGGCAATCTGCGGCACCGAGCCGCGCAGCGCTTCGAGCCGGGTCGTCAGACGCTGCCCGAGAATGTTGGCGCGTTCCAGCAGCGGCTCCTGCTCGAAAATGTCGAGCACGGCGTGCGCGGCGGCGATCGCGAGCGGATTGCCGGCGTAGGTGCCGCCCAGGCCGCCGGGCGCCGGCGCATCCATCACCTCCGCCCGACCCGTGACCGCCGACAACGGTGTACCCCCGGCGATACTCTTGGCCATGCACATGATGTCCGGCACGACGTTGTAGTGCTCGAGCGCGAACATTTTGCCGGTGCGACCGTAGCCGGTCTGCACCTCGTCCACGATCAGCAGCATGCCGTGCTCGTCGCACAGCTTGCGCAGTGCCTGGACGAACGCGGCCGGTGCCACGTAGAAACCACCCTCGCCCTGCACCAGCTCGATGACGATGGCCGCGACGCGCTTCGGATCGATGTCGGCCTTGAACAGGTGCTGCAGCCCCTTCAGTGCATCGTCGACGCTGACACCGTGCAGGTCGATCGGGAACGGCGCGTGATAGACGTCGGCGGGCAGGGGACCGAAGTCGAGTTTGTACGGCGCCACCTTGCCGGTGAGCGCCATCGCCATCATGGTGCGGCCGTGGAAGGCACCGCTGAACGCGATCACGCCCGAGCGCCCGGTGGCGGCGCGCGCGATCTTGATCGCGTTCTCGATCGCCTCGGCGCCGGTCGAAAACAGCGCCGTCTTCTTGGCGTGATCGCCGGGGGTGACGCGGTTGATACGCTCGGCGAGCGCGACATACGACTCGTAGGGCATGATCTGGAACATGGTGTGGGTGAGCTTGCGCAGTTGCGCCTCGATGGCGGCCAGCACCCTGGGGTGGCGATGCCCCACGTTGAGCACGGCGATGCCGCCGCCGAAATCGATGTAGCGGCGACCCTCGACGTCCCAGATCTCGGCATTCTCGGCGCGGTCGGCGAAGAGCTGGGTCATGACGCCGATGCCGCGCGGAATGCTGGCTTCCTTGCGCCGCTGCAGGTCGGCGTTGGTGGTGGCGGCGCTTTGCAGGGACGTGTCGAGCTTGCCCATGGTGATCCTTTCGGTGACGACGGGGTCTGGCAGCCTGGCGGCGTGATTGCGGCGGGTGGGCGCAACCCGCCAACCGGTCAGGCGGCGCCCCGATCGGGGCGCCGCGACCCCTTTCGAGTCTACTACCGAGTTGCGTTGCGATAAAAGGAGATGGCCGATGGCATCGAATGGCAACCGTTCAGGACTGACCCGCTTTCTCGCGCCCTATCGCATCACCAGCGGCAAGGGCTTTCGGCTGAAAGACCACGATCCGACCGACATCCACGGGCTGGATTCGGAGCACAAGGACGAAGCCACGCAGATGCTCGCCCGCGGGGTCGAGTGGCTGTCGGATGCGCAGACAAAGTTATTCGCCCAGAACAACTGGTCGGTGCTGCTGATCTTCCAGGCGATGGACGCGGCCGGCAAGGACGGCACCATTGGTCACGTGATGTCGGGGGTCAATCCGCAGGGGTGCCAGGTGTTCTCGTTCAAGCACCCGCTGGCAGAGGAACTGGATCACGATTTCCTGTGGCGCTACCTGAGGAATCTTCCGGAACGGGGCCGCATCGGTATCTTCAACCGGTCGTGGTACGAAGAGGTGCTGATCGTGCGAGTGCATCGCGCGATCCTCGAGGCGCAGCGGCTGCCGCCCGAGCTGATCGGCAAGCGCATCTGGCGGGAACGGCTCGAGGACATCGCCTCGATCGAGCGCTATCTGTCGCGCAATGGCGTGCGGATCGTGAAGTTCTTCCTGAACGTGTCGCGCGACGAACAGAAACGCCGCTTTCTCGACCGGCTCGACAACCCGGACAAGAACTGGAAGTTTTCCGCGGCCGACGTGACCGAGCGCGGTTTCTGGGACGACTACATGGGCGCCTACGAGCAGGCGATCGGCGCCACGGCCACCGAACATTCGCCCTGGTACGTGGTACCGGCCGACAACAAATGGTTCACCAGGCTGGTGGTCTCGACCGCCATCGTTCACGCGATGGACCAACTCGACCTGGCCTACCCGTCGAGCGGTGCCGACCGGAAGCGTGAGGTCACCGCCGCGCGCCGACAGTTGCTACGGGAGCAAAAATAGCGAGCCCACCGCTTCGAGGAACCCTGCGGATGCTGCGTTAGAATCGTCGAGCTATCGTTCGAGGAGAAACCCGATGAGCATCACACTGCGCATGGCGCTCGCCGCCTTCACCCTTGCCGCATCCACCGCCTTCGCCAACATGGGCGACGACACCGCCCCGAAAATGGATTCGAATTTCGAGATCGGTCGCCAAGCCATCGAAGCCGGGAACTGGCCCGCCGCGGTCGCGGCCATGCGCAAGGCGATTGCCGCCGACGCCGGCAACCCCGACGCCCACAACTGGCTCGGGTTCGTGTTTCGCAAGCAGGGCAACTACGACGCCTCGTTCGCCGAGTATGCCGAAGCGCTCAGGCTCAACCCGAAGCACAAGGCGGCGCACGCCTACCTCGGCGAGGCCTATCTCGCCACCCGGCAACTGGCCCGGGCCGAGGAGCAGCTCAAAGAGTTGCTCGAGCTGTGCACCCCGACCCCGTGCGAGGAGCACAAGGATCTCAAGCGCGCGATCGACGACTACAAAAAGAAGAACCACTCGTGACCGGTGCTCGGAATCCCGGCATCCGGGCAGTCCTCTGGGATTTCGGCGGCGTCTTCAGCAGCAGTCCGTTCGACGCGTTCGCGGCCTACGAGCAAGCGCACGGCCTGCCGCCGGACTTTCTGCGGCGGGTGAACACGGTCAATCCCGACGGCAACGCCTGGGCCCGGCTGGAACGGGGCGAAATCTCGGTAGCGGCGTTCGATGCCGCGTTCGAGACCGAATCCGGCGCACTCGGTCACAGGGTGCCGGGTAGCGACGTCGCCCGGCTGCTGTTCGGCGACATCCGGCCCGCGATGGTGGCCGCGTTGAAGGCGTGCAAGGCAGTCTTCAAGACGGCGTGCATCACCAACAATTTCGGCGATCTCGGCCCGGCCGTCGTGTCGCCGGCACGCGAAGCGCAGTGGCGCGAGGTCGTCGGCCTGTTCGACGCGGTATTCGAATCGAGCAAGGTCGGCATCCGCAAGCCCGAGCCGGCGATCTATCGCATGGCATGCGAACGGCTCGGCGTCGAACCGCACCAAGCCGTGTATCTCGACGATCTCGGCATCAACCTCAAGCCGGCGCGCGCGCTCGGCATGACCACGATCAAGGTGGGCGACCCGGCCGTCGCCATTGCCGAACTTGCTGGCGTGACCGGCCTGGCGCTCTGACGGCCGGGGGCCGAGGACCGGCGGCTGCTGGCGCTGTGCTTCGGCAACTTCGTGATCGGCACCGGCACGCTCATCGTGCCCGGCATGCCGGGCGTGCTCGCCGATGGTCTCGATGTCGGCATTCCGGTGGCCGGTCGCCTCATCGCTGCATTCGCACTCACCGTCGCCATCGGCGCCCCGCTGCTGGCGGGCGCGACCAGCCGCATCGATCGCCGCAAGCTGCTGGTCGCGATGCAGGTGGCGTTCGTGGCGGGCCACCTGCTGGCGGCATTCGCACCCGACTACCGGGTGGTCCTGATCGCCCGGGTCGCGTCCGCATCCAGCGCGGCGCTGTTCACGTCGCAGGCGGCGGCAACCACGGGCATTCTGGCGTCCCCGGCACGGCGCGGCGCGGCCATCGCTTTCGTCTTTCCCGGATGGTCGATCGCATCGGTGGTCGGCATGCCGCTCGGCGCGTGGATCGCGGCGAGATTCGGCTGGCGGATCGGGTTCGCGCTGGTGGGCCGGCCTGGCAGTGGCCGCGGCGATTGCCGTGTGGAAGGTATTGGGTCAGGCCTTGGGCGCCGAGACCGGCGGACGACTGATCGCGTGGCCGGGTCTTGACCATCTGGCCTACGCGAGCATCCCGATCCTCGCGGTGTCGCCGCTTCTGAGCTGGCGCGCGCGGCGCCCCGCGTCGGGCTGACGCGCGGAAGCGAACCCTCGAATCGAAGGGGCAGCATCCACAGGGTCCCCCGAGGAATGCTGCGCCCCCTGGGGAAAGCAAAGCGCAGCGCAGCCTGGGGGCTTGGTGTCACGGTGCCCACAGGGTTTCCCGAGGACACCGTCCCCCTGGAGCAAGGGGGAAGCCGCAGCGCAGCGAAGGCTGGGGGTGGACCCTAATCGGGTAAGCGGCGCGGCTTTCGCTGTGCCCTGGCAAACAGCCGGTCGAACAGCCAGCGCGGCATCAGGCGCAGCGCCTTCGCGACGATACTCATCTGCCACGGGATGACCGTGTACGCGGTGCGGGCATCGATCGCGCGCACGAAGCGCCTGGCGGCGACATCCGCATCGAGCATGAACGGCATGGGATAGGGATTGCCCGCGGTCATCTCGGTACGAATGTAACCAGGAGCGATCGTCACCACGTTCACGCCGCTGCCGCGCAACTCGACGCGCAGGCTCTCGAGATACGTGATGGTCGCGGACTTCGACGCCGTGTAGGCACCCGCACCGGGCAGACCGCGAATGCCGGCCACGCTGGCGATGCCCACCAGCGTGCCATGACGCGCGGCGAGCATGCCCGGCAGAAAGCTCTGGAACGTGCGCACCATGCCCAGCACGTTGACGTCGAAGATCCATTCGCAGGTCTCGATGTCGTCGGCGAGCTGGGTGAGGTTGCCTGCGGACACGCCGGCATTGGCGATGACGATATCGGGTGGCCCGAAGTGGGCGACGAAATCGGTGGCGGCATCGAGCAGGGCGGCGCGGTCGCGCACGTCGACCGTGTAGATGGTGACCGGCACCACGAATTCGCGCGCCAGCGCCTCCAGGCGTTCGGTGCGCCGGGCAATCAGGGCAAGCGTCGCGCCGCGCCGGGCGTACTCCCGGGCGAGCGCCTCGCCGATCCCGGAGGAAGCCCCGGTGACCACCACCTTCTCGCGCATCGCCCCTCCGCGAACACCCGCGCCGGCGGGCACCGGCCGGGTCATCGCTCTCGAACTACTTTTTCTTGCGCTCCATGCCGATGAGGTCGTCGAGCGTCTGGGTCATCTTGTTGTAGTCGACACTGCCGCTGGAGGCATCGACCGCGTATGAAGGCCCGGTCACGTACTTGCCGTTGACGGCGATGGTGGGTGTGCCGCTGATGCGAAACGCCTTGGTCATCTGGGCCGCGCGCTGGACTTTGTTGTTCACGCCAAACGAGTCGTAGGCTTCCTCGAATTTCTTGGCATCGACCCCCGGCTGCTGGGCGATCCACTTCATCATGACCTCGCGCTCGGACAGCCGCACCTGCTTCTGTTGGATCGCGTCGTAGACCTTGTCGTGCATCTGCTCCAGCAGCCCGAGCGCTTCGAGCGCATAGAAGGTCTTGGCAAGCGGCACCCGCGATTCGTCCCACACCGTGGGGACGTAGCGGAACTCGACATCCTTGGGTTTCTTGCGGACCCAGGCCTTCATGGTGGGCTCGAGGTCGTAGCAGTGGCCGCAGCCGTACTGGAAGAACTCGAGCACCTCGACCTTGCCGGGAGCCTCGGTCGGCTGCGCCGGGGCGAGCGCCTTGAAGTCTTTGTCGGGCACCGGCGCGGCGGCGGCGAGCTGCGCCGGGCCGACACCGAGGATGAGCGCGAATGCAATCCGTTTCAGCACTTTCATATCACCTCCTGTGAATGCGCCCTGAATCACGGGGCGCGCTGCTTTTCCTGCACGAAGATAGCGTCGATCTGGTTCTGCCTGAGACGGTTCCGCGCCAGCACCGCCTCTTCCGCATTGAACGGGCCGAGGCGCACGCGGTGCACAAGCTTGTCGCCCGGCGGCAACCGCACCGGCTGGATCCTGGCTTCGATACCGGCAAGCGCCAGTTGCGCCTTGAGATCGTCCGCCTCGGCCGCACTCCGGAAGGCGCCCACCTGAAGATACAGGTTGCGCTCGGTGCCGGGCGCAACCGGCGGTGGTGGATCGACCACGACTTTTTCCTTGCCTTCGAGAATGCCATAGAAGGTCAGGTCGTTCGAAAGGGATTTCGCGGCGGGTGCATCACCGGGTTTTGCCACCGAGGGTTTGGCGCCGGGCTTCGGGGAAGAATTCACCGCAGGAGCCGGCTTGTCGGCACTGGTGGCTTGGGGGGGGGCATTCGTCGCCGGCTCGGGAGCCGGCGTTGCCGGCGCCTGTTTGCGTTCGCTGAACGGACCCGGCCCCTTGTTGATGTAGAGGGCAACCCCGAGTGCGGCGGCGAGCCCGAGCAACACGCCGATAACGATGCCGATGGCCATCGGGCTGCCGCGCTTGCGCTCGGCGCCGCGCCCGCCACGGGCAGGGCCGCCCTGGTCCTTGTAGTCGCGACTGGCCACGGCGTTACATCTTGTCGGGCGCAGTCACGCCGAGCAGGGTGAGCCCGGTACGGAGCACGTTCCGGGTGGCCAGGGCGAGCGCCAGACGCCCCTCGCGCACGGCAGGCTCGTCGACCAGGAAGCGCGTGCCGTTGTACCAACTGTGGAACGCCGCCGCGATGTCCTTGAGGTGGAAGGCAACCGCATGCGGCGCGAAGTCGCGCGCCGCCGCTTCGATGGTTTCCGGATAGTCGATCAACAACTGCAGCAGCTGCATCTCGGCGGCGCTGTCGAGGCAGTCGAGCGCAGCGTCGGCAAGGTCGGCCTCGTTGCCGCCCCAGCCCAGCAGCACGCTGCACACACGCGCATGCGCATACTGGATGTAGTAGACCGGGTTGTCATTGCTTTGCGACTTGGCGAGATCGAGGTCGAAGTCGAGGTGCTGGTCGCTCTTGCGCAGCACGTAGAAGAAGCGCGCCGCATCGTTGCCGACTTCCTCGCGCAGCTCGCGCAGCGTGACGAAATCGCCGGAGCGCTTGCCCATGGCAATCTTTTCGCCGCCGCGAAACAACACCGCGAACTGCACCAGCGCGATCTCGAGGCGCGCGGGGTCATACCCGAGCGCTTGCAAGGCGCCCTTCACCCGGGCGATGTAGCCATGGTGGTCCGCGCCCCAGACGTCGATGACGATGTCGAACCCGCGGTCGAACTTTTCGGCGTGATAGGCGATGTCGGATGCGAAGTAGGTATACGCACCGTTGTCGCGGCGGACCACACGATCTTTCTCGTCGCCGAAGGTGGTGGAGCGGAACCACAGCGCGCCATCCTGGAGGTAGAGGTGGCCGGCGTCGTGCAGCCGTTGCACCGCACGTTCGACCGCTCCGCTGGTGTGCAACGACTGTTCCGAGTACCACACGTCGTAGTGCACGCCGAACTCGCCGAGATCGTTACGCTGGTCGGCGAGCATCGCATCGAGGGCAAACCGGTGCACGGTCCACCAGTCTTCGCCGAGACCGGCTTTGGCGGCGGCAATGAGCACATCGAGCGCGGCATCGGCGGCGTCGCCCGCGACCGGCACCGGCAATATCGCCGCCGGCCGCACCAGGCGATCACTGTGCGCACCCGCGAGCTGGGCACCGATATCGCGGACGTAGTCACCGCGATAGCCATCGCCTGGAAACGCGACCGACTCGCCATGCGCCTGAAGGTATCGCAACCAGGCCGACAGCGCGAGGATGTCCATCTGGCGGCCGGCGTCGTTGACGTAGAACTCGCGCGTGACCTCGAAACCGGCGGCGGCGAGCAAGTTGGACAGTGCCGATCCGTAGGCCGCCCCGCGACCATGCCCGACATGCAGGGGCCCGGTGGGGTTGGCCGACACGAACTCGATCTGTACGCGACGATCCTGCCCGAGCGTGGAATGACCGTAGCGGTCACCGGCGGCGAAGATGCGGCGGACGACGTCGCGCTTGGCGGCCGGTTGCAGGAACAGGTTGATGAAGCCCGCACCCGCGATCTCGGCGCGAGCGACATGAGGGGATGGCGGCAGGTGATCGATGATTGCCGCCGCGATCTCGCGCGGGTTGCGGCGCAGTTGCCGCGACAGTTGCAGGGCGAGGTTGCAGGCGTAGTCACCATGGCTTGCCTGCTTCGGGCGGTCGAGAATCACCGCAGTGCCGCGTGCCTCCGGCGCGACGGCTTCGAGGGCGGATTCGAACAGCGCCGCGAGGTGGGTCTTGAGGTCGGTGACGGGTGCTGCGGGCATAGAGGGCAACGCCGGAAAAGGCCGCGATTATAGACGCACGACCCGCGCTCATACCGACTGACAGCAGCGGGCCACCCGCTAGTGAAGGGGCAGCATCCGCAGGGTTTCCCGAGGAATGCTGCGCCCCCTCGAAGGGGAAGGCGAAGCACAGCGCAGCCTCGAGGTGCTGAACGAAGGGACTTCAGAAGCGAAGGGGCCCCGTCCGCAGGGTCCCCGAGGAACGGGGTGCCCCCTTGGGGGGAAGGCGCAGCGCAGCGCAGCCTGGGGGGGTCTTCACATGTCGAATGGGTCCACGTCGATCGACCATCGCACCCGATTGGAAGCGAGCTTGGGCAACCAGACATCGAGAAACCCATGCAACGCGGCTCGCACCGCGCTCTGCAGCAGCAGTTGACCGCGCCAGCGCCCCGCCACCCTGGCGATACGCGCCGGCGCCGGGTCGTACAGGGTCAGCGCCGGATCGATCGGCGCCGCGGCCTGCTTCGCGGCATCGAGAAACGCGAACACCTGCGCCTCGGTCGCCGCTTCCGCGCGCAGCAACGCCTGGTAGAGGCTGGGCGGAAAACCGCTGGCCGACCGCAGCGCGAGTTGCGTCGCAGCGAACCCGTCGTAGTCCTGGGCGACCACGGCGCGATACAGCGGATGATCCGGAAATGCGGTCTGGATCAGCACGTGTCCCGGCAGCCCGGCCCGCCCGGCCCGCCCGGCCACCTGCAGCAGCAGCGCAAACGAACGCTCCTCAGCGCGAAAGTCGGCCGCCAGCAGCGCCAGGTCCCCGCCGAGCACGCCCACGGTGGTCAACCGCGGAAAATCATGGCCCTTGGCGAGCATCTGGGTGCCGACCAGGATGTCGACCTGGTTGTCGCCGATCTCGCGCCGCAGGTCCGCGAAGGCGTGCTTGCGCTGCGTGGTGTCGCGGTCCACCCGGGAGATTCGGGCGGTCGGAAACCGCGTCTGCAAGGCGCGCTCGATGCGCTGCGTGCCTTCACCCAGTGCACGCAGGTCCTGATTGCCGCAGCTCGGACACGAGCGGGCGACCGCCTCCTCGTGGCCGCAGTGGTGGCAGCGCAGGCGCTCGCCACGCGCATGGAAAGTCAGGCGCGCGCTGCAGCGAGGGCACGGCGCGACCCACCCGCACTCATGGCAGAACAGGGTCGGCGCGAAGCCGCGGCGATTGATGAACACCAGACTCTGTTCGCCACGCTGCAACGCGGCGGCGAGCGCATCGACCACGGCCGGCGCCAGGCCTTCGCGCAGCTTGACCCCGTGGGTAGTGATCGTGCGGATCTGCGGCGGACGACTGGCGGCACGGGTCGGCAACTCCAGCAGGGCATAGCGGCCGCTGCGAGCAGCAGCGAAGCTTTCGAGCGACGGCGTCGCCGATCCCAGCAATACCGGCACGGCGCGCGCCTTGGCCAGGAAGATCGCGGCATCGCGAGCGTTGTAGCGCAGCCCTTCCTGCTGTTTGTATGAGCTGTCGTGTTCCTCGTCCACGATCACCAGCCCGAGCCTGGGCAGCGGTGTGAAGACCGCGAGTCGGGTGCCGGCAACGATCGCGGCCTGTCCGCGAACCGCACGCAGCCAGCGCTGCAAGCGCTCACCCTCGGCAATACCGCTGTGGAGCGTTACCAGCGAGGCCGCGCCGAACCGCTGCTCGAGCGCGGCCTCGAGTTGCGGCGTGAGATTGATTTCGGGCACCAACAGCAGCGCCTGCTGCCCTCGCGCCAGCGCGGCCTCGATGAGCCGCAGATAGACCTCGGTCTTGCCGCTGCCGGTCACCCCGTGCAGCAGATGGCAGCGGAACGTGCCGAAGGTCGCGCGCACGGATTCGATCACCTGCTGCTGCGACGACGTGAGTTCCAGGGTCGGTGCCGGTTGCGCATGCGCCGCGTCGAGGACAGGCAGAGCCGGTTCTGCATCGATGGCCGCGCACTGCTCGATCCATCCGGCTTTCAGCAACACGCGAGCGGCTCGAAGCGCCGCCGGCGCAAGGTCGCCGGCGGCGATGGTCCCGGCGTCGGCCAAGCGCACCATCAGGGCGTGTTGAGCGAACGCGCGGGACGACGGCACGACCCGACTCGGCGCCGATGCACCCGACGACAGTCGATAGGCGGGCCGCGGCCCGAGGGCCGGACTGTCCGGTCGGCGCAGGGCGGTCGGCAGCGCGTTCGCCACCGTGGCGCCAAGCGGATGGTGGTAGTAGCGATGACAGAATCGCAACAGATCGAGAGTGGGTCCCGGCAGGACCGGGAGGTTGCGCGCCAAGCGATGCACCGGCCGGATGCGATCTTCGGAGACATCGGGGTGATCGGTCAGTGCCAGGACCACACCGACCTTGCGGCCACGGCCGAATGGCACAACCACCAGGCGCCCCACGTCGTCGGGGCCGGCGTCATCGCATCGGTAATCGAAAACCCGCTCCAGTGGCACATCGAGCGCGACGCGGACATAGGCCATGGCGGCAGGGCGGTCAGAACCTGCGACGAAACCGTGAAAAGGCGCCCAAGTCCGTTTGCCAAAAGGGAAAAGTAGAGCTTTTCACAGCTGTGGATAAGTCTGTTGATGAAGATTCGCGGCGGCTGTCAAGCGGAAAGTTTCCCGAATGCCGGGATGGCCCGGCGAGGTCGCCGCACCACGACGATTACGTTGTGAAACAGATAGTTGCACTTTTGACATCGAAAACGCAGCCGACCTGGGCCAGGACCGGCGCCAATCCTCGTTCGCTGTGCATAAGTCCACTATCGGCGCGCCTTTCCGGCGCTTTTGGCGCCGAACTCAGCGCCCGGCGCGGGAGAACTCGTGGACCGCATCGACCAGCACCGCGACGTTCTCGGGGGGCGTGAATCGGGAGATGCCGTGACCGAGATTGAAGACGTGTCCGCTGCCGTCGCCGAACGACGACAGCACGCGGGCCGCCTCGCGCCGAATGACGTCGGGCGAGCTGAACAGAACCGACGGATCGAGGTTGCCCTGGAGCGCGACGCGGTCACCGATCCGGGCGCGGGCGCTGCCGATATCCACCGTCCAGTCGAGTCCGACCGCATCGCAACCAATGGCCGCGATGTGCTCGAGCCACACCCCGCCCCCTTTGGTGAAGACGATCACGGGCACCGATTCGCCCTCATGCACGCGCACCAATCCGGCAACGATGCGCTGCAGGTAGCCCAGCGAGAATTCGCGATAGGCCGCTTCGGCGAGAGCGCCGCCCCAGGTGTCGAACAACATGACCGCCTGGGCGCCGCTCTCGATCTGCGCGTTGAGGTGGGCGGTGACCGCGTCGGCGTTGACCTCCAGCACGCGATGCAGCAGGTCGGGACGCGAATACAGCATGGTCTTGACGCGCTCGAACTCGGTGCCGCCCTGACCCTCGATCATGTAGCACGCGAGCGTGAACGGACTGCCGGAGAACCCGATCAGCGGGACCCGGCCATCGAGCGCCTTGCGAATCTGGGATACGGCATCGGTGACGTAGCGTAGCGTTGCGTAGGGATCGGGCGCCTTCAGCGCGAGAATGCTTTGTTCGTCGCGCAGGGGATGCTCGAAGCGAGGCCCTTCGCCTTCGGCGAAATACAGGCCGAGACCCATGGCGTCGGGAATGGTGAGGATGTCCGAAAACAGGATAGCGGCATCGAGCGCGAACCGATCCAGCGGCTGCAGCGTCACCTCGGTGGCGTAGTCAGGGCTCTTG
Organism: Betaproteobacteria bacterium; assembly: GCA_031393885.1. Lineage (GTDB taxonomy): Bacteria > Pseudomonadota > Gammaproteobacteria > Burkholderiales. Next base: position 8,069 of record JANMWG010000194.1, on the reverse strand, counting down.
CACAGATCGAGAAAACTGCCGGCACGGGCGCGCGTGGCGTTGTACTCAGGCAGGTAGCGGCCCGCCTGGCGCATGATCCAGATCGGGGTGTGGGGCGTCGGCTGGCGTCGCAGCGCGCGGATGAAGGTGTCGTTGCGAAGAGGCGTGTTCATGCGGAAGCCGGTACCGGACGGCGAGCAACCACTCGGTGGAAGCGCGGCGGCTGGCCGGCTCGGAAGACGGGCTGCGGGACCGGTGGCGCGGCAACGGCCACCGCCGGCCTAACGCGGGAGATCGCTCTTGCCCATGAGAAATTCGTCGACCGCACGGGCGCACTGGCGCCCCTCGCGAATGGCCCAGACCACGAGCGACTGACCGCGGCGCATGTCGCCCGCCGCGAACACCTTGGGCACATTGGTCTGATAGCTGTTGCCGCCGTCGGTCGCAGCGCGGGCATTGCCACGGGCATCCTTGTCGACGCGGAACGCCTCGAGCACGCGCGCAACCGGTGATACGAATCCCATTGCGAGCAGTACGAGGTCGGCCGGCAGCTCGAACTCGGACCCGGCCATCTCCTGCATCTTCATCTGTCCGTTGGCGTCCTTGATCCACTCGACACGGCAAGCCACCAGGGCGGCGACCCTTCCGTCCTTGCCCTTGAAGGCCTTGGTCGACACCGCCCAGTCGCGCTCGCAGCCTTCTTCGTGCGACGAGGAGGTACGCAGCTTGAGCGGCCAATATGGCCATACCAGCGGCTTGTTTTCGTGTGCCGGCGGCTGCGGCATGAGCTCGAACTGACTGACCGAGGCGGCACCCTGGCGATTGGATGTCCCGACGCAGTCGGAACCGGTATCGCCGCCACCGATCACGATCACGTGCAAGCCCTTCGCCGAGATCTGGGCGCTGACCTCATCGCCGGCCACGACCTTGTTCTGCATCGGCAGGAAGTCCATGGCGAAGTGCAGGCCCGCGAGATGCCGGCCAGGCACCTGCAGGTCACGCGGCTGCTCGGCGCCCCCGGCCAGCACCACGGCATCGAAATCGGCGAGGACCGAGGCCGCCGAAAGCATGTCGGGCGCAGGCCCCTCGCCCACATGAACACCAGGCCGGAACTCGACGCCCTCGGCCTGCATCTGCTCGATCCGCCGATCGATATGCGACTTCTCCATCTTGAAGTCGGGGATGCCGTAGCGCAGCAGGCCACCGATGCGATCGCTCTTCTCGAACAGCACGACGGCATGGCCCGCCCGTGCCAGTTGCTGCGCCGTTGCCAGACCAGCCGGACCGGATCCGACCACGGCCACGCGCTTGCCCGATTTGAGCCGCGGCGGCTGCGGCACCACCCAACCCAACTCCCAGCCCTTGTCGATGATGGCGTGCTCGATCGACTTGATACCGACGGGATCGTTGTCGATGTTCAGGGTGCATGCCGCTTCGCACGGGGCTGGACACACGCGGCCGGTGAACTCGGGAAAATTGTTGGTCGAATGGAGGACATCCAGCGCCTCGCGCCAGTTCTGGCGGAACACCAGGTCGTTCCAGTCGGGGATGATGTTGTTGACCGGGCACCCCTGCATACAGAACGGAATGCCGCAATCCATGCACCGGGCGCCCTCCAGCTTGGCTTCGTGGTCCTTGAGATGGCCGATGAATTCGCCCCAGTGCTTGAGCCGCTCGCGTGGCGGTTCCGCGACCTCCGAGAGTCGCCGGTATTCCATGAAGCCCGTTACCTTGCCCATTCGATTCCGATCCGGTTCAACATCTGATTATTCCGTGACGCGGTTGCCGCCTCACGCGGCCAGCTTCCGACCGCTTGCCGCCATCTCGCCGAGCGCCCGGCGATACTCGGTCGGGAACACCTTGACGAAGCGCGCCCGCGACACGTTCCAGGTATCGAGAATTTCGCGCGCCCTCGCGCTGCCCGAATAGCGGGCGTGATTCTCGACGAAGCGCCGAAGCACGGCCTCGTCGGAGGCGCCGAGATGCCACAGATCGCGGCCGATCCTGGCCTCCTGCTCGGCTTCCGGCAGAACCGCTTCGAGCACCACCATCGAGACATTGCAGTGCGAGGTAAAACTGCCGTCCTCATCGTAGACGTAGGCGATGCCGCCCGACATCCCGGCCGCGAAGTTGCGGCCGGTGACGCCGAGCACGACGACGGTACCTCCCGTCATGTACTCGCAGCCATGATCGCCGACACCTTCGACCACGGCATGGCCGCCGGAATTGCGGACACAGAAGCGTTCGCCGGCCACACCCCGGAAATAGGCTTCGCCAAGCACGGCGCCATACATCACGGTGTTGCCGACGATGATGTTCTCGCCGGGGTTGCCGCGGAACCTGGGCGACGGCTGGACCACGATGCGTCCACCCGACAGGCCCTTGCCGACGTAGTCGTTGCCTTCGCCGATCAGGTCGAGCGTGATGCCGCGCGCGAGGAAGGCGCCGAAGCTCTGCCCGGCCGATCCGGCGAAGCGGACGTGGATCGTGTTGTCGGGCAGACCTTCATGGCCATAGCGGCGCGCCACTTCCGAGGACAACATCGTGCCCACGGTACGGTTGACGTTGCGGATCGGCATGTCGATCGTCACGGATTCGCGCCGCTCCAGGGCGGGTTGGGCAAGTTCGATGAGGCGATGATCGAGCGCCCGGTCCAGACCGTGGTCTTGCGTCTCGACGTTGCGCCAGGCGACGTCGGCAGGTACGTCCGGCTTGTAGAACACCCGCGAAAAATCGAGCCCGCGCGCCTTCCAGTGCTCGATGCCATGGCGCATGTCGAGCAGGTCGCTGCGGCCGATCAGGTCGACCAGGCGACGGATGCCCAGCTGTGCCATGTACTCGCGCAGCTCTTCGGCAATGAAGAAGAAGAAATTCACCACATGCTCCGGCTGCCCCGTGAACTTGCGCCGCAGCACCGGATCCTGCGTCGCTACGCCGACCGGACAGGTATTGAGGTGGCACTTGCGCATCATGATGCAGCCTTGCACCACCAGCGGTGCGGTGGCAAAACCGAACTCGTCGGCACCGAGCAGCGCGCCAATGAGAACGTCGCGGCCGGTCTTCATCTGTCCGTCCACCTGCACGGCGATGCGACCGCGCAGGCGATTGAGCACCAGTGTCTGCTGGGTTTCAGCGAGTCCTAGCTCCCATGGTGTCCCGGCATGTTTGATGGACGACCACGGCGATGCGCCGGTGCCGCCGTCGTGCCCGGCGATCGTGACGTGATCCGCCTTGGCCTTCGCGACGCCGGCGGCCACGGTTCCCACGCCGACTTCGGACACCAGCTTGACGCTGATCGACGCGCGCGGATTCGCGTTCTTGAGATCGTGGATGAGCTGCGCCAGATCTTCGATGGAATAGATGTCATGGTGCGGCGGCGGCGAGATCAGACCCACGCCGGGCACCGAAAAACGCAACTCCGCGATGTATTCGGAGACCTTGTACCCGGGAAGCTGGCCGCCTTCCCCCGGTTTCGCGCCCTGCGCCATCTTGATCTGGATCTGATCGGCGCTGCCGAGGTATTCGGCGGTGACGCCGAATCGCCCCGAGGCGACCTGCTTGATCTTCGACCGCAGCGAATCGCCCTCGAGTAACGCGATGTCGCGCATGATCCGGTCGCGACCGATGCGTGACGCCAGTGTTTCACCAGCCTTCGCCAACGGGTAACGCTTCGGATCCTCGCCACCTTCGCCGGTGTTCGACTTGCCGCCGATGCGATTCATGGCGATCGCGAGCGTGGTGTGGGCTTCGGTGGAGATCGACCCGAGCGACATGGCGCCGGTGGCGAAACGACGCACGATCTCTTTTGCCGGCTCGACTTCGTCGATCGGAATCGACTTCGATGGATCGATCCTGAGATCGAACAGGCCGCGGAAGGTCATGTGCCGCCGCGACTGATCGTTGATCAGCGCGGCGTACTCCTGGTAGGTCGAGAAGCTGTTGGTCTTGGTCGAGTGCTGCAGTTTCGCGATCGCATCGGGCGTCCACATGTGCTCCTCGCCACGGGTGCGGAAGGCGTATTCGCCACCCGCCTCGAGTGCGCCAGCCAGTACCGGGTCGCCGCTGAATGCGCTGCGGTGACTGCGGATCGCTTCTTCGGCGACCTCGAAGATACCGATGCCCTCTACCGTCGACGTGGTGCCGGTGAAGCACTTGTCGATCAGGCTCGACGACAGTCCGACGGCCTCGAAGATCTGGGCCCCGGTGTACGACATGTAGGTCGAGATTCCCATCTTCGACATGACTTTCATCAGGCCCTTGCCCACCGCCTTGATGTATTGCTTCACCGCCTTTTCGCCACGCGTCTCCGCAGGCAGCATCGGGCCCGCGGCAAGGATGGATTCGATGGCGAGATAAGGGTGAACCGCCTCGGCTCCATAGCCACCGAGCAGGGCGAAGTGATGGACTTCGCGTGCGGATCCGGTCTCGACCACCAGCCCGGCCGAAGTGCGCAGACCCTTCTCGACCAGATGCAGGTGGACCGACGAAGTGGCGAGCAACGCGGGAATCGCGACCTGCGCGGCATTCACGTGCCGGTCCGACAGGATCAGGATGTTGTACCCGGATCGAACGGCATCGACCGCCTCCGCGCACAGGCTGGCGAGGCGCGCTTCGATCGCCTTGGGGCCCCAGGCGACCGGATAGCAGAGGTCTAGCTGGTACGACCTGAACTTGTTGTCGGTATAGCTCGCGATGTGCCGGATCTTCTCCATCGACACCACGTCGAGCACCGGCTGCGTGACTTCGACCCGCATCGGAGGATTGGTCTCGTCCACGCCGAGCAGGTTTGGCTTGGGCCCGATGAACGACACCAGCGACATCACGAGGTCTTCGCGAATCGGGTCGATCGGCGGATTCGTGACCTGGGCGAACAGCTGCTTGAAATAGTGATAGAGGGTCTTGTTCTTGTCGGAAAGCACCGCGAGCGGCGAGTCGTTGCCCATCGACCCGATCGACTCTTCTCCGTCTTGCGCCATCGGCAGGAGCTGGAACTTCAGATCTTCCTGGGTGTAGCAGAATGCCTGCTGGCGGTCGAGCAGCGGCACGGTTGAGCATTCGCGCGCTTCGGTCGGCTCCGGCAACTAGTCGAGCTTGACCCGGATGCGCTCGATCCACTCGCGGTAGGGCTTGAGCGCCGACAGCGAATCCTTGAGTTCCTTGTCGTCGATGATCCGACCGAGTTCGAGATCGACCAGGAACATCTTGCCCGGTTGCAGGCGCCACTTCTTGACGATGCGGTCGTCGGAGATCGGCAGCGTGCCCGATTCCGACGCCATGATGACCAGATCGTCGTCGGTGACGATGTAGCGTGCCGGCCGCAAGCCGTTACGGTCGAGCGTGGCCCCGATCTGCCTGCCGTCGGTGAACGCCACCGCCGCCGGGCCGTCCCATGGCTCCATCATCGCGGCGTGATACTCATAGAAGGCGCGGCGATTCTCGTCCATCAGCGTGTGCTTTTCCCAGGCTTCCGGGATCAGCATCATCATCGCATGCACCAGCGAGTACCCGCTCATCGTGAGCAACTCGAGCGCGTTGTCGAACGAGGCGGAATCCGACTGCCCCGGATAGATCAGCGGCCAGAGCTTGTCGAGATCCTTGCCGAGGATGGGCGAGGAGATGGCGCCCTGGCGCGCGCGCAGCCAGTTGACGTTGCCACGTAAAGTGTTGATTTCGCCGTTGTGGGCGATCATGCGGAACGGGTGCGACAGGTCCCAACTGGGAAAGGTGTTGGTCGAGAACCGTTGATGCACCAGCGCCAGAGCGGACGTGAAACGCGGGTCGCGCAGGTCGAGGTAGTAGCTGCCGACCTGGTCGGCCAAGAGCATGCCCTTGTAAACGATGGTCCGCGCCGACATCGACGGGACGTAGAACTCCTTGCCGTGCTCCAGCTTAAGCGCCTGGATGGCATGCCCGGAACGCTTGCGGATGATGAAGAGCTTGCGCTCCAACGCCTCGGTCACCGTGACATCGCTGCCCTCGCCGATGAACACCTGGCGGATCACCGGTTCGATGCGCTGGACGGCCTTGCTGAACACGGCGTTGTCGCGCGGAACATCGCGCCAGCCGAGCAACACCTGCCCTTCGGCGCGGATGGCGCGCTCGATCTCCTGTTCACAGGACAGGCGGCTCGCGGGTTCCTGCGGAAGAAACACCATGCCCACGCCGTACTTGCCCAGCGGGGGCAGGGCGATTCCCTGGGAGGCGAGTTCTTCGCGGAAGAAAGCATCCGGAATCTGCACCAGGATGCCGGCACCGTCGCCGGCCGTCGGATCGGCCCCGGTGGCACCGCGGTGACTGAGATTCTCGAGGATCAGCAGACCCTGCCCGACGATGTCGTGGCTCTTGCGCCCCTTGATGTGGGCGACGAATCCGACGCCACAGGCGTCGTGTTCGTTTGCAGGGTCGTAGAGTCCCTGCCGCTGCGGCAAAGCTGGATGCGCCACGGTGTAACCTCGTTTGCGGACTGGGTGCGGTCACGTCGGATCCCGGCCGGCCGCTACCCGTCTGGAAAGGCGGGCGGATGGCGCAGGATTGGACGGCCGCGCAGGACTGGACGGCAAATCCTGTCGAGGTCAAGGCATCAGACCAGACAGGGGGGAGGTAAAGTTTAACGCGAGGCCCTCGGTCCTTCAATAACGACGCGGTGTCCGGCCCCGTTTGGGGGTAGGCGTCGGTGTGCGGCCCGGGTTTTACAGGTATCGCTGGAGCCGTTCATTTGCGGTTGCGACCAGGCGGTGTCGAACGAAGGGACACTCGGAAGCGGAGGGACCCCGTCCGCAGGGTCCCCCGAGGAACGGGGCGCCCCCTCGTGAGGGAAGGCGTAGCGCAGCGTCTGCCGAACGAAGGGCGCATCGGAAGCGAAGGGGCAGCGCCCATAGGATCCCCCGAGGACGCTGCGCCCCTCAGTGGAGGTGGCGACCGGAGGAAGCCTGGGGGGCGTCCTCTAAACTTCCTCGATCGCGAACAGGCGGCGGTGCTCCCGGATGGCATAGCGGTCGGTCATGCCGGCGATGTAGTCGGCGATGGCGCGGGGGGGGTCACCCCGGGCCCGCTGCTGGAACTCGGGCGGCAGGAGGCGTTGGTCCGCGACAAAGGCCTCGAATAGTTCGCGAACGATCCGGCGCGACTTGGCCGCCATGCGAGCCACCCGATAGTGCTGGTAGAGACGCTGGCGGAGGAAGTTCTTGAGGACCTGCTGCTCCGCCTGCATGCCTTCGCTGAAACCCACCAGGGGCGGACTGCGCCGTACATCGTCGATCGAGCCCGGCCCTCGTCGCCTCACGTTCTCGGCGGTCTGGCGCGTCAGATCGCCGACCAGGGTATTGATCATGCGGCGCACGGTTTCATGGATCACACGGCGGTCCGCGAGGCCGGGATACGTCGAGCGAACGGTCGCCAGGTGAAGGGCAAAGATCGGGACTTCAGCCAGCTCATCGGCACTGATCAGGCCGGACCGGATGCCGTCGTCGACATCGTGGTTGTTGTATGCCACCTCATCGGCGAGGTTGGCGAGCTGTGCCTCCAGGCCGGGCTGTTGGTGGCGCAGGAAACGTTCGCCCAGTTCGCCCAGCCGTTCGGCGTTGCGCGGCGAACAATGCTTGAGGATGCCCTCGCGCGTCTCGAAGGTGAGGTTCAGGCCGTCGAAGGCCGGGTATCGCTCTTCCAGCCGGTCTACCACTCGCAGACTCTGCAGGTTGTGCTCGAACCCGCCATTCGGGCGCATGCACTCGTCAAGCGCATCCTGGCCGGCATGACCGAACGGCGTGTGCCCGAGGTCATGGGCCAGTGCGATCGCCTCCACCAGATCCTCGTTCAGCCGTAACGCTCGGGCGATGGAGCGCCCCAGTTGCGCCACTTCCAGCGAGTGAGTCATGCGGGTGCGGAATAAATCGCCTTCGTGGTTGAGGAACACCTGCGTCTTGTAGACCAGCCGCCGGAACGCCGTGGAATGCACGATGCGGTCGCGGTCCCGCTGGAACTCGGTGCGGGTCGGCGCACCCTGCTCACAGTGGCGGCGGCCGCGCGATTGCGCCGGATCGGATGCACAGGGCGCCAGAGTCACCGTATCGGCCCCGCGACTTTCTATGCGC
>JANMWG010000187.1:0-3969 GCA_031393885.1 Betaproteobacteria bacterium | reverse complement strand
CTGGCATTGGATCGGCGCGTGCTCGAGGAGAACCGCGGGTCGGTCTCGAGGTCGGGTTGCTCCAGCACCTTGTCGCAGAACACCACCCACTCGCGCTCGTTCTGCAAACCCAGCATCACGACCTGGCCGTCGCCGACGGGGAACGGCCCATAAGGGTAGATCGTGGCGTGCGACGCGCCGGCGCGCGCGGGAGGCGTGGCACCGTCATAGGCGTAGTAAAGCGGGAAGCTCATCCACTCCGCCATGCTTTCGAGCATGGAAACGTCGATGTTGCAGCCCTTGCCGGTCTTGCCGCGATGGATCAGGGCGGCGAGGATGTTCGTGTACGCATACATCCCGGCGGCGATATCGACGATGGAGCAACCGGCTTTCGACGGCGTATCGGGTGTGCCGGTGATCGAGAGCAACCCGGATTCGCTCTGGATCAGCAGGTCGTAGGCCTTCTTGTCGCGGTAAGGTCCATCGGCGCCGTAACCGGATACGTCGCACACGATGAGCCGCGGGAACTCGTCCTTCAGCAGTTCATAGGAAAACCCCATGCGGGCGGCGGCACCGGGCGCGAGGTTCTGCACCAGCACATCCGCGGTGGCCAGCAACTTGCGCACGATCTCCCGGGCATCGGCCTGCTTCAGGTCGAGCGTGATGCTTTCCTTTGATCGGTTGGTCCAGACGAAATGCGACGAGAGACCTTTGACACGGTCATCGTAGGCACGCGCCGGATCGCCCACGCCGGGCCGCTCGATCTTGATGACACGGGCGCCCAGATCCGCCAGTTGCCGCGTGCAGAACGGCGCGGCGATCACGTGCTCGAGCGCTACGACTGTGACTCCATCCAATGGACGCATCTATTACATCCTTGCTACGGCAAAACCTGGTTTCTCAGATAGGCGCATCGCCTTGCGCGCCGCAGCATGAAGCAAGCACCTGCGGCGGGCAACCGGCACGCGGTCGATCAGGCAAGACGCGCATCGACGCGACCGGCGAGTATGCGGAATCCGGGAATGCAGCGGAAGCTGAAAACCGTCATACGCCCTTCGCCTTCGGCGAAGGGCGCGTTCGTCGGCCGCGAGCGGCTCCTGCCAGTAGACGTCCAGTGCCGCGGTCAGCGCGCCCTGTTGGAGGCGTTGCAGCAAGGCGGTCTCGTCAACCAGCCCCGCCCGCGCCGTGTTCACCAGGATGGCGCCCGGTTTCATCTGCTCGAACTCCCGCGCACCGACGATGTTGCGGGTGCGTTCGGAGAGAAACAGGTGCAGCGTGATCGCGTCGGCTTCGGCGAACAGGGTCGATTTGTCCACGAGCTTGGCCCCCACGGCGGCCGCCTTGTCGGCCGTGAGGTTCTGGCTCCACGCCAGCACTCGCATGCCCAGCGCACTGCCCAGGCGGGCCACCCGCGCACCGATTCTGCCGACCCCGACGACGCCGAGCGTGCTGCCCTCGAGCAAGGTGCCGGACGGGATGCCGACCTGGAAACCGCCTGCGCGCATGGCGCGATCGCCCGCAGGTACATGCCGCGCGGCTGCCAGTCGTCGAGCACGGCGATTCTTGTCAGTTGAAGATCTCCCACGCCTATGGCCAGTCGCCGCGAATGCCGGGATAGCTTTGCCACGATGGCATCACCAGCCATCCCCCTTCGACGGGCAGATTGACGCCGGTGATGCCGCTGGCCTCGTCGGACAACAGGAACGCCACCGCATAGGCGGAATCCTCCGGCTCCATCAACCGGCGCAGTGCCGTTGCCTTCTCGATGGCTGCCACGTCGCGCTCGCCGGCGTCGATCTTGGCCTGCAGCGCGGGCGAGCGGGTGAAGCCCGGCGAAACCGCGTTGACGCGCACGCCGCTCGGCCCCCACTCGGCCGCGAGATTCATGGTGATCGACACGATGGCGGCCTTGGTGGGAGCATAGCCGTGGAACGGCATCGACCGGAAAGCGTTGATCGAGGCGATGTTCACGATGGAACCGCTACCGCGAGCCGCCATGCGCAGGCCGAACGCGAGCGACGTCACGTAGGTGCCGCGCTGATTGATGCGAACCACGCGGTCCCACTCTTCCATGGGAAGTTGTTCGGGCGGAACCGGTACAGCCAGAATGCCGGCGCTATTCACCAGCCCGTAAACCGGACCGACCTCCCGCTCGATGCGTTCAGCCTCGGCCTCGACCGCATGCTCGTCGCCGACGTCGAGCGTGCCCGGGACACCGCCGATCTCGGCCGCGACCTCCCTGGCGCCCTCCCCGTTTACATCGAGCACGACGACCTTCCAGCCCTTGCCGGACAACACGTGACAACAGGCACGCCCGATACCGCTGGCGCCGCCGGTGACCACTACGATTCGCATTTGACGATCTTCTCCTCAGGTACTGACCTTGACCTGCACGGCGTCAGATCGGATTGGTGGCGCGAGCGAACATACCACTCGAGATGTGAATCAGCCCTTTCCCGCCAGCATCGCCGCCATCTTCTGGTGGATCAGGTTGATGGCCTCGAGCGGCCGGATCATCACCTTGAACTCGACGATCCTGCCGTCGTCGTCCCAGCGGATCATGTCGACGCCGTTGACGCTGATGCCGTCGATCTCGACCACGAACTCCAGCACGGCGTCATTGCCGCCGACCAGCTCACGCACGTAGCGGAACGAGTCGACGAAGAACACGCTGAACGCCGCGGTCAGATAGCGCAGCACCCGTTCTTTGCCGACCTGCGGCGTGTGCACCACCGGCGAATGGAACACGGCGTTGTCGGCAATCAGCGCATCGAGCCCGCTCACGTTCCGGGTGGCGACGAGGTCGTGCCAGGCGTCGATGGTGTCGATGATCATGGGCTGGTCCTTGGATGACGAGAGGCCGACGCGCGGTTACTTTCCGGGCAGGCGGGCCGCCTGCGGAGCCGTGGATGAGGCACCAGCAGGCACCTCCGCCTTGCGCAGAAACGTGGGCGCGACGTTCCACTGCTGGCCATTTTCAGCGACGACCGTGACCGTCTTGCGGTTGTATCTGGTGATGATGCCGTTGAGGACCGGATGCCCTTCGGGCTGGAACGAGACTTTTTGCCCGATGCTGAAGTCGAGCATGCTCGCGTGCGCCCGCATCTGATGCAGGAACTTCAGGCGCGCCACGACGCGGTGGTTGAGGTCGACGAGTTCGGCCTCGGTGAGCCGGTCGATGTCGATGGTCATCGGAATTGCTTTCCTGTCAGTCTGAACCGAGTGCTCGGCGAGACTTACGTGGTGCACTCGAAGAAATGCGGATTGCCTCGGGGTTCACCTCACCGAATTCGATCTGATCGGCGAGAACGCGGAGCGCCAGAACCTTGGCCCTTGCCTGAGCCTCCTGTGCCGTGCCTCCGTATGCAAGCACTCCAGGCAACGTCGGCACCTCGGCCAGCCAGCGGCCATCTTCCTCGCGCTCATATTCGATGCTGAGACTCATAGTGCCTCTCGTCTCCAACAGCAAACGATACTACCGTCACAGTCCCCGTCGCGCAGAACGTATGCCGGACTACATCTCGAGCCTGGAAACCAGCGGAAACGCCTCCGGATTCCGAATCGATTCAACGGAGAGATCCACGTCGAGTTGCGGCCAGTAGAGGTGATCGGGCGTCGGCCACTGGACGTCCGACAGCTGGTCGATCGTTGCCTTCCTGAACCATGGAAACTGTGCGAACGGGACGAGCAGATCTTCGACCTCGAGCAGTAGCCAGAAGCCGTGACGGAACACATGCGTGACTTCAGCCCCCGCAGGGGTGGTTCCATGCATCCCGGATCTCCTCGATATGCGCCTCGACGACCGATCGTACCTTTGTGACCTGCTTCGGCCAACTCGGTCAAGCCCCAGCCTTCGTCTGATCCTGCGCCTCCATGAACGCTTTACGGAAAGCCATCGGCTTGGCGATGCCGGCGATCGGCTCCTGTGCCATGCCCGCGCCAGAGATCACCAACGTCCCGAAGTCGAAGAGGCGGCCCAGGACGCTCTGA
>JANMWG010000163.1:0-18549 GCA_031393885.1 Betaproteobacteria bacterium | reverse complement strand
GATTCGATCTCGACGAACGCACCGTAGTCGGTGAGATTGGTGACCTTGCCGAACAGGCGGGTACCGGTGGGGTAACGACGACCCAGACCGATCCACGGATCTTCGCCGAGCTGCTTGAGGCCGAGCGACACGCGGTTCTTTTCCTGGTCGAACTTGAGCACCTTGGCCTCGACTTCGTCGCCGACCTGGAGGATTTCGGTGGGGTGCTTGACCCGGCGCCAGGCCAGGTCGGTGATGTGCAGCAGACCATCGATGCCGCCGAGATCCACGAACGCGCCGTAGTCGGTGATGTTTTTGACGATGCCCTTGATGACTGCGCCTTCGTGCAGGGTCTCGAGCAGCTTGGCGCGATCTTCACCCTGGCTTGCCTCGACCACCGCACGCCGGGAGACCACGACGTTGTTGCGCTTGCGATCGAGCTTGATGACCTTGAATTCGAGGTTCTTGCCCTCGTACGGGGTGGTGTCCTTGACCGGACGGGTATCGACCAACGAACCCGGCAGGAACGCCCGGATGCCGTTGATCATGACGGTCAGGCCGCCCTTTACCTTGCCGGTCACCAGACCCTGCACCAGCGTGCTTTCCTCCATCGCCTTTTCGAGCGAGTGCCAGGCGGCGAGGCGCTTGGCCTTTTCGCGCGACAGGCGCGTTTCGCCGTAGCCGTCTTCCAGGGATTCGATGGCGACCAGGACGAAATCGCCGGGCTTGGCGTCGATCTCGCCGTCGTCGTTGCGGAACTCCTCGACCGAGATGAAGCTTTCGGACTTGAGGCCGGCATTGACCACGACATGATTGGCGTCGACCCGGACCACCTCTGCGGTGATGACCTCGCCGGCTCGCATTTCCTGGCGCGAGAGGCTCTCCTCGAAGAGCGCGGCGAAACTTTCCATCGAATCGGGTGGTGCGGAAGGCGTGGCGGTAGTGGCTGAGGAAGCAGTGCTCATGGGGTTATAAGGCTCGTCTGCCAGCCCGACTGAGGCTGGGTTCGGTTGAAAAACACAAAAGCCGGCAGGTTGCCTGTCGCAAGACCGGAGGGCCCCCTGAAATATCGCTGTACCGCTCAAGGACCGGGCCTGTGCCGCAACCGACGGCACCAGAATTACCAAAACTACAACGACATTGCTGCCAATCAGCTAACTGCGAGCCAACTGCGAGCCAACTGCGAGCTAACTGCGCTGCTGGTGATACCAACTCACCACCTGAGCAGCGGCCGCTTCGGCCGTCATGCTGGTGGTGTCGAGATCCCGCGCATCGTCGGCCGCGCGCAGCGGCGCCGCCTGGCGGGTTCCGTCGCGCGCATCGCGCTCGGCGATGTCGTGTAAAAGGCTGGGGAGAGTAACACCCAATCCTTTTGCTATCAACTGCTTATATCGCCGAGATGCGCGAGTCTCGGCGCTGGCGGTGAGGTAGACCTTGAGACGGGCAAACGGGAACACCTCGGTGCCCATGTCGCGGCCCTCGGCCACCAGTCCGGGGCGCCCGGCGAAGGCCTGCTGGCGCCAGAGCAATGCCGCTCGCACGGCAGGCAACGCCGCCACTTTGGAACTGGCGTCGGACACCCGGTGCTCCCGGATGGCTTCGCTCACATCGCGGCCGGCAAGCAGAGTCCGGCCCGCGCTAAAAGTCACGTCGAGGTTGGTGGCGAGTCCGCTCACCCCGGGCTCGTCGCTGAGCGCGATCCCGCGTTCGAGGGCGTCCAGGGCAACCAACCGGTAGAGCGCACCCGAATCGAGGAGGCGGAAACCGAGTTGCCGGGCAACGAGGTCCGCGACCGTACCCTTGCCCGACGCCGCCGGGCCATCGATGGCAATCACGGGGATGGCGTCCGGGATCGTGACCGAGGCGAATCGGGCGAAGAAGCCGGGAAAGGTCTTGGCGACGCAGGCGGGGTCGCCGATGCGCACCGGCACCCCGGCCAGGGCGACCAGCGACAGGCACATCGCCATCCGGTGATCGTCGTAGGTGTGCACGGCAGCACCCTGCACGCCACCGGCCGGCGGGGTCACCACGAGGAAATCGGCACCCTCTTCGATGCCGGCACCGACCTTCCGCAGTTCGGTCGCCATCGCGGCAAGGCGATCGGTCTCCTTCACGCGCCAGCTCGCCACGTTGCGCAGCCGCGAGGGGCCATCGGCGAACAGGGCCGCCACGGCGAGCGTCATGGCAGCATCGGGAATGTGATTGAGGTCGAGATCGAACGCTCGCAACCGACCGTCCGCCGGCGCCCGCGCCTCGATCCAGTTGTCGCCCCAGGTAATTCGCGCGCCCATGGCGGCCAGGGCGTCGGCAAAACGGACATCGCCCTGGATGCTCTCGCACCCGACGCCTTCGACCCGAACCGGCCCGCCGCCGATCGCCCCGGCAGCCAGAAAATACGACGCCCCGGACGCATCGCCCTCGACGTGCACGACCCCGGGGCTGCGATAACGTGCCCCGCCGGGCAGGACAAAACGCGAGTCACCGTCACGGCCGACCTCGATGCCGAAACGGGCCATCAGGTTCAGGGTGATCTCGACGTAAGGTCGCGAGATGAGTTCGCCCTCGACCTCGATCACCGTGGCGTGGCCGGTGAGCGGCAGCGTCATCAGCAGCGCCGTCAGGAACTGGCTCGAGACGTCGCCACGCACGCGCACAATCGGTTGAGGACGCAGTTTTCCGGGAAAAATCTCGAGCGGCGGAAAGCCGTCGTTGCCGGTGTAGCGCACGTCGGCCCCGAGCCCGCGCAGCGCATCGACCAGATCGCCGATCGGGCGCTCGTGCATGCGGGCCACGCCCGACAGGCGATAACGCCCGCCCGCCAGCGCCAGCGCGGCCGTCAGCGGCCGGATCGCGGTGCCGGCATTGCCGAGAAAAAGATCGGCGGCCTGCACCGGAAAACGCCCCCCGCAGCCGGTGACCTCGATCGCGTTCGTGCCTCCTGCTTCGGTCACCCCCACGCCCAGCGCGCGCAAGGCTTCGAGCATGCGTTCGGTGTCGTCCGACGCGAGCAGATCGCGGATTTCGGTGACGCCCTCGGCCAGCGCCGCGAGCAGCAGCATGCGGTTGGAGATGCTCTTGGAGCCCGGCAGGCGGACCTGCCCGCGCGCCATCGCCAGCGGCGCCAGATCGAGATACGGCGGTCGTTCGGCACTCATGTTCCGGGGTCTTCGGCGCGGGCGAGCCAGGCATCGCGCGCGCTGCGCGAATCGGCGAAGAGGTGTTCGAGCCCCGCGCCGTCGCTCGCCGCGACCAGGCATCGCAATCCTTGCAGGGCGGTACCGTAGGCATCGATCTCGGCGATCAGCGACTCGCGATTGGCGAGACAGATGTCGCGCCACATCTCGGGTGAACTCGACGCGATGCGGGTGAAATCGCGGAAGCCCCCCGCGGCGTAGCCGAACAGGCGCTCGGCGTTGTCGCGCTCGGCGATCATCGCAACCAGCGCGTAGGCGAGCACATGTGGCAGGTGACTCACGGCGGCGAATACGGCGTCGTGCTCGGCAGGCGTCATGCGCGACACGCGCGCGCCGCAGGTGCTCCAGAGTGCTTCGGCAGCGGCGAGCGCCGCGGGATCGGTTTCCGGCAGCGGGGTCACCACGACATTGCGCCCGTCGAACAGCTCGGTGCGCGCGGCGTCCGCCCCGACCCGCTCCGCGCCGGCAATCGGATGTGCCGGCACGAAGCGGTCGATGCGGGTGCCGAGAGCGCCGCGAGCAGCAGCGACGACGTCTTGCTTGGTGCTGCCGGCGTCGGTGATCACCGCGCCGGATGCCAACGCGTTGCGGACCGCAGCGAGCACCGGTGCGAACTGCGCAACCGGCGCTGCGACCACGACGGCATCGGCGCCCGCGACCCCGGTGGTGGCGTCATTGGCGATTTCGTCGATGATGCCGAGCGCGAGCGCCCGCTCGAGATTGGCGCGACCACGGCCGATGCCGACCACGCGGCCAACGGCACCGGCACGCCGCAACGCGAGCGCCACCGAACCGCCGATCAGCCCCACGCCGATGACGGCCAGGCGTTCGAATCGCATCATCGAAACCGTCAGGCGGCGCGAACGCCGGTTTCGGCCAGCGCTGACAGAAAGCGCTCGTTCTCGGCGGGCAGACCGACGCTGATCCGAAGCCATTGCGGCATGGCATAGCCGCCCACCGGCCGCACGATCACGCCCTTGCGCAGCAACTGCTGAAACACGGTGTCGGCGGCGCCGACGCGAACACACACGAAGTTGCCGTACGACGGAATCCACTCGAGCCCCTGCCGCACGAAACCTTCGGTGAGCTGGCGCATCCCGTCGCGGTTCAGGGCGCGACTGCGGGCGACGTAGGCGTCATCGTGCAGACTCGCGACGGCGCCGGCCTGCGCCACGCTGTTGACGTTGAACGGCTGGCGGATGCGATTCATCAGGTCGGCAACGTCGGGGTGCGCGAGCGCGAAACCGACCCGCATGCCGGCCAGACCGTAAGCCTTCGAGAAGGTGCGCGTGACGATCAGGTTGGGGTACTTGTCCAGCCAGCGGATGGCATCGTAACGATCGGCATCGTCGAGGTATTCGGTGTACGCCTCGTCGAGCAGCACCGCCACGTTCGACGGCACGCGGTCGAGAAACGCCGTGATCAAGGCGCCCCGCACGAAAGTGCCGGTCGGATTGTTGGGGTTGGCGATGAACACGATACGGGTGTCGGCGCGGATCGCCGCCAGCATCGCGTCGAGGTCATGCCCATGGTCACGCGCGGGCGTCTCGAGCCCGGTGGCGCCGATGGCGAGCACCGACAGCGGATAGACGGCGAATGCGTGCTTCGAATACACCGCGCTGGTGCCAGGCGTGAGAAAAGTGCGGGCCGCGAGTTCGAGCACGTCGTTGGAGCCGTTGCCCAGGACGATCTGCGCCATGTCGACGCCGAACCGGGTGGCGATGGATCGCTTCAGGTCGAAGCCGCCGGCATCGGGATAGCGGGCGACGTCGGTCAGCGCCGAGCGCATGGCTTCGAGCGCCATGGGGCTGACCCCGAGCGGATTCTCGTTCGAGGCGAGCTTGACGATGCCGTCCGGGTTCAGGCCCAGTTCGCGCGCCAGTTCGGAGGCAGGCTTGCCCGGCACATAGGGCGCGAAGTTGCGAATCCAGGAAGGTGCTTGCTGGCACAGGTCGATCATGGTGGTCACGCTCGGGCGATCGGGTAGGAACCCAGTATCTTGAGAAACGCGGCGCGTTCACGCACCGCCGTCAGTGCCGCGGCCACGGCGGGGTCGCTCTGGTGCCCTTCGACATCGACGAAGAAGACGTACTCCCAGAGTCCGCCGGTGCGCGAGGGTCGCGATTCGAGCCGGCTCATGCTCACGCCGTGGGCGGCGATCGGCCCGAGCACCTCGTTGAGTCCGCCCGGCCGATTGCGGGCCGACATGACAAAGGTGGTCTTGTCACGCCCGGAGGGGGCGACATCCTGGTCGGCGATGACCAGGAAGCGGGTGGTGTTGTCGGCTTCGTCTTCGATGTTCTCGGCGATCACCGGCACGCCATACAGCCGTGCCGCAGCTTGCGAAGCGATGGCGCCCGAGCGCGGCTCCTGGGCGGCGCGACGCGCGGCCTCGGCATTGCTCGCAACCGGCACCCGTGCCGCATTCGGCGCATGTTGCGCGAGCCAGGAGTTGCACTGGCCGAGACTTTGCGCGTGGGCATAGATCGATTCGATTTCGGCCGCTGCCGGCAGCTTGGAGAGCAGGCAGTGATGGATGGGTAACTGTACCTCGCCGCAGATACGCAACCGGGTGGCGAGCAGCAGGTCGAGGGTGGTGCCGATGCCGCCTTCCGTGGAATTCTCGGTCGGGACCATGCCGTAGCCGGCGGCGCCCGACTCCACGTGGCGAAACACCTCGGCAATCGACGCGCACGGATCGAGGTCCGCCTGGGCACCGAACTGCTTGCCGACCGCATCTTCGCTGTAGGTGCCGCGCGGTCCGAGGTAGGCCACCCGCATCTGGCGTTCGAGGGCGCGACAGGCCGAGATGATCTCGACGAACAGGTGGTTGACCGCTGCCGCAGGAAGCGGGCCGGCGTTGAGATCGCCGAGCCGGCGCAGCACCTGCGCCTCGCGCTCCGGGCGATATACCACCGTCCCGCCCTTCAGGTGGCCGATCTCGCTGGCACAGCGGGCGCGCTCGTTGAGCAGTTCGAGCATCTGCGCGTCGATGGCGTCGATGCGCTCGCGCACGGTGCCGATGCCGGTGTCGCCGCGCTGGTCGTCAGCAGCCATCACGTCGGTTTCGCTTCATGAGCATGAGGTGGATGTTAAATCGTGCCGGCCATCGGTAGCGCAAAACTAGCCATGGGTGCGCTCGAAATCGTGCATGAAGGCCGCCAGGGTGCGCACCCCCTCCAGGGGCATCGCGTTGTAGATCGAGGCCCGCATACCCCCCGCCGAGCGGTGCCCCTGGAGCTGGAGCAGATGCCGTTCGCGGGCGGCGGCGAGGAAAGCGCCGTCGAGGGCGTCGTCGGCCAGGCGGAACGGCACGTTCATTAGCGAGCGGTCGGCCGGATCGACCGGGTTCGAATAGAAGTCGCTGGCGTCGATCAGGTCGTAGAGCAGCGCCGCTTTCGCGCGATTGCGGCGCTCCATTTCGGCCAGCCCGCCAAGCCCCAGCAGCCAGCGGAACACGAGGCCGGCCATGTAGATGGCAAAGGTGGGCGGCGTGTTCAGCATCGACCCGCTGTCGGCCATGGCCTGGTAGTCGAGCGTCATCGGCGTGCCCGGCGGGGCGTGGCCGAGCAGGTCGTCGCGGATGATCACGATGGTGAGACCGGCCGGCCCGATGTTCTTCTGGGCGCCGGCGTAGATCAGGCCGCAGCGCGAGATGTCCATGGGACGCGACAGGATGTGGGACGACGCGTCGGCCACCAGCGGTACGGCCCCGGTATCGGGCAGCCAATGGAACTCGACCCCGCCGATGGTTTCGTTGCTGGTGATGTGCAGGTAGGCGGCGTGCGGGTCGCAGCGCCACGACGACTGGGGCGGCACGCCGGTGTATCCGCCCTCTGCGGCCGACGCCGCCACCCGGACCATCCCGCACTTGCCCGCCTCGGCGATGGCTTTGCGGCCCCAGACGCCGGTGTCGACATAATCGGCCGTGCCGTGCTCGCGCATCAGGTTCATCGGCACCATCGCAAACTGCAGCATGGCGCCACCTTGCAGGAACAGCACCTTGTAGCCAGCCGGTACCGCCAGCAGGGTGCGCAGGTCGGCCTCGGCCTCGGCGATGATAGCTTCGAACTCCGGGCCACGGTGGCTCATTTCCATCACCGACATGCCCGAGCCGTGCCAGTCGTGCATCTCGTCGGCCGCCCGTGTCAGCACCTCGCGCGGAAGCACCGCCGGCCCGGCGCTGAAGTTGAACACCTCGGACATCAGGCGTCGCCAGGGGGCGTGTCGTTGTCCTCGGGGTCGGGCGTCTCGTTCGCCGGCGTGCCGGGGACAGCGGCGCCCTCGGCATCGGCACCGGTCTCGCCATCGGCTGCGGCCTCGATGTCGTCGTCTTCGCTTTCCTCTACCCGCTGCAGACCCACCAGTTTCTCGCCGGTATCGAGGCCGATCAGCGTCACGCCCTGGGTGTTGCGCGACATCTCGCGGATTTCGGACACCCGGGTCCGGATCATCACGCCGCCGGTGGTGATCAGCAGCACCTCATCGGTGGTCTCGACCAGGCAGGCGGCCACCGCCTTGCCGTTGCGATCGCTGCACTGGATCGAGATGGTGCCCTGGGTGCCGCGACCGTGCCGTGGATAGTCGGCGATCGGGGTGCGCTTGCCGTAACCGTTGGCGGTGGCGGTGAGGATGGTGCGGGTCTCGTCGCTTGCCACCACGAGCGAGATCAGGCGCTGGTCGGCGGCGAGGCGCATGCCGCGCACGCCGTGCGCCTGTCGGCCCATCGGCCGCACGTCCTGCTCGTTGAACCGCACCGCCTTGCCGCCGTCGGAGAACAGCATGACGTCGTGTTTGCCGTCGGTGATCGCCGCGCCGATAAGATAGTCACCCTCGTCGAGGTCGACCGCGATGATGCCGCGTGGGGTCGGCCGCGAGAAATCCGACAGCGGTGTCTTCTTGACCGTGCCGCCGGTGGTGGCCATGAACACGAAGCGATCGTCGCCGAAGGTGCGCACCGGCAGCGCCACGGTGATCTTCTCGCCCTCGTGCATGTCGAACAGGTTGACCACCGGCCGGCCGCGGCTGTTGCTCTCGCCCTGTGGCAACTGGTAGACCTTGGTGCCGTAGACCCGCCCGCGATCGGAGAAGCAGAGGATGAAGTCGTGGGTGTTGGCGACGAACAGGTTGTCGATGAGGTCGTTGTCGCGGGTGGCCGCGGCGCGCCGGCCACGCCCGCCACGCTTCTGCGCCCGGTAGGCGGTCTGGCGCTGGGCCTTGATGTAGCCGGTGTGCGACAGCGTGACCACCATGTCTTCCGGGGTGATCAGGTCTTCGTCGCTGATGTCGTAGGCGTTGGCGACCAGCTCGCTGCGACGCTTGTCGCCATATTGCGCCTTGATCGCGGCAAGTTCGGCGTCGATGATCGCGGTGACGCGCTGCGGCTTGGCCAGGATGTCGAGCAGGTCGGCGATGGCATCCATCACCTCGTGATATTCGCTGGTGATCTTGTCGGTTTCGAGCGCGGTGAGGCGCTGCAATTGCATCTCGAGGATGCGCTGCGCCTGCACCGGCGACAGGCCATAACCTTCGGGCTGCAAGCCGAACTCGGGCGCGAGACCGTCGGGACGGTAGCGGGCGGCCCCCTCCGCACCGGCGCGCACCAGCATCTCTTCGACCAGAGTCGAACGCCACAGGCGCGAACTCAGCTGGTCGCGCGCTTCGGCCGGCGATGGCGCGGCCTTGATCAGCTCGATGATCTCGTCGACATTGGACAGCGCGACCGCCAGGCCTTCGAGGATGTGCCCCCGCTCGCGCGCCTTGCGCAGATCGTAGAGGGTGCGCCGGGTCACCACCTCGCGACGATGGCGCAGGAAGGCGGCGATGAACTGCTTCAGGTTGAGCAGGCGCGGCTGGCCGTCGACCAGCGCCACCATGTTCATGCCGAAGCTGTCCTGGAGCTGGGTTTCCTTGTACAAGTTGTTGAGCACGACCTCGGGCATCTCGCCGCGCTTGAGCTCGATCACCATGCGCATGCCGGACTTGTCGGACTCGTCGCGAATCTCGGAGATGCCGTCGAGCCGCTTCTCGCGCACCAGTTCGCCGATGCGGATCAGCAGTTGCGCCTTGTTCACCTGGTAGGGCAGTTCGTCGACGATGATGGCCTGGCGCTGGCCCTTTTCGAGATCCTCGAAGTGCGCCCGGGCGCGCATGACGCAGCGGCCACGGCCGGTGCGATAGCCCTCGCGCACCCCCGCCAGCCCGTAGATGAATCCCGCGGTCGGGAAGTCAGGCGCCGGAATGAGTTCGATCAGTTCTTCGATGTCGATGTCGGGGCGATGCAGCACCGCCAGGCAACCGTCGATCACTTCGCTCAGGTTGTGCGGCGGGATGTTGGTGGCCATCCCGACCGCGATGCCGGACGAGCCGTTGACCAGGAGGTTGGGAAACTTGGCCGGCAGCGCCAGCGGCTCGAGCTCCTTGCCGTCGTAGTTGGGCCCGAAATCGATGGTTTCCTTGTCGATGTCGGCCAGCAACTCGGAAGTGATGCGCTCGAGCCGACACTCGGTGTAACGCATCGCCGCCGCGTTGTCGCCGTCGACCGAACCGAAGTTGCCCTGCCCGTCGATCAGCGGATAGCGCAGGCTGAAGTCCTGCGCCATGCGCACCAGTGCGTCGTAGATGGCGTTGTCGCCATGCGGATGGTATTTGCCCATCGTGTCGCCGACCACGCGCGCGCATTTGACGTAGGGCCGGTTCCACTGGATGTTGGCTTCGTGCATCGCGAACAGGATGCGCCGGTGCACCGGCTTGAGGCCGTCGCGCACATCCGGCAGCGCGCGCCCCACGATCACGCTCATCGCATAATCGAGATACGACCGGCGCATTTCTTCTTCGAGGCTGATCGGGAGCGTTTCTTTGGCGAACTGATCCATCGGGCGCGGGGACGTGGGGGCAGTGAGGGAGCGGGCGGGGAATTCGGGGTGTCTCGAGGTGGCGTCGAGGTGGCGTCGAGGGTAGCGTCGAGGCGGTAGCCGATACCTGCCGCAACAAACACCGCAACATTATCAAGAGCGGAATGTTACCACGCGAGACCACTTTCGAGCCATCGCCGGATGGCTTCCGTCCCCGTGCGGCGACAGGAGAAAGCCTCATTAATTCATACCTGTGTGTGGTACGCTTTCAGCCCTGTTTTGCCGGAACAGCATCGATGGCATCGAGGGGGTTCGGCGAACGCAGACCTGCCAGAACAACGCAACGCAACGCAATTCTCCAACGGTGATGCCATGCGCTTTGAACTCAAGAAGACATTGATCGGAGTCGCTGCACTTTCGCTTCTGCTGCCAGTGGCGAGCCATGCCCAGACCAGCAAAGGACAATGGATCGTCGACGGCTTCAATCGCTCGCCCCGCGCCGGACAAGGCAGCACCTGCGTATCCGCCGGTGGCCCCGATTACGCATTCGACGCAGCAAACTGCACCGTTGCCGCAACCGAAGCGCAAACCTCGCGCGAAGCCGTGGTCGCCGCGAAGAGGTCGGCCAACGAGGAGGCCAAGGCCGCCTACGCCGCCCGGAGGGCCGCCGAAGAGGACAAGCTGCTCGAGATCGAGCCCGGCTCGGGCCTGAAACCCGGACAGCGCGGCGCCTACGCGTATGACAACTTCAATGGCGACATCCGCGACGGTTTCGGCCGTAACTGCGTCAAGAACGGTCGCTGGGGGGTGCCACTCGCCACTGAAAGCTGCGAGCCGGAGCTTTACAACAAGTGGCGCGCGAAGCAGCAGAAGGCGCCCGAAACCGAACTCGCCCGACGCCTTCCCTACACCGCCGAAGAAGCCGACCGTTCGGTTGCCGGCTCATCGGTGGCCGATGAAGACCTCGCGAAGCGCATCAACCAGCCGCCGCCCGAGAAAATGCGCGCCGCAGCCGACGATCTCGACCGCACCCCCGGCGTCGTGCCCGCTGCCGCTCCCGTGGTGGAGGCCGCCCCGCTGGTCGACAACACGCTGCCCGACTTCCCCGTGACCACCTACTCCGGTGGCGGCGGAACCGCACTGGTGCCGGTACCCGTCCCGCTGGCGGGCGGCCGCAAGGCCATGCCCGAAGACGACGACGCGCTCGACGATGGTCCTGCCGATGGTCCTGCCGAGGTCTATGCCGATGAGGAAGTCACGCCCGACATGATGTTGTCGGATGCCGACCGTGCACTGCCGGGCGAGGGCATTCCCGATGGCGACCGGCCGATGCAGGAAGACGATCTTCTGGCGGAGGAAGACGGTCCGGCCGAAGTCTATGCCGACGAGAACGTTACGCCGGAGATGATGCTGTCGGACGCCGATCGCGCACTTCCGGGCGATGGCATTGCCGCGAACGACAAGGCGATGCCCGAAGACGATCTTCTGGATAAAGACGGTCCCGACGAAGTCTATGCCGAAGACGATGTCACGCCCGAGATGATGCTGTCCGATGCCGACCGCGCACTGTCACCGGAACAGATGGCAGCGCCGGTTGCGGCGGCGCCGGCACCAGCACGCACGCCCGCCCCTGCGGCGGTGGTGCCGCGTGATGACTCCACACCCGACTTCCCGGTCACCAAGTACAACGTGCAAAAGGAGCCGGTGGTAGCCAAGACTGAAGCTCCGAAGGCAGCTCCAAAGGCAGCCCCGAAGCCCCCGACCGAATTGCCGGTCACCATCAAGTCCGACGGGCTGTTCGGTTTCGATCGCGCCGACCTGGGCAACGAACTGGTGATCAAGCTCGACGCCGTTGCCGACATGCTCAGCGGTGCCAGGTACGACAAGATCATCGTGGTCGGTCATGCCGATCCGATCGGTTCGGCCAAATACAATCAGGGGCTGTCCGAGCGCCGGGCCGAAGCGGTCAAGAAATACCTCTCCGGCAAGGGCGTCGATGGCTCGCGCATCCAGACCGCCGGCAAGGGCGAGTCCGAACTGGTTGTCACTTACAAAGACTGCGCCGGCAAACGCAAGAAAGCGCTCATCGCCTGCTTCGAGCCGAACCGGCGCGTGGTGATCGACGCCGCCGGCACCAAGCCATCGAAGTAGTTCGATTACCCCGCGCAACCAGAGCCCTGCCCCGGCAGGGCTCTTTCGGTGCCCGCCGGGCCGCCCCCAAGGGTGCCGGCCCCCTTGGGGGGTGGCGAAGCACAGCGTAGCCTGGGGGTGGGACTCTTTTGAGTACGCATCGTGAACAGCGGACCCGCTCCTGATCATCTGATCATTCCGCGCTGGATCGTGCCGGTGGTGCCCGCCGGCGTGGTGCTCGATGCCCACGCCATCGTGCTGGCCGGCGAGCGTATCCATGCCGTGATGCCCACGGCCGAAGCCAGGGCAGCCTATCCCGACACGGCATGCACCGAGCTACCCGACCACGTGGTCATACCCGGTCTGGTCAATGCCCACACGCATGCAGCGATGTCGCTGATGCGGGGCATGGCCGATGATCTGCCGCTCATACGGTGGCTGCAGGAACACATCTGGCCAACCGAGGCCGAGCACGTGTCACCGGAGTTCGTCTACGACGGCACGATGCTGGCAGCAGCCGAGATGCTGCGCGGCGGCGTGACCTGCATGAACGACATGTACTTCTATCCCGAGCAGGCGGCAGGCGCCGCGCTGGACACCGGGATTCGCGCGGCGCTCGGCATCATCGTCATCGAGTTCCCGACGCGCTATGCCGCCGATGCGCAAGACTACCTCGCCAAGGGCCTGGCGATGCGCGACCGGTTCCGGCACGAGTCGCGGCTGTCGTTCTGCCTGGCGCCGCATGCGCCCTACACCGTGTCGGATCATTCGCTCGAACAGGTGGTCACCCTGGCTGACCAGTTGCAGGTGCCGATCCACATTCATGTGCACGAAACCGAGGGCGAGTTGCGCGATCACGTGGCGCAGCATGGCGTGCGTCCGCTGCAGCGCCTGGAGGCGCTCGGCATGCTCGGCCCCGCCCTGCTGGCCGTGCATGCCGTGCATCTGACCCCTGGCGAAATCGCGCTGCTCGCGCGCTTCGGCTGCAGCGTCGCCCACTGCCCGAGTTCGAACCTCAAGCTGGCGAGCGGCATCGCCCCGATCACTGCGCTGCTCGATGCGGGCGTCAATGTTGCTCTCGGCACCGATGGCGCCGCCAGCAACAACAGCCTCGACCTGTTCGAGGAAATGCGCATTGCCGCCCTGCTGGCCAAGGGGGCGAGCGGCCGTGCCGATGTGCTGCCGGTGCACCAGGCGCTCGCCATGGCAACGCTGGGGGGAGCGAAGGCACTCGGCCTCGACGACCGCATCGGCTCGCTCGAACCGGGCAAGTTCGCCGACATCACCGCGCTGAACCTGGGGAGTCTCGAACTGTCTCCCTGCTACGACCCGGTGTCGCATCTGGTCTATGCCGCCGGGCGCAGCGACGTGTCGCACGTGTGGGTTGCCGGCGAGATGCTGGTCGAACACGGCCGCTTCACGCACCTGGACGAAACCGACCTCACCGCCCGGGCCCGCCGGTGGCAATCGCTGATCCGACCCTGACTCGAGGAGCGCAACCGCCATGAATGCCGATCCGGCAGAGCTCGAAAAATTCAGTGCGCTGGCCCACCGCTGGTGGGATGTGAACAGCGAGTTCAAACCGCTGCACGACATCAACCCGCTGCGCCTCGATGCGATCGACCGCATCGCACCGCTCGCCGGCCAGCGCGTGCTCGACGTCGGCTGCGGCGGCGGCATCCTGTCGGAGTCGATGGCGGTGCGCGGTGCCCACGTCACCGGCATCGACATGGCCGAGAAGCCGCTCAAGGTGGCGCAGTTGCATCTGCTCGAATCAGGGCGCGACGTCGATTACCGCAACGCAACCGTCGAATCGATCGCGCAGAGCGAACCGGGCACCTACGACGTGGTGACCTGCATGGAGATGCTCGAACACGTGCCCGATCCCGCCAGCACCGTGTACGCGTGCGGCGCCGTTGCTAAATCCGGCGCGCGTCTGTTCTTTTCCACGCTCAACCGCAACCCGAAGTCGTACCTGTTCGCCATCATCGGCGCCGAATACGTGCTCAGGCTCCTGCCGCGCGGCACCCATGACTACGCCAAGTTCATCAAGCCCTCGGAACTGGCCGCCTTCTGCCGCGACGCCGGCCTGGAGGTGACCGGCCTGATCGGCATGAGCTACAACCCGCTGACCAAGGTCTACACGCTGAACACGGACACCTCTGTCAACTACATTCTCCATTGCCGCAAGCCCTGAAAGAACCAACCTCGTCATGATCCGAGCAGTCCTGTTCGACCTCGACGGCACCATCGCCGACACCGCGCCCGATCTCGGCGGCGCCCTGAATCGGCTGCGCACCACACGCGGGTTCGCCCCTCTGCCGTTAGCGCAACTGCGACTGCACGCGTCGAGTGGCGCCCGGGGTCTGATCGGCGAAGGCTTCGGCCTGGTGCCGGGCGACGACGGCTACGAGGAACTGCGGCTCGGGTTTCTCGAGTATTACGAACAGGACATCGCTGCCGCGTCACGCCTGTTCGATGGCGTTGCCGAGCTTCTCGATACGCTGGAGGCGCGCGAGATCGCCTGGGGCATCGTCACCAACAAGATCGAGCGCTTCACCCTGCCGCTGCTCTCGCTGCTCGGGCTTTCACCGCGTGCCGGCTGCGTGGTGAGTGGCGACACCACGCCCCATGCCAAACCACATCCGGCACCGTTGCTGGAAGCCGCGCGGCGCATCGGCGTGGCCCCTGCCGATTGCCTCTACGTGGGCGACGACGAGCGCGACATCGAGGCAGCGCGTGCGGCAGGCATGGGCGCGATCATCGCCGGCTACGGCTACCTCGGTTCGGCCAAACCGCCAGCCGACTGGGGGGCCGACGGCACGGCCGATCATCCCCTCGACACCTTGAAGTTCGTCCCGGGCCCACCATCTGTGGCATAGTCCGCTTAGTTTGTGGTGGCCTGCATGGCGCTACGGGCAGAAGTACAGATCACGGGGGCGTACTTGGCTTCGACGTGGGTTACAAAGCAGTGCAGGGCGTGCCGAGGGCCAGTCACCTCGTAAATCCAACTGGAACAACGATAGTCGCCAACGACGACCGTTACGCTCTCGCGGCCTAATACCCGCGGGACTCTGCTCCGGTACTGCCTCGGGCCGGCTAGCGAAAGCTAGAGCAGAGTCATTTCGAGGCATCGCGCTGCATCGGGTCACTTGGTGCAGCGTCAAATTTAAGGTGACTCGCTGCGTGTCAGCTTGCCGGTCGGCGGGCCCGTGGTTAAACCAAACGACCTGGCTACGCATGTAGAACTGTCTGTAGAGGGCTTTCGGACGCGGGTTCGATTCCCGCCGCCTCCACCAACCGAACGGCCTGGATGAACTCCAGGCCGTTTTTCTTTGCACTGGCGTGCCCGAACGTGGTTTGCTGAAGCCAGTGGTGATCAGCACATCAACCTTGCGATACCCTGCTCCACCGCTCTGGTCTCGACTCGTGACGGCTCGCAGGCTTCGGACCAAGGGGGTACAACGCGGCACACGCTACGGCCTTTCGTGATTTGGCTCAATTCCGGGGCTATCCGACCGATTTGCGCCAAACCGACGAGCCAAATGATCTGAAAATGCCGCTAACACTTTGCTCCGGTACGATTTTGTCTTTGGCTCATACGAGGCATCTGCGCCAAAACAATGAGCCAAATACGCCCTATGCAGAGTGACCATGGCTTATGCACGGCAGCGTCGAAACTCCAATCCTAGACTGTTTTTCGCTGAAGGATCCCCAGGCGAATCAGACCGTCAATGTGAGACGCCGCCTCCTCCGGGGCCTTGCCACCGGTCAGTAGGACGCCGAGTTCTATGTTCAACTCAAATGCGTGCTCAGTCAGGTTGGCGCTCGAGACCAGCAGCCGTTCACTATCCGCGACGACGAACTTTGCATGCAGCGTCCCGTGACGTCCTCGCTCATCACACTCCCGCATGGCAAGCGGCCACATGTAGACCTCAATCGGCAAGCTGCCATCGCCTCGGAGGTACGGCAGCGGGTCGAAACTAACCTTGCCAGCGCTGGACTCCTCGCTTTCCAGGACGAACACGACACGTACGCCGCGGGTCAGTGCCGCGTGTATCGCGGCCACGATAGCCGGAACCTTGTACGCGGCAAAAGTGACCAGGTACACGGACGAGCGCGCTGAGTTGAGGAGCTCCAGCAGCGCGGGCTCGGTACTACGAACCGTCGAACTGAGCGCCGATGGACCTGACCAAACCAGTTCGACCCGCCTTGTGGCCCGCTCCGTCAACACGGCATGAAAGGCCCCGGTCAATATCAAGGCCAGATCGCGAGGCGGTGTCCCATTCGCGTCCCTCGACCAGGCAAGGCGGACCTCATTGAAAGCATGGGCGGCGTCGCCCGACAGGCGATTGCTCACGGATTCCACTTTGCCCCGCTCCAGCGCCTCGATGACTGAGTTCATCACCTCTGGCGACACGCCGGCCGCGAGTCGAAGGCAAGCATCCAGCAGGGAGTCCGGTACTGACATCGCCTCACGCAAAGAATGGGGCCACGGCGCTGCCGAGAGTCTTGACGAGCAAAGCCCGGTCAAGGTACTTGTTCCCCCGCTCGCACGAAGTCTCGGGCGCGAACAGGCATGCATGGCACGACGCGCCATGCAATGAGGCCATGCCATCACTGCCAGGCTGATGCTCGGCACAGAGCGGGTCTGAAGTACACAACTGCATCGCCTCGAGCGCCTGCCGAATCAGACGTCCGAGGCGCCGCGGCTCTCCCTGAGACACGAGGCCACCAAGCGTGCCTTCGCTGTCGGGGGCTGCCGTGTACAGCAAGAGCCCCGCCATCGGCTCGCTGCCGGTCTCCCCTGTGTCGCAGTAGATGCGTTCACGAATGCTGGCGGCGCTGTAGCCCGACTCGAGCGCCAGTTGCCTCATCAGCGCATGAGAGAACGAATGCATTAGCGCGTACCGCATACCCGGGTAGCCCTCGGAGGGGGCCGGCATCGCTCTGGCGGTCTTCCAGGCGACGTGAGCAGCTCTCATCTGAGCATCGCACGCGATGACCTGCGTCGCCCACCCCAGAAGCACCTCCCGCTTGAAGTGCAGGAAGATTCCCTCTCCCCTCACTTCTGAGACGGGCACCCATGTAGGCGCCCCGCGTGACAGCGGACCACGGAGCTCAGGCGGGATGTCGCTGGGATCGGCATAGTCGCCCGGCGAGTCGATGCGGGTAAAGCCGACCAGCGCCCGCACCTCGCGCAACCGCTCGGCCCGGACAACCTTCTCGAAGACATGTTCGAAGCCGGACGGCGGCGCGACCGGAGTCAGCTCGAAGTCCTTTGTGTTCTTTACCGCGTCGGCGGCCGAGAAAACCTGCCACTCCGGCTCTTTGAGGTCGCCAACTTGTTCGACTGCGGTCTTGCCCGCACGCTTGGCCTCGATCGCCTTCCAGATGGCTTCGTCGTCGTGCTCGTCAAAGCCCTTCAGGTTGCCTACGGCACGGAACGCACCGAGCACTTCCTTGCTCGTCACGTGCTGTAGCGTCACCCACTTGTCCTCGACCAACTGGTGCAACGGGTCTGTGTGAGTGGGAATTGACAAGGCCGAAAGAGAGATACCGAACCAAGAGTTGGACGCGCCGAGCAACATCGTCTCGGCCTGCTCGCTGCAGCCTGCAGACTCGAAGTCGCGCAGGTGGGGCCTGCGACCTCGGCAGGCAAAGACCGGGTCATCTCGGGCGGTATCGCCGAAGGCATCGACCATCGACCGATTTGTCCCACAGGTGTCGCAATGAACCATGAGGTCTGCGGCCTCATCACCAATGCCAACCTTGCGCAGGCGCAACGGACCGTTGCACGACGTCGCTCCGCGGTGTGCGAACCTCAGCCATGGAAAGTCGTCGATGTGCCCGTGCGAGCAGGCGATCTGGAAGCGCGTCGGCAGCACCGCCGGCGGGTTTGGCGACCGATTGCACCCGACGTGTTGGTAGCGAACACGGTCTGGCCGGTAGATATCGCTTCGAAGGTCAAACAGGCCGGAGCCTAACGGCGCTACAAGGTCGCACCATGGACAGCGATACCACTGAGGGAATGCCGCCACCGGAACGCCAATCTTTGGCGCGTTCAGCGGGTCTCTCGCACCGTCATCCGGCTCGACCGGTGGCAGGAGAAGCTTCTGAACCTGGGAACCGAGCTGCTCTTTGACAGCGGCCAACAGTCGTTCCTCGCCGACCGGCGTAGCGTGCTGCAGCTTCCAGTCGTCAAGGCCCATCACCATCGCAGCAATGTTGGGCAGGTCGACCATGGCGCCTACACCGTAGGTGTGGAGCAGCTGGGTCGGACGTACGTCGCCAACTTTGTGCTCGGCCATTACGGCTGGCCCCCCTGAACTGGCGCGGCTGACCCGGTGGGAGGCGCAACCGGAGGAACCGCGACTGTGGCAACCGGCGTG
>JANMWG010000364.1:0-2953 GCA_031393885.1 Betaproteobacteria bacterium | reverse complement strand
GAGGTGTGGCGACGCTGCCTTCGTGCGTCTCCGGATGCAGCTAGAAGCGTGGTTCGAGAAGCCCGCGCCGCCGGATTGCAACCTCGAGGAGCCATTGCCATGAGATCAGCAATCGCCAATGGCCTCGGCTCATTTAACTGCTTGATCTGCAAGCGTCTCTTCGTCAACGCGATTGCAACTGAAGGGTCGCCGGTTGCAATCCCGAAGCAATACGGCCGCAAACATGGGCATCCGCCAGGCAGGCGAGCGCGAGCATGAGCCATTTCGCCTTCCTCCAGCGTGAATGGCCGGGCGTCTTCGAAGCCGCCGGCAAGGCCGAGGCGGCCGTGCACGCCGATCCGCGCGCGGCCTGCTTCTATGCGCGTCGCGCCCTCGAACTGGCTGTGACCTGGGCCTTCAAGTACGACCCGGCGCTGAAGGTGCCCTATCAGGACAACCTCTCGGCGCTGATCCACGACCCGACCTTCAAGCAGGCGGCGGGCGATGCGGTGTTCAGCAAGGCGCGAGTGATCAACACGCTGGGCAATCGTGCCGTGCATGGCTCCCGCGCGATCCCGCCGGAGGATGCGCTGATGGCGGTGCGGGAGCTGTTCCACGTGGCGTACTGGCTGGGCCGCACCTATGGTCGCGTGGCGCGACCGGCTCCAGGCTTGGTGTTCGACGCGAGCGCGTTGCCCAAGGCCCCGTCGGCGCCTAGGCAGACTGCGGAACAGTTGCAGCAGCTCGAAGCCGGCCTGCGCGAACGCGACGAGAAGCTCGCCGCATTGCTGGCCGACAAGTCTGCCCTCGATGAAGAGCTGACGCGGTTGCGTGGGGAAGTGGCCGCAGCTCGCAAGTCCGCCACCGCGCAGCCCGACACGCACGACTACTCCGAGGCCGAGACCCGCGACTACTTCATCGACCTGTTGCTGAAGGAAGCCGGCTGGCCCCTGGACCAGTCGCGGGATCGGGAGTTCGAAGTTGCCGGCATGCCCAACAACCAGGGCAAGGGCTTCGTTGACTACGTGCTCTGGGGTGACGACGGCAAGCCGCTCGGCCTGATCGAGGCCAAGCGCACCCGCCGCGATGCCCGCGTGGGGCAGCAGCAGGCGAAGCTCTACGCCGACTGCCTCGAGGCTCAGTTCGGCCAGCGGCCGCTGATCTTCTACTCCAACGGCTACGAGCATTGGCTATGGGACGACGCCAACTACCCGCCGCGTGCGGTGCAGGGTTTCTACAAGAAGTCTGAGCTGGAACTTGTCATCCAGCGGCGCAACAGCCGCAAGCCGCTCGCACCCGCCGAGATCGATCCGGCGATCGTCGAGCGCTTCTATCAGACCCGCGGCATCCGCCGCATCGCCGAGTCCTTCGAGCAGGATCACGACCGCAAGGCGCTGTTGGTCATGGCCACCGGCGCTGGCAAGACACGCACAGTGATCGCGCTCGCCGACCTGCTGATGCGTTGCAACTGGGCCAAGCGCGTGCTGTTTCTCGCCGACCGCGTGGCGCTCGTGAATCAGGCAGTGAATGCGTTCAAACGCTACCTGCCCGATGCGTCTCCTGTGAACCTGGTGACCGAGAAGGACGGCGAAGGGCGCGTCTTCGTCTCGACCTATCCGACGATGATGGGGTTGATCGACGAGACGCGCGACAGCCAGCGCCGTTTCGGTGTCGGCCATTTCGATCTGGTGATCATCGACGAAGCGCACCGCTCGGTGTTCCAGAAGTACCGGGCCATCTTCGAGTACTTCGACTCCCTGCTGGTCGGGCTCACGGCCACACCCAAGGACGAAGTGGACCGCAACACCTATGGGCTGTTCGATCTCGAAGATGGTGTTCCCACGGATGCCTACTCGCTCGAGGAGGCGGTGCGCGATGGCTTTCTGGTGCCGCCGAAGGCAGTGTCGGTGCCGCTCAAGTTCCAGCGTGACGGCATCAAGTACGACGATCTGTCTGAGGACGACAAGGACCAGTGGGACGCCCTGGAATGGGACGACGATGGCAACGTGCCGAACCGCGTGGAGGCCGAGGCCGTCAACAAGTGGCTGTTCAACAAGGATACTGTCGACAAGGTGCTGGAGCACCTGATGACACGCGGCCTGACGGTGGCCGGCGGCGACCGCCTCGGGAAGACGATCCTGTTCGCCAAGAACCAGGCGCATGCCGAATTCATCGCCGAGCGCTTCAACGCGAACTATCCGCACTACATGGGCGAGTTCGCGCGCGTCATCACCTTCAAGACCGAGTATGCGCAGAGCCTGATCGACAACTTCTCGAACAAGGAAAAGGCGCCGCACCTCGCGCTCTCGGTGGATATGCTGGACACCGGCATCGACGTGCCGGAAGTCGTCAACCTCGTCTTCTTCAAGCTGGTGCGCTCGAAGACGAAGTTCTGGCAGATGGTCGGCCGGGGCACACGCCTTTGCCCCGACCTGTTCGGCCCCGGGCAGCACAAGAAATTCTTCTACCTCTTCGACTACTGCCAGAACCTGGAGTATTTCAGCCAGAACCCCGAGACCACAGACGGCGCGCTTGGCGCGTCGCTCGGCAAGCGGCTGTTCAATGCCCGTCTCGATCTGATCGGCGAACTGGATGGCCATATGGCGCATGCCGATCGAAATACCGCTCTAGAACAGCGCGCAGCGCCACATGGACATCCGGAATCCGATGCAGAAGTGCGTGCGCAGCTTGCGGCACTGCTTCAGCGCGAAGTGGCTGCCATGAATATCGACAACTTTGTCGTTCGGCCGAAGCGCCGCATCGTCGAGAAGTACACCAAGCCCGAGGCATGGGGTCTGCTTTCCGCGGAGGCGCGATCGGAGTTGTCCCACGAGGTGGCAGGTCTTCCCTCGGAGCTCGACCCGGAAGGCGAGGAGGCCAAGCGTTTCGATCTGTTGGTCCTGAACCTTCAGCTCGCCATGCTGCGCGCCGAGCCCGGTTTCCTCCGGTTGCGGGATCAGATCAAGGCGATCGC
>JANMWG010000146.1:0-13383 GCA_031393885.1 Betaproteobacteria bacterium | reverse complement strand
ACCGACGCGATCCTTGCGGAGATCGGTTACGGCGAAACCGAGATCGCCCGTCTGCGTGCCGATGGGGCGATCTGAGCCTGTGCCGCTGCCGTCAACGTTCGCCAGTGCCGCTTCCCAACCCATGATCGCGCGCTCCTACCTCTTTGTCCCGGGCAACCGTCCGGACCGGTTCGACAAGGCGCTGGCCGCTGGCGCGGACGCGGTGATCGTCGATCTGGAGGATGCGGTCGCGCCTGCCGCGAAAGCAGCGGCTCGCACGGCGGTCGGGGCCTGGCTGACCGCGGAGAAACAGGTCCTGTTGCGGATCAACGCCGACACCACCGAGTGGTTCGGCGACGATCTGAAATTGGCACGTGCGCCGGGCATTGTCGGCATCGTGCTGCCCAAGGCCGAGCGCATCGACGGCGCACTCCAGGCGATCTGCGCCGAAACCGGAAAATTCCTGCTGCCCCAGATCGAAACCGCCATCGGATTCGAGCAGGCTCGTGCGCTGGCATCCGCGCCCGGCGTTGAGCGCCTGCTCTTCGGCACCCTGGATTTCCAGGTCGATATGGGCATCGACGGCGAGGGCGACGAACTGGCCTACTTCCGGTCGGAGATGGTGCTGGTGTCGCGCCTGGCTGGCCTCCAGCCGCCGGTGGATGGCCCCTGCACCTCGCTCGACGACGTCGCGCAGATCACCGCCGACACGCATCGGGCCCGACGCATCGGCTTCGGCGGCAAGCTCTGCATCCATCCGCGGCAGGTCGCGCCCGTGAATGCCGCCTTTGCGCCGTCCGCCGACGACCTGGTGTGGGCGCAGCGCGTGCTCGCCGCGGCAGCCGAATCGGGCGGTGCCGCGGTGGCGCTCGACGGACGGATGGTGGACCGCCCGGTGATCCTCAAGGCCGGGCAGATGGTGCGCGAAGCCGCAAGACGCGGCATGTGACGGGCACCAGACGGCCCCGGCCATGAACCGGCTTCACGACATCCCGTTGACGAATGGCGACAGGGGTCTTCGCCATCGGCGAAACCCGCTTGCCTGATTGCCGATTCTCGTCCGTTGCGCATCCGCCTACCATTGACGTGTTTTGTCCGGACGCGAGCCCCCATAACCGCCTGCCAGGAGTGACCCCATGACCAACATGAAACTCGAATCGCACGCCTTGCTGATCGATGGCAAATGGCTGCAGCCCGCCAAGGGTGGCAGCATCCCGATGATCGATCCCTGCAACGGGCAACCCTTTGCCTACATCGCCGATGGCGGCGCCGAAGATATCGATCGCGCGGTACGCGCTGCCCAGGCGGCGCTCGACGGCGCCTGGGGCAAGACGCCCGCGTCGGAGCGTGGACGCATCTTGCAGCGCTGGGGGCGCCTGATCGAACAGCACCTCGAAGAGCTCGCACAGATCGAATCCCGGGACACCGGCAAGCCGATCGCCGCCGGTCGCGCCGACATCCTGGCCACTGCGCGTTATTTCGAGTTCTACGGCGGCGCCGCCGACAAGCTGCACGGCCAGGTCATTCCTTTCCTCGACGGTTACACCGTCAACGTGTTCCGCGAGCCGCACGGCGTTACCGGTCACATCATTCCCTGGAATTATCCGGCGCAGCAATACGCGCGCACGGTCGCGGCGGCATTGGCGGTCGGCAACGCCGCCGTGGTGAAGCCCTCGGAGGATGCCTGCCTGTCCACGCTGAAAATCTCCGAGCTCGCTCTCGAAGCAGGGCTGCCGGCCGGCGCCCTGAACGTCGTTACCGGTCTGGGCGAAACCGCGGGCGCCGCGCTCACCGCACACCCCGGCGTCAACTTCATCAGCTTCACCGGGTCACCCGAAGTCGGGCAGCTCGTGCAGCAGGCGGCGGCGCGCAATCACATTGCCTGCACCCTCGAGCTTGGCGGAAAATCGCCGCAGATCGTGTTCGCCGATGCCGATCTCGACAAGGCGTTGCCGGTCGTGGTCAAGGCGATCGTGCAGCATGCGGGTCAGACCTGCTCGGCGGGCAGCCGCCTGCTGGTGCAGCAGGAGATCTACGACGACTTCGTCGCGCGCCTGGCGGACCTGTTTCGCAAGACGCGGGTCGGCACGCCCGAAATGAACCTCGACTGCGGCCCGCTCATGAATGCGACGCAGCGCGACAAGGTCGTCGCTTTCGTCAAACGGGCGGTCGACAGTGGCGTTCCGCTGCTGGCACAAGGCGCGTTGGCGGAAGGCCTGCACAGCGGCGGTTACTGGGTGCAGCCGGCGCTGTTCGGTCCGGTACCCCGCAACCATGCGCTGGCCTGCGAGGAACTGTTCGGTCCCGTGCTTTCCGCGATCCCGTTCAAGGATGAAGCCGATGCCATCGAACTCGCCAATTCCACCGAATACGGCCTCGTCGGTGCGGTATGGACCGCCAATGGGGCACGCCAGCAACGGGTTTCCAAGCAACTGCGCTGCGGCCAGGTGTTCATCAACTGCTATGGTGCGGGTGGCGGTGTCGAGCTGCCGTTCGGCGGCATGAAAAAGAGCGGACACGGACGCGAGAAGGGCTTCCTTGCGCTCGAACACATGACCACCACCAAGACGGTGGTTAACTTTCACGGATAGGGGACTTCATGGCTCTGTTAGCGAACAAGGTTGCGATCGTCACCGGTGCGGCCAGTGGCTTTGGCGCGGAAATTTCTCGCCAGTACGTGGCCGAAGGCGCGAAAGTGGTGGTCGCGGATCTGAATGAAGCAGGTGCGAAAGCGGTGGCGGCAGAACTCGGGGCCAACGCCATCGCCGTGAAATGCGACGTGACGAAGCGGGCGGACATCGACCACCTGGTCGCGGCGGCCATCAAGCAGTTCGGCACCATCGACATCGTCGTCAACAACGCCGGCTACACCCACAAGAACCAGCCGATGCTCGACACCGACGAGACCACGTTCGACCGCTGCTTCGACGTGAACGTCAAGTCGGTCTACCTGATGGCGATGGCGGTGGTGCCGGTGATGCGCCAGAAGAAATCCGGCGTGATCATCAATGTGGGGTCGGTGTCCGGCATGCGTCCGCGGCCCGGGCTGGTCTGGTACAGCGCTTCCAAGGCCGCGGCCAATCTGATGTCCAAGGCGATGGCGGTCGAACTCGGTCCGGACAACATTCGCGTCAACGCGATCTGCCCGGTCATGTCGCCCACCGGCATGATCGAGTCGTTCATGGGCATGGCGAACACCCCGGAGAATCGCGCCAAGTTCATCGGCAACATTCCGCTCGGCCGGCTGGCCACGCCGCTCGATATCGCCAAAGCTGCCGTCTATCTGGCTTCGGATCTCGCCGATTTCATCACCGGTGTCGAATTGCCGGTGGACGGTGGCCGCGCGGTCTGAGCCAGGGTTTACCTGGCCGTCGCGACTGCCTCGGTCTCGAGCAATGCATCGGTGCGTGAGCAATAACCCTGCAGGAGAAATCGTGCAATGACCGGTAACACCATGCGAGCCCTGGAAGCGACGGCCTTTTCGATCGATGCGTTGAAGCTGGGCGAACGGCCGGTGCCGAAACCGCGCCGGGGCGAGATCCTGATTCGCCTCCGGGCCGCGAGCCTCAACTATCGCGACCTTGCCGTCCTGGTGCAAAACTACCTGCCCACGCTGGCGCTGCCGTATGTGCCGGCGTCCGACGCCTGCGGCGAGGTGGTGGAGATCGGCGAAGCGGTCACGCGGTTCAAGGTGGGCGACCGGGTGACGCCGATCTACACGCAGGGTTGGCACGACGGCATGCCGACGCTGGAGTTGCGCACCAAACGCACGCTGGGTGCGCCGCTCTCGGGCGTGCTGCAGGAATACATCGCGGTGCCTGCCGAAGATGCCGTGGCGGTTCCCGCCAATCTGAGCGATGCCGAAGCGGCAACCCTGCCGATCGCCGCGTTGACCGCATGGTCGACATTGCAGGAAGGCGGCGTGAAGTCCGGCGACACGGTACTGGTGCAAGGCACGGGCGGCGTGGCGTTGTTCGCACTGCAATTCGCCAAGCTCGCGGGCGCTCGCGTCATCGTGCTGTCGTCGAGCGACGAGAAGCTCGTCCGCGCCAAGGCGCTCGGGGCCGACGCTGGCATCAACTACCGCACGACACCGGACTGGAACGTCGCCGTGAAAGACGCCACGCAGGGCAAGGGCGTGGAGATCGTCGTCGAGACCGCGGGTGCGACGCTCGACAAGTCGCTGGCCGCGCTTGCCTTCGGCGGGTTCATCGGCGTGGTCGGTTTCGTTGCGGGCTACAAGGCGGAGATTCCGTTGCGTGCAGTCATCGGGCCCATGGTCCGGATGCAGGGCATCGCGGTTGGTTCGCGCGCCCGCTTCGAGGCGATGAATCGGGCGATTGCACAGCACCAGCTAAAACCCGTGATCGATTCCTCGTTTCCCCTGGAACAAGCAGCGGATGCGTTCCGCCACATGGAGCAAGGCAGGCACTTCGGCAAGATCGTGGTGAACCTGTGACGGTGGATGGCGCGGTGGATCTGGAGCACCTGCGCGAGTGGATCGGTCGCACCGAGACGCGAGTCGACCACGCCACCGCGACGCCGATGGCCGCGATGTCGGCAACGCTCGATCGCGACGACCCCGAACCGGCAAACGGCAGTGAGGTGCCGCCACTCTGGCACTGGACCTATTTCGTGCCGCTGGCGCGCCAGAGCGAGATCGGCCCCGACGGCCACGCGAAGCGCGGCGGTTTCCTGCCGCCGGTGCCCTTGCCGCGCCGCATGTGGGCGGGCGGGCGGCTCGAGTTCCATGCGCCGCTGCGCGTCGGTGACGACATCACCCGCACCTCGCGCATTCTCGACGTCAGCGGCAAGACGGGCCGCAGCGGCATGCTGGTTTTCGTGACCGTGCGTCACGAGTACGCCACCACGCGCGGCCTTGCGCTCACCGAAGAACACGACATCGTCTATCGCGAGAATCCGCGTGCCGATGCGCCGGTGCCGAAGCCGCAACCCGCGCCGGTCGACGAGAGTTTTTCGCGCGAGATCGCGCCCGATCCCGTGCTGCTGTTCCGCTATTCCGCGCTGACTTTCAACGGCCACCGCATCCACTACGACCGCCCCTATGTCACCCAGGTCGAAGGCTATCCGGGCCTCATCGTGCACGGCCCGCTGATCGCGACCTTGCTGGTCGATCTGGTGCGGCGAAATCTGCCGCAGGCCCGAATCCGGCGCTTCAGTTTCCGAGCCCTGCGTCCGCTGTTCGACATCCATCGTTTCACTGTCTGCGGACGCCATGACGGCAATGGGCGCGTCGCGCTCTGGGCGCGCGACCACGAGGGCTGGCAGACGATGGAAGCGGACGCACAACTCGCCTGACCCGACATCGAAACGCGCCCATGCCAAATCCAGCGACCGAAAAGTATCAGGAGATCCGCGACGCCGTGCGCGCGCTGTGCGCGGGTTTTCCGGATGAATACCACCGCAGGATCGACGAGGAGCGCGGCTATCCCGAAGCGTTCGTCGAGGCGCTGACGAAGGCTGGCTGGCTGGCGGCGATGATTCCGCAGGAGTACGGCGGTTCCGGTCTGGGGCTGGCCGAGGCGTCGGTGATCATGGAAGAGATCAATCGTTCCGGCGGCAATGCCGGCGCCTGCCACGGGCAGATGTACAACATGGGCACGCTGCTGCGGCATGGGTCGGCCGAACAGAAGCGCAACTACCTGCCCAGGATCGCGGAGGGCGAACTGCGACTGCAATCCATGGCCGTGACCGAGCCTTCCGCCGGCACCGACACCACGAAGATCAAGACCACGGCGGTGAAGCAGGGCGACCGCTACGTCGTCAACGGCCAGAAGGTCTGGATCTCGCGCGTGCAGCACTCCGACCTGATGATCCTGCTGGCGCGCACCACCCCGATCGCCGAGGTGAGCAAGAAATCTGATGGCATGTCGATCTTCATCGTGGATCTGCATGCAGCCCTGAAGGCCGGCCTGACCGTGCGGCCGATTCGCAACATGGTCAACCACGAAACCAACGAGTTGTTTTTCGACAACCTCGAGATTCCGGCCGCGAACCTGATCGGCGAGGAAGGCAAGGGCTTCCGGTACATTCTCGACGGGCTCAATGCCGAGCGCACGCTGATCGCGGCCGAATGCATCGGCGACGGCTACTGGTTCATCGACCGGGTGACAAAATACGTAAAAGATCGTGTCGTGTTCGGGGCACCCATCGGCCGCAACCAGGGCGTGCAGTTTCCGATCGCGGAATCGTACATCGAGGTCGAGGCGGCGAACCTCATGCGCTGGAAGGCGTGCGAACTGTTCGACGCCAACCAGCCCTGCGGCGCCGAAGCCAACATGGCCAAATACCTTGCCGCCAAGGCCTCGTGGGAAGCGGCGAACGCCTGCCTGCAGTTCCACGGTGGCTTCGGCTTTGCCGCCGAATACGACGTCGAACGCAAGTTTCGCGAGACCCGGCTCTATCAGGTGGCGCCGATTTCGACCAACCTGATCCTGTCGTATGTGGCCGAGCACATGCTCGGCCTGCCACGGTCGTTCTAGGTGTGACGCCCACCCCCAGCCTGCGCTGTCTGTCTACTTGTGCTGGATCGCGATCGCGATCGGTCGCACCGGGGATGCCGTGCCGCCGCGGAACTTGAGCGGCGAGGCAATGAACAGGAACTCGTAGACCCGGTCTTTCGCGAGGTCTTCGAGCCAGATGGCTTCCATGATCGATACGCCCTGCTCGACCAGCAGGTAGCTGTGCACCGGCACGAAGTTGGCCGGGTCGGTGGAAGGGAGCCTTTCCACGCCCAGGCTGTCCGCCCCCAGCAGCATCGCCTTGTTCTCTTCGACCAGCCACTGCGCTGCTTCCAGGCTCAGGCCGGCTTCGTCCAGCAGGCGATACTTGTTCTGGTCGGGCCATAGCGTCATCAGGCCGGTCCGGATCAGCACGACGTCGCCCGGTTTGAGCGCGGTGCCTTGTTGCCGCAGTGCCTCCTTCAGGTCTGCCACGGTGATGGAGTAAGACGGCGGCAGGTAGGCGACGCCCTTCGCCTTCGCGACGTCGATCATCACGCCGCGGGAGAGGATGGGCGGGTACTTGTCGACGCCGGACTTGGTCCACCCGCGCACGCCGAGGTCGTCGTCGGCTTTTACCCTGTTCCAGATCTTGCCCTTGAGCCCGAAGTGGTTCAGGGCATCGAGGTGGGTGCCGGTGTGCGTGTACATCGACACGGCATCACCGGAGTAGGACAGCACTTCCTTGCCGTCGCCGCGGGCCGGAATGTGCGTCATGAAGATCTGGAAGCTGGGGTCGCCGAAGGGGCCGCAGCAGATCGGCATGCCGATGAACAGATCCACGCCCAGGTCGTAGACCTTGCCGCCGGCAACCTGCCGCAGGACGTCGAGCCGGGTGGCATCGGTCATCATGTTCAGCGTGCCGATTTCGTCGGTGGGCCCCCAGGGGCTTGCCGCCGCCTCGTTCTTGGCGATCTGCGCGAGCGCGTGTGTTGGCGCAATCGCAAGCCCGGCTACGCCAACCAGTGCGAGTACCGCCAGGACAGGCGCCGCGGCGCGTTGTTTCCATCCCTGCAAATGAGCGTTGGTTGCTGCCATGGAGGCTCCCGGTCGACGTGTGTGGGTAAAGTGCGGTAAGGCTGAACTGGCCTCCTTGCCTTGTCAATACGCACCTGACATCGCACCCGACATACGCACCCGACATACGCACCCAACCTCGGTGCGTCCCGGTCTCGCCGTGGCATGGTTGGCGCGGGATCCCGATGGCACAATTGCACCCGGGAGGAAACACCATGGGCGAATTCGCCGAGTACGAGAACCACGACGCGCTGGGCCTGGCCGCGCTGGTCCGCAACAAGGAGGTCACGCCGGCCGAATTGCTCGAGGCCGCCATCGAACGGGTCGAGGCGCGCAATCCGGCGATCAATGCCGTGACCATGAAGCTCTACGATTTCGGCCGGAAGATGATTGCCGATGGTCTGCCTGACGGGCCGTTCCGCGGCGTGCCGTTCCTGATGAAGGACCTCACCTCTCCGGTTGCCGGGGTGCGCATGACGCGCGGCTCGCGCTTCTTCGCCCACACGCCGCCGGCCGACACCGACAGCGAGCATGTGAAGCGGCTGAAGCGGGCAGGGCTGGTGATCTTCGGGCGCACCAACACCTGCGAACTCGGACTGTCGCTCACCTGCGAGCCGCAGTTGCATGGCCCGACCCGCAATCCCTGGGACGTCACCCGCATCTCGGGCGGGTCGAGCGGCGGCGCAGCGGCGGCGGTGGCCGCGCGCATGCTCCCCATCGCGCATGCGTCCGACGGCTTCGGGTCGATCCGTGCGCCGGCAGCCTGCTGCGGGCTGGTCGGTCTGAAGCCCACCCGCAACCGCAACACCTTCGCGCCCTTCGCCGGTGAAGGCCTGGGTGGCGTGTCGACCGAGCACGCGGTCAGTCTGTCGGTCCGCGACAGCGCGGCGCTGCTCGATGCGACTTGTGGTCCCGGCCCCGGCGATCCGTACTCGGCGTCCCCACCCGCACGTTCGTATCTGGAAGAGACCCGCGCACCGCCACAGCGCCTGCGCATCGCCTGGACCGCCGCCACGCCGAATGGGGCTCCGGTGGATGCGGAATGCCTGCGCACGCTCGCGGCAACGGTTCAGCTCTGCGTCGACATGGGACATCAGGTCGAAGAGCGTGATCCGGTCATCGACGGCGCCAGCATCGTGCCGACTTTCCTCACGCTCGTCGCCGCGAACACCGTCGTGAATCTCGCGAACCATCCGACGGCAGGGCGCCCACCGCGCGAAGACGAGGTCGAACGCATCACCTGGCTCACCGCGAAAGTCGGCGAGAAGATCACGGCTGCCGACTACGTTCGGGCGACGCAGACGGCACATCGCCTGGGCCGCCAGATGGCGGCGTTCCACGCTGAGTGGGACGTGTTGCTCACGCCGGGGCTGGCGTCACCGGCGGTGAAGCTCGGTTGGATCGACATGATGCTGGACGACTTCGACGAGTATTGGCGGCGCGTGTTCACCTTCTCGCCCTTCACCGTGTGGTTCAACCTCACCGGTCAGCCGGCACTGATGCTGCCGATCGCGCAGAGCACGGGCGGACTGCCGCTCGCCGTGCAACTGGTGGGGCGCTACGGCGATGAGGCCACGCTGTTCCGGCTCGGTGCCCAGATCGAGGCGGCGCGGCCGTGGTTCGGTCGCAAACCGGCATTCGCCGCTTGAATCCTGCGGTCGCAGGCAATAGGGACGCAGGCAATAGGGACGCGGGCAATGGGGACGCGGCATGGATTCACGCCGGGCCGCCGCTCATGGCACACTCGATGGTCAATCCACCATGACCCATCGATGATCCCAGCACGAGAAGGACTTGCGCGCCTGCAAGAGGGCAACCGGCGTTTCGTATCCGACGTTCGCAATGGCGGCGCGCTCGCTAGTCATGCGCGCCGCAACGAGGTGGCGGCGGGGCAGGAACCGTTCGCGATCATTCTCGGCTGCTCGGATTCGCGGGTGCCGGCGGAGATCGTGTTCGACCAGGGCCTGGGCGACCTGTTCGTGATCCGTGTTGCCGGCAATATCGTCGCGCCGTCCCAGATCGGCAGCGTCGAGTTCGCCGCGGAGCGCTATGGGGTGCGGCTGGTTGTCGTGCTCGGCCATTCGCGTTGCGGCGCGGTCCTGGCCACGCTCGAGGAACTCCAGCGCCCCACCGAAACCCAGTCGCGCAACCTGCGTTCGATCGTCGACCGGGTGCGACCGTCGGTCGAAGCCTTGCTCGCGACCGAACTGCGGCACGACCCCGACGCGCTGGTGCGGGACGCGGTGCGGGCCAACGTCCGCGTCTCCGCGAGCCAGTTGCGACACGGCTCGGACGTGCTGGAGCAACTGATCCAGAAAGAAGGCCTCGTTGTCGTCGGCGCCGAGTACTCACTCGAGACCGGCGTCGTCGATTTCTTCGAGGGCATGGCGGCGGCAGGCTGAGCACCATTTCCTGTTCGTAAACTTCCTTGGATCAGTGATGCTCAGAGTTACAGCGTCGGGCGTTGCGGCGCTTATCGTGGCGTTGCTGCCTGCTTTGGTCCGCGCGCAAACCCCCGAACCCGAAAGCTGGAACGCGAAGTTCCAGGCGACTTACGTCTGGCAGGGCAAGCGTCCGTTCTCGGCCGCCTACTCGGGGCGCAACAGTCTCACGGTAGACGACGAAGACAGCTATTCCTTCACCGCCACGGCTGCGCTGGGCTTTCGTCCGTGGAAGGGGGGCCA
Organism: Betaproteobacteria bacterium; assembly: GCA_031393885.1. Lineage (GTDB taxonomy): Bacteria > Pseudomonadota > Gammaproteobacteria > Burkholderiales. Next base: position 3,182 of record JANMWG010000146.1, on the reverse strand, counting down.
GCTGTATGTCAATCCCGAAGCGGCGCAGGGCGTCCCGCTATCCGGTCTCACCGGTCTGGGCGGTTTCACCAATGGCGAGATTGCCCGCACCGCCGGCCCCACGCTCAAGCTGTATCGCGCGCGTCTGTTCCTGCGTCAGACCTGGGGCATGGGCGGCGAGCAGCAGGTCGTCGAATCCGACGCCAACCAGTTGGCCGGCGTGGTGGACCAGCGGCGCTGGGTGCTGACCGCCGGCAACCTGTCGGTGATCGACATCTTCGACGACAACGCCTACAACCACGACCCGCGCACCCAGTTCCTCAACTGGTCGTTGTTCACCCATGGGGCCTACGACTTCGCGGCCGATGCGCGCGGCTATTCCTGGGGCGTTGCGCTGGAGTGGTATCGCGACGCGTGGGCGGTGCGAGCTGGCCGCTTCATCCAGCCACGGCAGCCGAACCAGCAACAGCTCGATCGCGACATCTTTCAGCACTACGGCGACCAGATCGAGTTGGAGCACGCCCACGCCATCGGTGATCAACCCGGCAAGCTCCGCGTGCTCCTCTTCCGCAACCGGGCGAAGATGTCGCGCTTCCAGGATGCGCTCGACCTCGCGGCGCAGACCGGTGGCACGCCCGACATCAACGCCGTTCGCACTGGCGAGCAATCCAAGCACGGCTTCGGCCTCAATGTCGAGCAGGCGGTGTCTTCCGATATCGGCCTGTTCGCGCGCGCCAGTTGGGCCGACGGTCGCACCGAGACCTATGCGTTCACCGAGATCGACCGCTCGCTGTCCGGCGGTGTGCTGATCAAGGGTTCCGCCTGGAAACGCGGCCAGGACAATGTGGGCATCGCGGTCGCCCGCAACGGCCTGTCGCAGGTGCGGCGCAACTATCTCGCCGCTGGCGGTTTCGGATTCTTCATCGGTGATGGCCGGCTGAACTACCGCCCTGAGGCGATACTCGAGGTGTTCTACAACGCCAGACTGGCGAAGGCCGCCTGGGTTACGCTGGACTGGCAGCACATCCTGAACCCGGCCTACAACGCCGACCGCGGCCCGGTCGATGTCGCCTCGGTGCGGTTGCACACCGAGTTCTGATTCGAGGACCCCGATGATCCGATCTTCCTGCTTCGCTGTGCCGCGCCGCCTCGATCCGAGGCGGGTGCTGGCTGGATGTGCGGCGGCGATTGCCGCGTTGCTCATATCCACGGGTGCCGTGGCAGGCCCGGCGGAACGGCAGCCGAGCCCCCCGCCGGCGATGCCGTGCTGACGGTGTTCAACCGGGACATCGTCACGTTTCGCGCGCCGCTGATTAAGCCTGGTCTTGGGGCAGTTTCCGTATACGCGGCTCTGGGGCGAGCGCCTGAGGTGACGCCCACCCCCAGCCTGCGCTGCGGCTTCCCCCCAGGGGGCGCAGCATCCTCGGGGGGGCCTGTGGTGCCGACCGGGTTCCTGCTCGGGATCGCCGGTGGCATCGGCGGCAGCATCCTCGATGCCGTGCCCGGCATCGTCACCGCGATCGTGATCTTCCTGCTCGCCCGCTTCGTGGGGCGGATGCTCGACAGCGTGTTCGCCACGCGCATCCACACCGGTCTGGGCGAAGAGATCACCTTGTCGAACTCGCTGGTGATCGGTTCGGTCACGAAGAACTATTCGCGCGCGGTAAAGGGGCCGGGCTTCGTGCTCGACACCACGGTGACCATCGGCTACGACACCCCCTGGCGCCAGGTGCATGCGCTGCTGGTCGAGGCGGCGTTGCGCACGCCCGGGGTGCTGGCCACGCCGGCGCCGCAGGTATTCCAGACGGCGCTGTCGGATTTCTATCCGGAATACCGGCTGGTGTGCCAGGCGATCCCGAGCGAACCGCGCCCGCGCGCGCTGGTGCTGAGCGCGCTGCACGCCAACATCCAGGACGTGTTCAACGAGTACGGCGTACAGATCATGTCGCCGCCGTACTATGAAGACTCGACAATTCCCAAGGTGGTGCCGAAAGACCAGTGGTTCGCGCCGCCGGCCATTCCGCCCGACTCGAAAGGCTGACGCCAGCCCCCGGATCGCATCCGAGCGTCGAATCCAGGACTTCCCCGTGCACACACGCCACGCGCTGTCGCCCGTTGTCTCGATCGCCTTGATGGCTTTGCTGGCGTGCCCCGCAAGTCATGCCGCGCCGCCGATGGCGGACACCATCTACACCGGCGGCGATATCGTCACCGTCAACGAACTTCAGCCCGACGCGGAAGCTGTGGCGGTCAGGGGTGGACGTATCGCGGCCGTCGGCTATCGCGACCAGGTGATGAAGCTGCGCGGCCCGAAGACCAGGGTCATCGACCTGCACGGCATGACGATGATCCCGGGGCTCATCGATGCCCATGGCCATGGGTTCGGCGCCGGCATCCAGGCGCTGTCCGCCAACCTGTTGCCGCCGCCGGATGGCGAGGGCGCCGACATTGCATCGTTGCAGCGCCTGCTTGGCGACTGGGCCGCAAAAAACCAGACCGCCACGAACAAGGTCGGCTGGATCATCGGGTTCGGCTACGACGACTCGCAGCTCGCGGAGCAGCGGCATCCGACGCGTGACGAGCTGGACAAAGTCTCCACCACACTGCCGGTCGTGATCGTGCACCAGTCGGGTCACCTGGCAGTGATGAACAGCAAAGGGTTGGAGGTCGCGGGCATCACCGCTGCCAGCAAGGACCCGGAGGGCGGCGTGATCCGGCGCAAGCCGGGCAGCCAGGTCAAGGCGCCGCTGTACTCGCGCCGCTACACCAACCATCTGCGCATCGGCGGCGCCAAGCTCAATCTCGACGGCTCGCCGCAGGGCCGGACGGCCTGGTTGACCAAGCCGTATTTCAAGGTGCCCGCCGGTCAGAACGACGACTACCTCGGCTACCCGGCCATGACCGATGAGCAGGCCAACGCTTACGTGGATCAGGCGTTCGCCCATGGCTGGCAGATTCTCGCCCACGTCAGCGGCGATGCCGCCATGGACCAGTACATCGCCGCAGTAATCGCGACACGGTGTTCGGTCCCGAGCGTGCGGCCAACCTCGCACCCACCGGGTGGGCGCTCGAGCGCGGCATGATCTTCACGTCGCATCACGACGCGCCCGTTGCCAAGCCCGACTCGATGCGCGTGCTCGACGCCACCGTCAACCGGGTGATGCGCAGCGGCCAGGTGCTGGGGCCCGAGCATCGGGTGTCGC
>JANMWG010000081.1:0-3891 GCA_031393885.1 Betaproteobacteria bacterium | reverse complement strand
GGTGGCCTCGCCCGAAGGCGTGACGGTGTTCCAGGAGCATCACCCGGAAGTCACGATGTACGTGGCGGCTCTGGACGAGCGCCTGGATGAGAACGCCTACATCGTGCCGGGACTCGGCGATGCGGGCGACCGGGTGTTCGGCACCAAGAATTGAGAGGGTGGCCCGCCCCCAGGCGCGCTGCGCTCCCTCTGAGGGGGCACGGCGTTCCTCGGGAAACCCCGTGGACGCCGTCTCTCCGCTTCGCAGCAGCCCTTCGTTCGACAACGCTGCGCCTTCCTCCTTAAGGTTGCACGCCGTTTGCGAGATCGCGGGATGCGTCACCGGGGAAAACCTCGAACATCACCGCGTTCTTGCCGTGGTTCTTGACCCGGTACATCAGGGCGTCAGCCGCCCTGATCGCGCTGTCGGCATCGCGCGGCGCGACCGGAAACGTCACGCAACCGATGCTGCAGGTGACGGCGTCGCGCTCGCCGTCGAACACCCGCCGCAGCGCCACGAGGACTTTGTCGACCAGACTCTCCGCGCCAGTCGGATCGGCACCCGTGATCAGCAGGGCAAATTCGTCGCCACCGAGGCGGGCCACGATATCGGTGCGGCGGATCGATGCGGCGACGGTGCCCGCCACCAGCCGCAATACCCGGTCGCCGCCCTCGTGACCGCTGCGGTCGTTGATGCGCTTGAAGTCGTCCAGGTCGATGTAGGCCAAGGTGATCGGCTGGCCATCACGCGCCGCGAGATCGAGACGACACTGGAGCTGCTCGAGAAACGCCCGCCGGTTGAAGATGCCGGTCAACGGGTCCGAACGGGCGAGTTCCTGCTCGATCTCGACGTGGGCCCGCAGGGTGTCCAGGAGATACGCGACAACCAGCATGAACCCCAGGTGCAGAACGCCGTTCCAGGCCATGAGCCCCGGGCGAGTGGCGTGATGGCCTGCCCCTATGTCGGCGCCGAGGGCCGAGAGCATCGAGAGCGCCGCGATCGTGAGGCCGGCGTTGCGCCCGGCATACCAGGTCGCGATGCCCACCGGGACCAGGTAGAAGACCGAGAGCGAGATCTCGAAGCCGACCAGGTAGTCCGGAATGCCGATGATGCCGATCGCGAGGAGCGCAACGCCGAAGACCTGTGCTCGCGAGAGCGCATGCAGCGCCCGATTTACCGGGCCGAATAGACGTTCGAGATTCAAGAGACTCCTTTGGCTCACTGCATTTTGCACTGCCTGAAAAAAACGCCGCAACGGTCGAGGCAGTTGCGGCGTTTGGGGCCATCCCGCCGCCAACGTCGGATGCATCGACGCCGGTGTTGAACAAGTCGGTGAAAGGGATGGCGCTGGCCTACCCGGTGAGGGCGGCGGCGAGGCTGACGCCAAGGAAGAGGGGGAGCAGGGTCATGATCGTGGCCTTTGGTGTGGATGAAGCGGGATAGCGGGCGTCTAAAACGGTCATAAATGGAGAATTATCGTCACGCCTTGCAGGAGCCTTGCGTGTCGGAGAATCGCTCGACGCGACATGCTGCGCTGCAAACCGAAGGCTTCAGTTCCAGGCCATTCCATGGCGAAGCCTGAGCCTGTGCCGCATGGCACCGTGACCACCCGATGCATTGCTGCGGCACGGCAAGATTCGGGCTCCACCCAACGGCGCTCGTAGCCAATCACCAGCGAGGGCCAGGAACGTGTTCCGGTCCGGATAAATTCATTCAAGGTCGCTCAAAAAACTCACACACAAGAGGTCTTGTTGTATGCTTTGCGTCAGCTGCGATTATGGAAACAGCATGTTCGTTTCCTCCCGTTTGCAGCCTGCAGCAGCTATAAGAAGAGCGCGGGCCTGATCTCGGCCTGACGCCCTAGGAGATGTGTATGGTCACAACCATGACTAACCCTGATTGGAGAACCGCCTTGAAGCTCAAACTACCCACACGACAAGTCGCGGCGACGCTCATCGCCTCGGCTGTGCTGGCGCTCGCTTCGGCGACCGCCTCCGCCACCACCATCACCTTCGACGGTTTGCCGGGCGTTACCGGCGACCCATTGACGTCCTATACCGAGAGCGGCTACACCGTAACCAATGTTGTCGGCAACTGGCTGGAAGGGCATTCGTTCGGCAACCCGGACCCGAGCGTGTTCGTCGCCGACTTCTTCGCCACCCCGTTCGGCCGCCTCGTGGTGACCGCTCCCGGCCCGTTCTCTTTCGAGTCGCTCGACATGAACATGACGTTCGCGGGCGGCTACGAAATCAGCGGCTTACTCGGGGGAGTCCAGCAGTTCGACATCGTCGACAATCTCGCCGGCTCCCTGGTCTTCACCAGGATTCTCGGCAACTCGTCGGCCAAGATCGACACCCTGTTCATCGACGTCGCCCTCAGCACCACGGGCTCGTTCAACGTCGACAACATCAAGGTCGTGCCTGAACCGGAAACCTATGTGTTCCTGGCCGCCGGCATCGGCATGATCGGGCTGATGGCTCGCCGCAGGAAGGCACGCACCACCGCCTGAGTCTCGGCCAGGCACCGCATCGGGCGCTGTCCGTTGCGGTGCTTCCTTGTCGGCCCGGCAAGTTGGACCACCCCTGCGCAGCGAAACCTGCCCAGGGGTTTTGTTTGTCTGGTGCTATAGCGGCTGCAGCATGGCGGCGCAGTGCAGCCCACTCCCCGCCATCACGCACAGGTGCCACGCCAGGTGGGCGAAACGCACCCGGGCACTGAGCAGGAATAGCGCTGCCCCGAGCGTGTAGATCAGACACCCGGTGAGCAGCAGCCAGACACCGAAGACCGGCGCCTGTTCGATCCAGGGCATGGCCGCCAGCAGCACCAGCCATCCCATCCCGACGTAGAGACCGGTCGACCAGAGCGGATGCGTGACCAGATCGAGCATCGTGATCACGACCCCGAGCAAGGCCAGTGTCCATACCAACCCCAATGTGACCCAACCGCCGCCAGCGTCGATCGGCGTCACCGCGAACGGCGTATAGCTGGCTGCGATGAAGACGTAGATGACCGCGTGATCGATCTGGTCGAAGAACTGCTTGCCGGGGCCGGGTGGCAATCCGTGGAACAGGGCGGACGACAGGAACAGCAACACGGTCGCGACGGCGAACACACCGACCGCCATGGTGCCGAGCGTCGACCCGGTGGGTCCGGACGTCACGTGCACAAGCGTCGGCAGCCACGCGACCACAACCAGCAACGCGATACCGTGGCTGATGCAGTTGGCGATTTCCTCGGCGGCGCTCTGCTGGCGATCGGCGGGCAGCATGTCCGGGTAATCTCCTTGCCGTGGGGGTGTGCCGGACCCGGCGCCGTCGGATGCGGCGGCGTCGGCAGCGTGCCGCGCGTGCGGCACAGACAGTGCGTTCCGCTCATTGCGAGCACAGGTCTGTTAGCTTGGCATCGCATTGTGACAACCCGGCGAGGAACTGCGCGCGATCCGATGTACGCTTGCGCATGGTGGCAACGACCACCGAATCTGCAATGACCCCGGTCCGAGTGCCCTGACCATGAAGTTCAAGGACTACTACGAAGTCTTCGGCATCGAGCGCACCGCGACTCAGGACGAGATCAAGCGCGCTTACCGCAAGCTCGCCCGCAAGTACCACCCGGACGTGAGCAAGGAGTCCGACGCCGAGGCCCGTTTCAAGGAAGTGGGCGAAGCTTACGAAGTCCTGAAAGACCCGGAGAAGCGCGCCGCCTACGACCAGATGGGCAGCAAGTGGAAAGGGGGCCAGGACTTCGAACCGCCACCGAACTGGGACCAGGGCTTCGAGTATAGCGGGCGTAACGGCGGCGGCGACGATCACAGCGATTTCTTCGAGGCGCTGTTCGGCCGCCGCGCGCGCGCGGCGGGCTCGGGCCACGCCCGGGCAAACGCGCAGGGGGGCGATCATCACGCGAAGATCGAG
>JANMWG010000033.1:0-2349 GCA_031393885.1 Betaproteobacteria bacterium | reverse complement strand
GCCGATGGCAGGGGCAGCAACGGCTACCGGGTGCGGTTGTGGAAGCTCGAGCTCAGCCGCCTGGCACAGGAGACGGGACTGCGCATTTGCGTGCGCCACTTCCCGCCCGGGACCAGCAAGTGGAACAAGATCGAGCACCGGTTGTTCTCCTTCATCACCATGAACTGGCGCGGCCGGCCGCTGATCAGCCATGAAGTGATCGTCCAGCTCATCGCCAACACCAAGACGCGCAGCGGGTTGAAGGTGCGCGCCGAGATCGACAACAACGCCTACCCCCAAGGCTTGGTCATCAGCGATGCCGATTTCGCCACCATCAACATCGACGCCGACGCGTTCCACGGTGAGTGGAACTACTCGATCAAGCCGGCGTGAAGTCATCAACTTGTTTCGGAACGATCCCTTACCGCGTACCGGCCAAGCGTTTCGGCTACATCCTGCAAGTGGCAGAGGAGCGGTACAAGGACGCCAGCCTGCAGTTGGACGATGCGGGCGAGAAGGTGAAGGCACTGATCAACGAGCACCTGATCAGCCTGGGCATCAACCCGAAGGTGCCGCCGGTGGAACTGCTGGCAGAAGATTTCCTGCGACGCCTGGAGCAACACGCGGGCGGCAACGACGAAGCCAAGGCCAGCAAGATGGAGCACGCCATCCGCAAGCATTGCACCGTGCACCACGACGAGGATACCGCCTTCTACAGGAAGCTTTCCGAGAAGGTGGATGCGCTGATCGAGCGGCACCACGACGAGTGGGACCTTCTTGTGGAGAAGCTGGCAGAGCTGCGAACCGAAGCCGTGGCCGGTCGCCGCCAAGGGGTGGAAGGTCTGGGCCGCGAGGCCAGCACCTTTTACGAACACCTTGCCACGGTGGCCTATGGCGCCAGCGGCGTGCCGCCAGTCGACGCGCCGGCCTTCAAGACGCTGCTGGAATGGATCATCGAGTTACTGCAGGTGCCCATCGGCAGCATCGACTTCTGGCAGAGCCCCGACAAGCAGAAGCATTTGCGGGGCGAGATCAAGACGGCGATCGGTCGCGCCAAGCTCGATGCCTTGATGCCGCAACGGGAACGCGTAGCCGTGGAGGTAATGAAGCCGGCCAAGAACCGGCATGACGAATTGCTGAAGGCGGGGGGGCGCGGGTGAGGCCTGACATGCAGACTCGCCGCGTCAACGATATCGAGTATCAGCTGCTGCCCGGTACGGCCCGGCACACTACCGACATCGTCATCGAGCGCGACGGCCGTATCTCGGTGCGCCCGCCCGCTCGCTTGTCGCCTGAGCAGGTGGACGCGACGGTGCTCAGCCGCCGCCTATGGATCTATCGCAACCTGGCCGAGTGGCGCGACCTGAATTCCACCCGCGTGGTGCGGGAATGGGTCAACGGCGAAAGCTTTCTCTACCTGGGCAGAGCTTACCGGCTGTTGCTTGTCCCTGAACATGACGAGCCAGTGAAGCTGAAGGATGGACGATTCCGGCTGTCGCGCGGCATCGTCGACGCCGGTGGATCATTGGCCGCCCAGGACGCATTCAAAGACTTTTACGTTGCGCGCGGCCGAACGCGCCTGGGACAGAGGGTTCAGTACTTCGCGCCGAAGGCGGGCGTAAAGCCTGGGTCGGTGCAGGTCAAGGAACTGGGCTACCGCTGGGCCAGCAGCCTGAGCGGCGGTGGCCTGCACTTCCACTGGAAGTGCATGATGGCTCCGGCGAAGATCATCGACTACATCGTCGTCCATGAGCTGTGCCACGGGCACCACCGGGACCACACCGACAACTTCTGGAACGAGGTTGACAAGGTCATGCCGAACTTCCGCGAACGCAAGGAGTGGTTGCGGCGCCGCGGCGCAGGGATGGATCTGTAGTGCAAAACATAGCACGAACTCCATCCAGCATGTGCAAGCAACTCGGCATCAGGAGCGACGATCTATGAGGCGATTTACCTATCCAATGAAGCTGACGCCCGACAAGGACGATGGCGGCTACATCGTGACCTGTCGCGACCTGCCGGAAGCGATCACGCAAGGCGAGTCGATCCAGGATGCATTGACCGAAGCCGCGGACTGCCTCGAAGAAGCGATTGCTGCCCGAATCGACGACCGGCGAGACATTCCGGAACCGTCGGCGCTCGAGCGCAACGAGCGCGCCGTAAGCGTGCCGACGTCGATGGCGCTCGAGGCCGCGGTGTATCTGGCGGTGCGCGAGGCTGGCATCGGCATTTCCGAACTGGCGCGGCTGATGAAGCTGGATGACAAAGAGGCGCGGCGCATGCTCGATCCGCGCCACCCGACCAAATTGCCGCGCATCGAAGCCGCGTTGTCTGCTCTGGGCCGGCAGGTCGAGTTGGTGCTCGCTTGAA
>JANMWG010000526.1:0-26171 GCA_031393885.1 Betaproteobacteria bacterium | reverse complement strand
CATTCGGGAGTCGATCCGCCGTGTTTGTAATCGCAATGCAACATATCTGCTGAGCGTATCACGCGCGCCCAAGCCCCAGCCAGCCGGCGCACCTTGCCAACCGTCTCCGATCGGCGACAGTGCTAGCCGGCTTCTGAATGCCGCGCACCCTGGCGCTCAGCGCCAATTCAGCGTGCCCCTGACGAACGAAGGGGCAGCGCCCACAGGGTGCCAGCGTCCGGAGGCCGCGGTCGTTCGGCAGGCACAGACAGTCCGCAGGGACTGTCCGTGTCCGGCCTCACTCCCGAGCACGCTGCGCCCCCTTGAGGGGGAAGGCGGAGCGCAGCGCAGCCTGGGGGTGGACCACCAACTAGTCAGCCTGTTTGCGCAGGAATGCCGGGATGTCGAGCATCTCCACGCCGGACTGCTTCATCGCTTCGACCGTGGCGTCGCGATTGCGGCGCCGGATGACGGCCGGGGCGTCGAGCGCGCCGTAATCGGGTTCGAGGGTCGGCACCGGTGTGGCATCGGTGCCGGTCTTGACCATCGTGAGCGGACGCGCCTGTTGGCGTCCGACCGGATTGCCGAGGCCGGTGGCGACCATGGTCACCCGTAGCGCGTCGCCCAAACCCTCGTCGATGACGGTTCCGACGATCACGGTCGCATCTTCGGCGGTGAAGCCCTTGATCGTGTTCATCACCTCGTGGACTTCCTTCATCTTGAGACTCATCGACGCGGTGATGTTGACCAGAACGCCGCGCGCACCGGCCAGGTTCACGTCCTCGAGCAACGGACTCGCGACCGCCTGCTCCGCGGCTTCGACGGCGCGGCGCGGGCCCGATGCCATGGCCGATCCCATCATCGCCATGCCCATCTCGGACATCACCGTGCGTACGTCGGCGAAGTCGACATTGACCAGCCCCGGACACTTGATGACTTCGGCTATGCCCGCGACCGCGCCATGCAGCACCCCGTTGGCGGCCTTGAACGCATCGAGCATCGAGATGTCCTCACCCAGCACCGCCATCAGCTTCTCGTTCGGAATCACGATCAGTGAATCGACGTGGCGAGCGAGTTCCTCGAGGCCTTGCTGCGCGATCTTCTGGCGCTTGCCTTCAAAGAGAAACGGCTTGGTCACGACGGCCACGGTCAGGATGCCCAGCTCGCGAGCAACCTCGGCCACGACCGGCGCCGCACCGGTGCCGGTGCCGCCACCCATGCCCGCGGTCAGGAACAACATGTCCGCGCCTTCGATCAACTCGACGATGCGCTCGCGGTCTTCGAGCGCGGCCTGGCGACCGACTTCGGGATTGGCGCCGGCGCCCAGTCCCTTGGTGACGCTCGTGCCCAGTTGCAGCAGCCGCGGGGAGCGGTTGCGCTTGAGCGCCTGCGCGTCGGTGTTGATGCAGATGAACTCGACGCCCTCGACCCCACGATCGAGCATGTGGTCCACCGCGTTGCCGCCGCAGCCACCGACACCGATCACCTTGATGACCGCTTCCTGCGGTCCCGAATCCACGATCTCGAACATGTGCGACTCTCCTTTATGTTGTGACGACCCCAAAACCTCGTTGCTCAGAAATTCACCTGGAACCACTGCTTCATGCGCTGCAGGACGTGCTGGATGTTGCCGGTGGAAAGCTTGACTGCGTCGCGGCGGCGCTGCTGTTCGTGCGCCGCCATGAGCAAACCGATGCCGGTGGCGTAGCGCGGACTGAGCACCATCTGCGACAGCGGTCCGACGTAATGCGGCAGGCCCAGGCGAACCGGCATGTGGAACACCTCCTCACCGAGTTCGACCATGCCCTGCATGCCGGCGCTGCCGCCGGTGATGACCACGCCCGACGACAGCAGGTCTTCGTAGCCGCTGCGCCGCAGTTCCGCCTGCACCAGCGAGTACAGTTCCTCGACGCGCGGCTCGATGACCTCGGCCAGGGTCTGGCGCGACATCTGGCGGGTGCCGCGCTCACCCACGCCCGGAACCTCGATCATCTCGGCCGGGTTGGCGAGTTGCCGCAGGGCGCAGCCGTGCAGGCGCTTGATTTCCTCGGCATCCTTGGTCGGCGTGCGCAACGCCATGGCGATGTCGTTGGTGATCTGGTCACCCGCGATCGGAATTACGGCCGTGTGCCGGATGGCGCCTTCGGTAAAAACGGCGATGTCGGTGGTGCCACCGCCGATGTCCACCAGCACCACGCCGAGATCCTTCTCGTCGTCGCTCAACACCGCCATGGCGGAGGCGAGCGGCTGCAGGATCAGGTCACGCACCTCGAGGCCGCAGCGGCGCACGCACTTGAGGATGTTCTGCGCCGCGGACACCGCGCCGGTCACGATATGCACCTTCACCTCGAGGCGCACGCCGCTCATGCCGATCGGTTCGCGCACGTCCTCTTGCCCGTCGATCACGAACTCCTGGTTGAGCACGTGCAGGATCTGTTGATCGGTCGGGATATTGACCGCCTTGGCGGTTTCGATCACCCGATCGACGTCCTGCTGCGACACCTCGCGATCCTTGATCGCATGCATGCCGTGCGAATTGAAGCTCTTGATGTGACTGCCGGCGATCCCGGTGTACACCTCGCGGATCTTGCAGTTGGCCAGCAGCTCGGCTTCCTCGAGCGTGCGCTGGATCGCGTTGACCGTGGATTCGATGTTGACCACCACGCCCTTCTTCATGCCGCGCGACGGCTGCTGCGCGGTGGCGATGACCTCGAAGGTGCCGGACTCCGGCTTCACCTCGGCGACGATGGCGACGATCTTCGAGGTACCGATATCGAGGCCGACGATCAGGTTCTTGGCATCCTTCCCTTTGGTCCCGAGCGTCATGCGTTTTTGTTCTGCGAGGTCCATGCACGTGTCTCCTTGTCAAACCTTGTTGTCGTTCGCGGCTCGCGCGTCGCGTCCGCGCACCGCGAAGCCGTTGGGATAGCGCAGATCCACCACTGTCGCCGCGTGCCGCGGCACCGCGGCGAACGCGCCCCAGTTGGCGACGAATCGCGCCAGCCGCGGCGCGACCAGTTCGCGGCCGAGTTCGAGCGTGGTGCCATCATCCAGGCGCACGCGCCAGGCGCGACGGGCCGAGAGCGCGACTTCCGCGACGCCGCGGCCGGTCGGCTCGAGTGCCTGGCGGAATCCGAGAAAATGATCGGTGACTTCATGCGTGCTATCTGGCGGGCCGCTGAGCAACGGCAGCGCCTCGTCGCTTGCGGCCATGAACAGTTCGCCATAGGTATTCACCAGTCCGTCCTCGCCCCAGCGCCCCAGCGCCGCGTGTTCCTCGAACGTGACTTCGAGCCGTCCCGGCCATTGGCGACGAACGTTCACGCGGCGCACCCAGGGCAGCTTCTCGAATGCCGCGCGCGAGCTTTCGAGTTCGATGGTGAAGAAATTGCCGCGCAACTCCCCACGCACCACCGCTTCGATCTGGTTGCGGGTCACGTGCGACACATCGCCGACCACCAGCACCTCGCGCACCGGAAACACCGGCAGGTGGATGACCAGGAGAACGGCGATCGCCGCCAGGCCGGCCGCAGCGAGCGTGAACAAGGTATTGGCGAGCGAGCGCAGCGCCGCCGGCCTATCCCACATGCGCCAGCTCCAGGATGCGCGACACGAGTGCCTCGAAACCGATGCCGGCCACCTTCGCGGCCATCGGCACCAGACTGTGCCCGGTCATGCCGGGCGAGGTGTTCATCTCCAGCAGCGAGACCGAGCCATCGGCACGGCGGATCAGATCGGCGCGGCCCCAACCCTCACAGCCCAGTGCCGCGGCGGCGCGCATGACCATCGCGCGCAACTCGGTCTCCACGGCGTCGGGCAGTCCGCTCGGGCAGTGGTAGCGCGTGTCGTCGCTGAAATACTTGTTCTGGTAGTCGTAGTTGCCCTGCGGTGCCTCGATGCGGATCAACGGCAGCGCCTGGTCGCCGAGGAAGGCAGCGGTCAGCTCTTCGCCGGCGATGAACTCCTCCGCGAGGACGAACGGATCGAACCCGGCGGCGAGCGCGAACGCCGCGGGCAACTGCGCCGCCTCGGTCACCTTGGTCAGACCTAGCGTCGATCCCTCCCGGACCGGTTTCACGATCAAGGGCAGACCCAGCGTGGCGGCAATGCGCGACCAGTCGCTGTCGGCGCCCAGGACTTCCCAGCGCGGCGTCGGCAAGCCGCTCCCGACCCACACCAGCTTGGTGCGCACCTTGTCCATGCACAGCGCCGACGCCATGACACCGCTGCCGGTGTAGGGGATGCCCATGAGTTCGAGCGCGCCCTGCACCGTGCCGTCTTCGCCATAGCGGCCATGCAGGGCGATGAAGACCCGGTCGAAACCGCCGGCGGCAAGGGCGAAGATGTCACGCTCGGCCGGATCGAATGCATGGGCGTCCACACCTTCGCGCCGCAGGGCGGCGAGCACGGCATTGCCCGAGAGCAGGGAGATCTCCCGCTCGGCCGAGCGCCCGCCGAACAACACGGCGACCTTGCCGAATTCGCCGCCGGTCATGACGCGTCTCCCAGGATTCGAACCTCGGTCTCGAGCAGCACGCCGCGTTCGCGTTCGACGGTCGCGCGCACCTCGTGGATCAGGTTCTCGATGTCGGCCGCGCTGGCGGTGCCGGTGTTCACGATGAAGTTCGCGTGCTTCGGCGACACCATCGCACCGCCGACACCGTGGCCCTTGAGTCCACAGTCCTGGATCAGGCGCGCGGCGTGGTCACCGGGAGGATTGCGGAATACCGATCCGGCGTTGGGCTGACCGAGCGGCTGGGTGGCGATGCGGCGCGCGAGAAACTCGCGAATCCGGCGCCGCGAGGCATCGCCGTCGCCACGCGGGAAACGGAACCACGCCCCGGCGAACCACTCGGTCGACGCGCCAGGCCCGGAGGCGGCGGCAGCCACGGTGAGTTCGCAATGGCGGTAGCCGATGACGTAATCGGAAGGCAGGCGCACGCGCGTGTTGCCCGCGCGATCGACGGTGAACACTTTTTCGACCCGTTCCCAGGTTTCGGCGCCATAGCACCCGGCGTTCATCGCGAGCGCACCGCCAACCGTGCCGGGGATCCCGGCAAGAAATTCCGCGCCCTCGAACTGATGCGTCGCGGCGAACCGCGAGACCTTCGGACTCGCGACACCGGCTTCCGCGAACACCAGGCCGTCGTCGGTGATCGCGATGGCATCCAGCGCCGCATGGGTGAAGACGATGGTGCCGCGAATCCCGCCATCGCGTACCAGCAGGTTGCTGCCGAGCCCGACGAGCCAGATCGGTTCCGGCGCCGGCGCGTGTGCGAGAAAGACGCACAGGTCGTCCAGATCCAAGGGGCGGTAGGCACGGTCGACCGGACCACCGGCGCGCCAGCTGGTGTGTCGCCGCATCGGCTCGTGCCGGCGCAGTTCTCCCTGTGGGACCAGAACGCCGACGTTCGGAAGCTCAGTCATGTTCATTCGTCACCGGCTGCGCGCCGCCTCCGCGTCGCCACGCCTGCAACCGCGAGGACTTCATCCGCGTGCCACTGAGCCGCGCGCATCATGCCGCCACCACGCGGTCGGGCACACACAGCAACGGCGGCACCTGACCGATGGAGCCGGCCCCCATCGTCACCACCACATCGCCGGGCTGTGCCTGCTCGAGAATCGCCGCCGGCAGGTCTTTCCAGTTCTCGACGAACACCGGCTCGACCCGACCGTGCACCCGCACCGCGCGAGCGAGCGAGCGGCTGTCGGCCGCCACGATCGGCGCTTCGCCAGCCGCGTAGACCTCGGTCAGCAGGAGGGCGTCGACGGTCGACAGCACTTTCACGAAATCCTCGAACACGTCGCGGGTGCGGGTGAAACGATGCGGCTGGAACACCAGCATCAGCCGCCGACCGGGAAAGGCGCCGCGTGCCGCCGCCAGGGTCGCGGCCATCTCGACCGGGTGGTGCCCGTAGTCATCGATCAGCGCGAAACCGCCACCACCGGGCAGGCCGATGTTGCCATAGCGCTGGAAACGACGACCCACACCGCTGAAGCCGGCCAGAGCGCGCAGGATCGCATCGTCCGGCGCCCCGACTTCCATGCCGACGGCAATCGCGGCGAGCGCATTGAGCACGTTGTGCACACCGGGAAAATTGAGCACGACCTCGAGTTCGCGCGCCGGGGTGCCGTTGGCGGCGCGCTGAACCCGGAACCGCATGCGCCCGTCGTCGTGCACCAGGTCGACGGCGCGCACCTGGGCATCCGCCGACAGGCCGTAGGTGGTGATCGGTTTGGTGACGAACGGGATGATGCTGCGCACGTTGGCGTCGTCGACGCACAGAACCGCCATGCCATAGAACGGCAGCCGCTGCACGAAATCGACGAATGCCTGCCGCAGCCGGGCGAAGTCGTGGCCGTAAGTCTCCATGTGGTCGGCGTCGATGTTGGTGACCACCGCCAGCACCGGCTGCAGGTACAGGAACGAGGCGTCGGATTCGTCGGCTTCGACCACGATGAACTCGCCACCGCCGAGCTTCGCATGGGAGCCGGCTGCCTCGAGCCGGCCGCCGATCACGAACGTGGGATCCATGCCGGCCTCGGCGAGCACGCTCGCGACCAGGCTCGTGGTCGTGGTCTTGCCGTGGGTGCCGGCAACGGCGATGCCCTGCCGCAGTCGCATCAGTTCCGCCAGCATCAGCGCCCTGGGCACCACCGGAACCCGACGGGCCCGCGCCGCCGCGACTTCGACGTTGTCGGATTTCACCGCGGCCGAGATCACCACCGCATCGGCGCCTTGCATGTGCGCGGCGTCGTGCCCGATTCCGACCGTTGCGCCAAGCCGTCGCAGGCGCTGCGTCACTGGCCCGTCGGACAGATCCGACCCGCTCACCTGGTAACCCAGGTTGAGCAGAACCTCGGCGATGCCGCTCATGCCGGCACCACCGATGCCCACGAAGTGAACGTGCTTGACCTTGTGCCTCATGCCGCTGCGGCCTCCATGCATGCGTCGGCAACGACCCGGGTCGCTGCCGGCTTCGCCAGCGCTCGCGCACGCTTCGCCATGTCCAGCAGATGTTCGCGCGTGAAGGCGCCGATCATGTCGGCGAGTCGCTGGACGTCGAGTTCGGTCTGCGGCAGCAGGACCCCGGCGCCGGCATCGGCGAGAAAGCGCGCGTTCGCGGTCTGGTGATCGTCGACCGCATACGGAAACGGGACCAGGATCGAGGCGACCCCGGCCGCGGCGAGCTCGGCCACGGTCAGGGCGCCGGCGCGGCAGATGACGAAATCGGCGTCGCCGAGCGCTGCCGCCATGTCGTCGATGAAGGCGACGCAATCAGCCTCGACGCCGGCCGCGCGATAGTTCGCTTGCAGCGCCTCGATCTGCTTCGCGCCCGACTGGTGCCGCACCCGCGGACGCGCATCGGGTGCAAATGTCCCAAGGGTGCGCGGCACGACATCGTTGAGGGCGCGGGCACCGAGACTGCCACCGACGACCAGCAGGCGCAGCCGGCCGATGCGCCCGGCGAAACGCGCGGCCGGTTCGGGCAGCGCCGCGATTTCCGCGCGCACCGGATTGCCGGTCCAGGTTGCCTTGCGCAATGCATCGGGAAATCCCGCGAGCCGGCGATCGGCGATTTTCGCCAGGACCTTGTTGGCGAGACCGGCCACCGCGTTCTGCTCATGCAGCACCAGCGGCCGGCGCAGGAATGCCGCCATCAATCCGCCTGGAAACGAAATGTAGCCGCCCATGCCCAGCACCACGTCGGGCCTGACCTGGAAGATGACGCAAGCGCACTGCCACAGGGCGATCAGCAGATTCACCGGCAACAGCGCCTTGCGCAGCAGGCCCTTGCCGCGCAGACCGGCGAACCGGATGAACCGGATCGGGAATTCGTGCCGCGGCACCAGATCGGCTTCCATGCCCAGACGCGATCCGAGCCAGACCACGCGCCAGCCGCGGGCGCGCAGATGCTCCGCCACCGCCAGCGCCGGAAACACGTGTCCGCCGGTACCACCAGCCATGACGAGAATGGTGCGCGCCTCGGCCCGCGTATGCATCGGGTGGCTCATGCGCTTCGGCCTCCTTGCATCAGTGTCGAAGGCCAGACGACCACGCGTCGGCCTCCGAAGGCATTCGCCGTGCTCGCATCCCCGCGATGCGGGGCCCCTGCTCGGTGGCTCATGCGCTTCTCCC
Organism: Betaproteobacteria bacterium; assembly: GCA_031393885.1. Classification (GTDB taxonomy): domain Bacteria; phylum Pseudomonadota; class Gammaproteobacteria; order Burkholderiales. The sequence continues at coordinate 18,052 of JANMWG010000526.1, read as the reverse complement.
CTGCATGAGTTCCCGATTCTCGGCATCGACCCGCAGCAGCATCGCCAGCGCCACGACATTGGCGACCAGGCCGCTGCCACCGAACGACAACAGCGGCAAGGTCAGCCCCTTGGTGGGCAGCACCCCCATGTTGACGCCGATGTTGATCAGCGCCTGCGCGCCGATCCACAGGCCGATCCCCTGCGCCACCAGGGCCGAGTAGTAGCGCTCCAGCTTCGCCGCCCGGCCGCCGATCGCGAACGCACGCGCGACCAGCCATGTGAACAGGGCGAGCACCATGATGACGCCGGCGAACCCGAGTTCCTCGGCGATCACCGCGAGCAGGAAATCGGTGTGCGCTTCGGGCAGGTAGAAAAGCTTCTCGACACTGGCCCCGAGCCCGACGCCAAGCCATTCGCCGCGGCCGAAAGCGATCAGCGCATGCGACAGCTGATAGCCCTTGCCGAACGGCTCCGACCACGGATCGAGAAAACCCGTGACGCGCTGCAGCCGGTAGGGCGAGGTCCAGATCAGCAGGAGGAAGCCGGCGACCAGCAGCACGATGAGCGCAGCGAACAGCCGCCAGTTCATGCCGCCCAGGAACAGGATGCCCATCGCGATCGCCGTGATCACGGCGAAGGCGCCGAAATCCGGCTCCTGCAGCAGCAGCGTGCCGACGAACAGCATCACGGCCAGCATCGGCATGAAGCCGCGCCGCAGGCTGCCCATGAACGCCGCCTTGCGCACGGTGTAGTCGGCGGCGTAGAGCACCGCGCACAGTTTCACCAGTTCCGAGGGCTGGACGCCGAACCCCGGTACCCGCAGCCAGCGCTGGCTGCCGTTGACTTCGCGGCCGACGCCCGGAATGAGCACGATCACCAGCAGCGCTGCGCTGCCCATGAACAGCCACGGTGCCAGCGTCTGCCACAGTCGCAAAGGCACCTGGAACGCGATCGCGCCGGTGAGCAGGCTCAGCAACAGGAAGCCACCGTGGCGCAGCAGGTAGTAGTGGGCATGGAACCCGGTCTGCCGGCCAGCCTCGGCGATCGCGATCGAGGCCGAGTAGACCATCACCAGCCCGAGTCCGAGCAGCAGCACGCCGGCCCAGAGCAGGGATTCGTCGATGGCCGCGATGCGCGGCGCCGGACGCTTCAGCGCGGCGTAGAGCATGCTTCTGGCTGCTGCAACAGGGCGACGGCGGCGCGGAACGCTTCGGCTCGATGGCGGTAGTCGCGAAACATGTCGAAGCTCGCGCAGGCGGGCGACAACAGCACCGCGTCGCCGGGCTCGGAGGCATCGAACGCGAGCCGCACCGCGGCGTCCATGTCGGTGGCGCGAATCAGCCGGACGCCGGTCGGCTCGAGCGCGGCGGCGATCCGGTCGCGATCGCGACCGATCAGGACCACCGCCCGCGCGTGCCGGGCGGCGACCGCGGCCAGGGGGGCGAAGTCCTGGCCCTTGGCGTCGCCACCGGCGATCAACACGACCTTATCGCGCATGCCGGTGAGCGCCGCGACCGTGGCCCCGACATTGGTGCCCTTCGAGTCGTCGTAGAACTGCCGGCCGGCGATCTGCGCACACAGTTGAACGCGGTGCGCGAGACCATCGAACGCGGCCAATGCGTTGGCCAGCGGCTCATACGGCAGGCCGATCGCCCGGCACAGGGCGAGCGCGGCGAGCGCATTGCCCGCGTTGTGAAGTCCGGCCACGCGCAGCGCCGATACCGGCAGGATCTTGTGCGCCCCCTCCGCGAGCCAGTCGCCGCCATTTCGTATCAGGCCCCAGACCCCGTCACCGCCCGGCATGCCCAGACCGAACGACCACACCGGCGTACCGGCGCGCGCCATGCGCTTGGACAGCGGATCATCGCGATTGACGATCTGCACCCCGGCGCCTTCGAAGATGCGGGCCTTCGCGGCGGCGTACGCCTGCATCGTGCCGTGCCGATCCAGATGATCCTCGCTCAGGTTCAGGACCACCGCGGCGTCGGGCCGCAGATTGGCGGTGGTCTCGAGCTGGAAGCTCGACAGTTCGAGCACGATCACCTCAGGCCAGGGCTGCTCGCCGCGCTCGATCGCCAGCAGGGCGTCGAGTACCGGCAGGCCGATGTTGCCCGCCACCAGCGTTTCGAGCCCGGCACCGCGGCACAGGGCGCCGGTCATCTCGGTCACGGTGCTCTTGCCGTTCGAACCGGTGATCGCCAGCAGGCGTGGTCGCTGCCCGCCGCGGGCGGCGACCAGGCGGTCGAGTGCGCGCGCGAACAGTTCGATGTCACCCAGGACGTCGACGCCCCGATGCAGCGCCTGCTGCACCAGCGGCTCCTGCACCGACACGCCGGGACTGATGGCAACCAGATCGATGCCGTCGAAGCTCGCCTCGCGGAACGGCCCGGTATCGATGCGGACACCGGGCACCGCTGCGCGCGCGGCATCGAGCGCAGGCGGGGCGGCGCGCGAATCGGCGATGCGCACTTGCGCGCCGGATGCCGCGAGCCAGCGCACCATCGACAGTCCGGTCGCGCCCAATCCGAGCACCAGCGCCGATCGATGGGTGGTCGTCATCGCAGCTTGAGCGTGGACAGGCCGACCAGCACCAGCATCATGGTGATGATCCAGAAACGCACCACCACCTGGGTCTCCTTCCACCCTTTCAGCTCGTAGTGGTGATGCAGGGGCGCCATGCGGAAGATGCGCCGGCCGGTGAGCTTGAACGACGCAACCTGCAACACCACCGACAGCGTCTCCATCACGAATACGCCACCCATGATGAACAGCACGATCTCCTGACGAACCATGACCGCGATGGTGCCGAGCGCGGCGCCGAGCGCGAGCGCGCCGACGTCACCCATGAACACCTCCGCGGGATAGGCGTTGAACCACAGGAACGCCAGTCCGGCGCCGGACATCGCGGCACACACCACCGTGAGCTCGCCAGCACCGGGGATGTGCGGGAAGGCGAGATAGCGCGCGAACACCGCGTTGCCCGCCACGTAGGCGAAAATGCCGAGCGCGCTGCCGACCATCACCGTGGGCATGATGGCGAGCCCGTCGAGACCGTCGGTGAGATTGACCGCGTTGGAGGTGCCCACGATCACGAAATAGGTCAGGCCGATGAAACCGAACACGCCCAGCGGATAGTTGACGAACTTGAAGAACGGCACGATCAGCTGGGTCTCTGACGGCAAGGTCGCCGAGAAGGCGAGATAGAGCGCCGCCGACAGGCCGATCACCGACTGCCAGAAGTATTTCCAGCGCCCCGGCAGGCCTTTGGGATTGCGGTCGACCACCTTGCGATAGTCATCGACCCAGCCGATCACCCCGTGACCGAACGTCACGATCAGCACCACCCAGACCAGGCGGTTGCTCAGATCGGCCCACAGCAGGGTCGCCACGCCCATCGCCACCAGGATGAGCGCGCCACCCATGGTGGGCGTGCCGGCTTTCACCAGGTGGGTCTGCGGCCCGTCGTCGCGCACCGCCTGCCCGATCTTGTAGGCGGTGAGTCTGCGGATCATGGTCGGCCCCACCACGAACGAGATCAGGAGCGCGGTCAGGGTCGCCAGCACCGCGCGCAGCGTGATGTAGTTGAACACGTTGAACGCGCGCACGTCCTGCGCCAGCCAGTTTGCGAGCATGAGCAGCATCAGTGCACGCTCCCGGTGCCGGCCATATCGGTGGCGAGCCGGGCCACCACCCGCTCCATGCGCATGAAACGCGAGCCCTTGACCAGCACCGTAGTGGCGGCGTCGCAGGTGGCGGCAAGCGCAGCCGACAACGCCTCCACATCGGCGAAGTGCGACCCACCGGCGCCGAACGCCGCGACCGCCGCGGCGCTGTCGGGGCCGAGCGCGAACAGGGCGTCGATGCCCTGCTCTCTGGCGAACGCGCCGACCTCGGCATGCAAGGCGGCAGCCGCGGGCCCGAGTTCGCCCATGTCGCCCATCGCGAACACCCGCCGGCCCTCGATGCCCGACAGCCAGGCGATCGCGGCCCGCATCGAATCCGGATTGGCGTTGTAGGTGTCGTCGATGACGCGCGCGCCGGCCGGCCCGGTGCGGCGTTCGAGACGTCCGGACACCCCCCGATAGCGGGTGAGTCCCGCGGCGATCGCGTTGGTGCCTATCCCCATCGCGTGCGCCACCGCGACGGCGCACAACGCATTGCGCACGTTATGAACGCCCGGTACCCGCAACCGGGCCACACCGCTGCCGGCAGGCGTGAAAAACGTGAGGAGACTGCCCTCGTCGCCGAGTTCGCAGCGGCCGCGGATCGTGGCCGTGCCGTCGAGAGCGAATTCGACCCGGGTGTGCGCCGCCGCCAACCCGCGCCAACAATCGGCGAAGGCGTCGTCGGCGTTGATCACCGCGATGCCGTCGGCGGCCAGGCCGGCGAAGATTTCCCCCTTGGCGCGGGCGATGTTCTCGCGTGACCCGAGTTCGCCGATGTGGGCGGTGCCGGCATTGCCGATCGCGGCCACGCCGGGTCGTGCGAGGCGGGTGAGATAGTCGATCTCGCCGAGATGATTCATGCCCATCTCGATGACCGCGAACCGATGCGCGGCGGTCAGTCGCAGCAGGGTCAGCGGAACGCCGATGTCGTTGTTGAGATTGCCTTCGGTGGCAAGCACCGCAGCGTCGCCGGCATAGGCCCGCAGTATCGAGGCCAGCATCTCCTTGATCGTGGTCTTGCCATTGCTGCCGGTGATCGCGGCCACGACGAGCGCGTGGCGAGCGCGCCACCAGGCGGCCAACTGCCCGAGTGCCTTGCGCGTATCGGGTGCGACCAGGATCGATGCGTCGGCCCGGCGTACGGTTGCCGGATCGCTGACCATGACAGCGGCGGCACCGGCCGCGAGCGCCTGATCGGCAAACGTCTGTCCGTCGAAGCGTTCGCCGGCGAGCGCCACGAACAGATCGCCGGGCCGGATCGTGCGACTGTCGGTGGTGACGCGGCTCACCTGGGCGTCGGGTCCTCTGCGTTCCACGACCAGCGCGGCGGCCGCATCGGTGAGCCTAAACATGGGCCAGCACCTCGCGCGCGACTGCTGCGTCGCTGAACGGCAGTTTCGCGCCGGCGATTTCCTGCCAGGCTTCGTGTCCCTTGCCGGCAATCAGGACGATGTCGCCGGCCACGGCACCATCGATGGCCGCGGCAATGGCGAGTGCACGTTCAGGTTCCATCCGAACCGCGCCGGCGGTGCCGGCCACGATCTGGTCGATGATCGCCATCGGCGATTCGCTGCGCGGGTTGTCGCTGGTGACGATGACGAGATCGGCAAGACGGGTCGCGACCTCGCCCATCAGGGGGCGCTTGCCCGGATCGCGATCACCACCGCAGCCGAACACGCAGACCAGCCGCCCGCCACCATCCGCGGCGACCAGGTCGCGCAACGTAGTGAGGACTTTTTCGAGCGCGTCGGGCGTGTGCGCGTAGTCCACCACGACCAGGGGCTTGCCCGGCAGCCGGATCATCTCCAGCCGCCCCGCGACCGGCTCGACCTGCCCCAGCGCCGTCACCGCGTCGGCGAGGTCGGCGCCAGCGGTCATCACCACCCCCAGCGTGCCCAGCAGATTGCTGACATTGAAGCCGCCGACCAGCCGGCTCGCGAGCCGTGCGCGACCCCATGGCGTGCGCAACTCGAGAGTCAGCCCGTCGCGCGAGAGCGCCACATCGTGGGCGGCGACATCGCCGTGGCCGATGCCGTAGCCGATCACCCGCGTGCGGGCGCGATCCACGCCCAGTGCGAGTTCGCGGCCGAATGCATCGTCGAGGTTGATGACCGCGTTCACCAGGCCCGGCCAATGAAACAGCGCGGCCTTGGCGGCGCCGTAGCGCCGCATGTCGCCGTGATAGTCGAGATGATCGCGCGTCAGATTGGTGAACAGCGCGGTGTCGAAGCGGGTCCCGTTGACCCGGCCCTGGTCGAGTGCATGCGAGGAGACTTCCATCGCGACCGCCTGCGCGCCGCGCGCACGGCAGCGTCGCAACTGGGCCTGCACGGCAACTGCGTCGGGCGTGGTGTGGGTGGCGCTTTCCAGCGCGCCGGGAAAGCCGTTGCCAAGCGTGCCGATGACGGCGGTCGGACGCCCGCATCGGCCCAGCGCCTGCGCGATCCAGTGGCTGCACGAGGTCTTGCCATTGGTGCCGGTCACGCCGGCCATCCACAGTTCGCGTGACGCATTTCCGTAGACATGCGCCGCGATAACGCCGGTCTGTGCGCGCAGGTCTTCGATGCCCAGATTGGGCCGTTGCCAGCCGGCGTCCCAGTGAAAGCCGCGCGCCTCCCACAACACCGCACTGGCGCCGCGCTCGATGGCTTCGGCGATGTGGCGGCGGCCGTCGCTGCGTTCACCCGGGCAGGCAACGAACACGTCGCCCACCATCACGCACCGGCTGTCGGTCGCGAGCGATCGCACCGGAACGCCGAGCGATTCGAGACGGACAGGATCGAACGCCGCGCCCGTCATACGTCCTCCCGGGGAACCTGGCCGTCGTCGCTGCCGCGCCCCTTGCGACCGACCGGCAGGTCGGGCTTGATCGACATCAGGCGCAGCGCGCCCGACATGACGGTGGAAAACACCGGCGCCGCGACCTCGCCACCGTAGTACTGACCGGCACTGGGCTCGTCGATCATCACCGCGACCAGCAGCCGCGGGTCGCTCGCGGGCGCGAAGCCGACGAACGAGGCGATGTACCGGTCGCTCGAATACTGGCCGTTGATCAGCTTGCGCGCGGTACCGGTCTTGCCGGCCGTGCTGTAGCCATCGACCGCCGCCTTCTTCGCCGTGCCCCCCGGTTCGGTGACCAGTTGCAGCATGTCGCGCAGGGTGGCGGCGGTCTGCCTCGATATGACCGGCGTGCCGGTGGCCGGGCCGTCGCGGCGGATCATCGACAATGGCAGCAACTGCCCGTCGTTGCAGAAGATGGTGTAGGCGCGCGACAACTGCATCAGGCTGACCGAGATGCCGTGCCCGAAGCTGATGGTCGCCTGCTCGATCGGACGCCACGTGTGATAGTCGCGCAGCCGGCCGCCGGCCTCGCCCGGAAAGCCCGAATGCGGATCGGTACCGAAGCCCGACGCCGACAGCATCGCCCACAGTCGCTGCGGCGGCATGGCGAGCGCCATGCGGGCGGTACCCACGTTCGACGACTTCTGGATGACCTGCGATACCGTCAGGTTGCCGTTGGCGTGCGAATCCCTGATGGTCTTGGCGCCGATGGTGAGCATGCCACCGGCCGTGGGGATGATCGTTTGCGGCGAGACCATGCCGCTTTCGATCGCCGCCGCGACGGTGAAGGGCTTCATGGTCGAACCCGGCTCGAACAGATCGACGATCGCGCGATTGCGGCCGCGAACGGCGTTGTAACCCGAGCGGTTGTTGGGGTTGTAGGTGGGCAGGTTGGCGAGTGCGAGCACTTCGCCGGTTATCACATCGAGTACCACGATGCCACCGGCCTTGCCCAGATGCTGCTCCATCGCGTTCTTCAGTTCACGATAGGCGAGGTACTGAAGGTTGAGATCGATGGCAAGGGCCAGGTCATGACCCTGCTGCGGCGCGCGAATGCTGGCGACGTCCTCGACCACATGCCCGAGGCGGTCGCGGATCACGCGACGGCTGCCGGGGCGCCCGGCGAGCTGATCCTGCAAAGCGAGCTCCAACCCCTCCTGGCCCTTGTCGTCCACGTCGGTGAAGCCGACGACATGCGCCAGCGTTTCGCCCGCGGGGTAATAGCGCCGGTATTCGCGGCGCAGGAACACGCCGGGCAGATCCATCTGCACCACCATCGCCGCCCGACGCGGTGGCAGCTGGCGCTTCAGGTAGGTGAAATCGCGCGTGTGATCGGCCAGTCGCCTGGCCAGCTCGAGCGGTTCGATCTCGAGAATGGCGGCAAGCTGCCGCTGCTGTTCGGCGCTCAGTTGGGCGTCGGCCGGCACCGCCCACACCGACTCGACCGGGGTCGAGATGGCCAGGGGCTCGCCGTGGCGATCGGTGATCATGCCGCGATGGGCACTGATCTCGAGCGTCCTGCCGTAGCGGGATTCGCCCTTCGCCTGCAGGAAGTCGTGATGCAACCCCTGGAGGTAGAAGGCGCGGCCGCCGAGCGCAGCGAACGCCGCGACCAGCAGCAGCAGCACGAAGCGGGTGCGCCATTGCGGCAATCGCAGCGACAGTTGCGGATGAGCGGCCGGATTCATCGCGCGGTTGGCGGCGCGTTGCCGACGAGCTGGACGATCCTGGTCCGCGCCGCCGGCGGCAGGTGCATCTGCAGCCGCTGGGTCGCGATCTTTTCCACCCGGGAGTGCTGCGCCCAGGTGCTCTGTTCGAGCTGGAGCTGGTCCCATTCGACATCGAGCTGCCGCGCGGCGGCCTGCTCCTGCTCGAGCGCGACGAACAGCTTGCGTGCCTCATGCTGGGAGGTGACCGCGGCCAGCGCGCACACCACGGCGATCGCAATCAACATGAGGTTGAGCCGGATCACAATTGTTCCACCGTGCGCAGGATCGCACTGCGCGCACGCGGATTGGCCGCTATCTCGGTGGCGCTCGCGCGCACCGGTTTGCCGATCAGGCGCATGCGGGGCGGCGGAATGTCCGCCGCGCGGATCGGCAGTCGCTGCGGCAGCGATGGCGAGGACGCGGCTGCGCGCATCGCGCGCTTCACGATGCGATCCTCCAGCGAATGAAAGCTGATCACCACGAGCCGCCCTCCCGACACCAGCCGCGCCATGCAGGCGGGCAGTGCTAACGCCAGTTCTTCGAGCTCCTGATTGACGTGAATCCGTAGAGCCTGAAAGGTACGCGTCGCCGGGTCCTGGCCTGGCTCACGCGTGCGGACGGCCGTTGCCACGAGTGCGGCCAGTTGCCTGGTCGTTGCCACAGGCTCTCGGGCCCGAGCCGCAACAAGCGTTCTTGCAATCTGTTTAGCAAACCGTTCTTCGCCATAGTTACGGATCACCTCCCCGATGTCGTTTTCCGCCGCGCGTGCGAGCCACTGGGCAGCACTCTCGCCGCGGGTCGGATCCATGCGCATGTCGAGCGGCCCATCACGTCTGAAGCTGAAACCGCGGTGCGCGTCGTCGATCTGCGGCGAAGACACCCCCAGGTCGAGCAGTACCCCGTCGACGCCGGCGATGCCGGCCCGGTCGAGTAGCGTCGTGAAGGCGCTGAAGCGCTCATGTGCCCACGTGAGCCGGGGGTCGTTCATGGCCTGAGCGACCGCGATCGCTTCCGGATCTCGGTCGATGGCCAGCAGGCGACCGCCGGGTCCGAGCTGCTCGAGGATCCGTCGCGAGTGACCACCGCGACCGAAGGTGGCATCGACGTAGGCGCCATCCGGCCGAACATGGAGTGCCGCCACCGCCTCGGCCGCCAGTACCGTGGTGTGAGCTGCTGCGCGTTCGGGGCTCACAGCGCAAAGTTCTCCATCCCCGGAGGCAGCGCATCGATGTGCTCGGGCATCCGCGCCAGTTCCGCCTCCCAGCGCTCGGTGCTCCAGAGTTCGAAGTGGCTGCCCTGCCCCAGCAGCATGACGTCGCGGTCGATGCCGGCGTGCTTGCGTAGTTCCGGCGATACCAGCACCCGACCGCTGGCGTCGAGCGCGAGATCTTCGGCAAACCCCACCAGAAGACGTTTCCACAGGCTGGCCTGCGGATCGAAGCTGGAGAACCCCATGATGCGGGCGCGGATCGGCTCCCAGGCGGGCGCCGGATAGAGCAGAAGGCACCGATGCGGGTGTGCTGTGAGTACCAGCTTACCTAGCGACTCGCTCTGCAGGCTGTCGCGGTGGCGCGTTGGCACCGCCAAACGGCCTTTTGCGTCGAGACTGAGGTGAGCTGCGCCTTGAAACACCGGGTGTTCCTCTTTGTTGGTCAGGATTTTCCATAAAATCCCACTTTAACCAACATTTTCCCACTCTATTGCAGACTCATGCCGAGGTCAAGGCTTCGTCGAGAGCTTTTCCCAGTCTGTACAGGGACTTACAGATTCCAGTTAATGCGGCACCAAAAAAACTTTTTCTTGCGTTTTATTAGATATTTACGTTTATTTCATGATGTATTTTATTAAGAACAACCGGGGATTCCCGCGGGCGATCGGTGAGAGTATTTCTATGGGGCGAGCGGACGCGCGGCTGCAGCAAGCGGGCGCGCGCAGCGAACGGGACGGCCACGTCGAGGATCCCGGGGTTCGGGATCTGGCCGAAGAAGTGCGAAGCCGGCCTGTAAGCCGGGTTCTGTCGAAGCTTGCGCTTCGCGACAGTCATTCCTCTGGGACTGCGGTTACCCACAGCCTCGAGCGACCTACCCGGGAGCAGCGCGGGCCACGCTATCGCTCCCCTATTTGGTCTTGCACCGGATGGGGTTTGCCATGCCGTCCGTGTTGCCACGTCCGCGGTGGGCTCTTACCCGCGTCGCGATGCGTTGCGCCGCCCCCGCGATGCTGCCGCGAGACACCGTTTCACCCTTGCCTGATCCCTTGCGGGCCATCGGCGGTCTGTTCTCTGTTGCACTTTCCGTCGCCTCACGGCGCCCGGCCGTTAGCCGGCATCCTGCCCTGCGGTGCCCGGACTTTCCTCCCCGCACGCGAGGTGCGCAGCGACTGTCCGGCCGACTTCGCCCGCCGATTATCCGCGCGCGGCGGGCGATACGCGAATCCGTCAACGCCGGGCACGCCCGGAGCGCTGTGAAGGGTGCAGGCTATACTCGCCTTCTGTTCGCCATTTTCCATCGTCATAAACTCATCCTGATGCTCGCCACTGCCGAACACCCTGCGCCCGAATCCTTCCGCCGCGATGCAAGAGTGATCAGCGTGGTCGGATTCGCGCACGGAACATCGCATTTCTTCCACCTCGCCCTCGCGCCGCTGTTTCCGTGGCTCAAGGCGGCGTTCGTGCTCAGCTACGCCGAGCTCGGACTGCTGGTCTCGGTATTCTTCGTCGTCTCTGGCATCGGCCAGGCTCTCGCCGGCTTCGTTGTCGATCGCCGCGGCGCCTATCCCGTTCTGCTCACCGGCGTGAGTCTGCTGGCGATATCGGCGCTGGTGCTCGCAAGCGCAGACCACTACGCCACGCTCATCTGCGGCGCCGCGATTGCCGGGCTGGGTAACAGCGTGTTCCATCCGGCTGATTTCACGCTCCTCAATCGCCACGTCAGCGCGCCACGACTGGCGCACGCCTTCAGCGCCCACGGCATCGCGGGAACGCTGGGCTGGGCTACCGCCCCCGTGTTCCTGGCCGGCATAGCGTCCGTGGCGGGTTGGCGCGCGGCGCTGATCGGCGCCTCGATGGTGGCCATCGCCGCGCTTTGCACGCTGGTCTTGAACCGCGATCGCTTGAACGATGCCAGCGGCAAGGGGCGCGCGGCCGGTGCTCCCGGCGCGCCGGCACAGACGCTTCAGTTCCTGCGAGTGCCGGCCGTGTGGATGTGCTTCAGCTTCTTTCTCATCAGCGCGATGTTCCTGGGGGCGGTACAGAACTTCGCGCCGGCCGCACTGGTGGAGATGTACGACATCCCGTTCGCCCTGGCGACCTCGTTCATCACCTTCTACATGCTGGCCAATACCGGCGGACAGGTCGTCGGTGGCTTTCTCGCCGCCCGCACGGTCCATCACGAACGGGTCATCGCCGCGGCGTTCATCGCGGCAGCGGTGATGTCGCTCTGGATGGCGAGTGGCGAGGTGCCCCGATTCGGACTCATGCTACCGATTGCCGTGATGGGGTTCGCTGCCGGTATCGCGGGCCCGTCGCGTGATCTGATGGTGCGGGCGGCGGCACCACGCAACGCCACGGGCCGCGTCTACGGTGTGGTGTATTCGGGGCTCGACACCGGCCTCGCGGTGGCGCCGCTGTTGTTCGGCGCCGTCATGGATGCGCATCGGCCGGCATGGCTGTTCGCCGGTGTCGCTGCGCTGCAGCTGCTGGCGCTGGGTACGGCCATCGGCGTGGGAGCCCGCGCGCAAGACCAGCGCCGCGCGGCTGCCTGACCAGGAGCCTACGATGGCCACTTCCGCCAACACCACCAGCATGGCGCTGTTCTGCGACTTCGAAAATGTCGCCCTCGGCGTTCGCGACGCCAAATACGACAAGTTCGACATCAAGCAGATCCTCGAACGGCTGCTGCTCAAGGGCAGCATCGTCGTCAAGAAAGCCTATTGCGACTGGGATCGCTACAAGAGCTTCAAGGCGCCGATGCACGAAGCCTCGTTCGAACTGATCGAGATTCCGCACGTGCGCCAGTCGGGCAAGAATTCGGCCGACATCCGCATGGTCGTCGATGCGCTCGACCTGTGCTACACCAAGGCACACGTCGGCACCTTCGTGCTCATCACCGGCGACTCCGATTTCTCGCCGCTGGTGTCGAAACTGCGCGAGAACAACAAGATCGTCATCGGCGTCGGCGTCAAGAACTCGACCTCGGATCTGCTCATCGCCAACTGCGACGAGTTCATCTATTACGACGACCTGGTGCGCGAACGGCCGCAGAAGAAAGCCGCGGCCGCGCGCCGCAAGCCGGCCGCGAAGACCCCCCCCAGGGCCAGCGTCGATACCGACGTGCCGGCATCGGCCGCCGGCACCGCGGCTGACGCCAATCACACCGCCGCGACCGAAGCCGACACCGCCGGGACCGCCGATGCCATCGTCAAGACCGAAGACGAGAAACGCCAGGAAGCGCTCGACCTGATCATGGAAACGATCGAGGCGCTATTCGCCGAAAGCAGCGCCGACGACAAGATCTGGGGGTCGATGGTGAAGCAGACGCTCAAGCGCCGGCGCCCTGGTTTCAACGAGAGCTACTACGGGTTCGGCTCGTTCGGCAAGCTGCTCGACGAAGCCGAGGCACGCCATCTGCTGGAGCTCGAACACGACGAGAAGTCGGGCGGCGTGATCATCAAGGGCTTCAACCCCGACTGGTAGTGTCCCGGTCGGTGCCCCGGCGGTCGGCGGCATCGCGCACTGAATAAACGTGGTTGTCAGGGCGCCGGTTCGAGTGACCAGCCGATGCTTTCGCCGGCGCGAAGCGGCACCAGCGTGTGCGCGCCATAAGGAATCTCGTCCGGCACCGGCCACGCCTCGCGTCGCAACGTGATGCTCGTGTCGTTGCGCGGCAGCCGATAGAAGTCGGGGCCATGGAAACTCGCGAAACCCTCCAGCCGGTCGAGAGCACCGGCCTGGTCAAAAGCCTCGGCGTAGAGTTCGATGCCGGCGTGTGCGGTGTAACAACCGGCGCAGCCGCACGCGATCTCCTTGGTATGCCGGGCATGCGGCGCGCTGTCGGTGCCGAGAAAGAACTTGGGGTTTCCCGAGGTCGCGGCCCGCAGCAGGGCGAGTCGGTGCTCTTCGCGCTTGAGCACCGGCAGGCAATAGTGGTGCGGCCGGATGCCACCCTGGAACAGGGCGTTGCGATTCATCAGCAGGTGATGCGCCGTGATCGTGGCGGCGACGTTGTCGCTCGCTGCCAGCACGAACTTGACCGCATTCGCGGTGGTGATGTGTTCGAGCACGATGCGCAGCCCGGGCAGCGCCTGCACCAGCGGCATCAGCTGGCGTTCGATGAAGATCTTCTCGCGGTCGAATACGTCGACCGAAGCATCGGTCACTTCGCCATGCACCAGTAGCGGCATGTGCACGTCGGCCATCGCCGCGAGCACCGGCAAGACCTTGCGCAGGTCGGTGACGCCAGAATCCGAATTGGTGGTGGCCCCGGCGGGATAGAGCTTCACACCGTATACGGCGCCGCTGTCGCGCGCGCGGCGAATCTCGCCGGGCGATGTGTTGTCGGTGAGATAGAGCGTCATCAGCGGTATGAAGCCGGCACCGGATGGCAGGGCCGCGCGGATTCGCTCGCGGTAGGCCAGCGCCAACGCCGTGGTGGTGACCGGCGGACGCAGATTCGGCATGACGATCGCCCGCGCGAAGCGCCGCGCGGTGTCGGGCAGCACGGCGGCCATGTCGGCGCCATCGCGCAGATGCAAATGCCAGTCGTCGGGACGCGTAATCGTGATTCGGTCCGGCATGTCACTCATTTTCTTCGGGTTCGGGTTTGAGCCGCAGCGCTTCCGCGTACAGCTCGTTGCGACGGCCACCGGTGATACGCGCCGCGAGCTTCGCGGCCTGCGATGCCGGCAGATCCTGAGCCAGCAGCGCGAGGATGCGCGAGGCCTCGCGCACCGCGGCGGTGTCGTCGGCGATGGCCGCATGCACGACGAGCACGAACTCGCCCCGCTCGCGATTGCCGTCGGCATCGAGCCACTCGACAGCATCGCCGAGCGCGATCTCGTGAATCGATTCGAACAGCTTGGTGAGCTCGCGGCAGACTGTGACCCGCCGCGCCGCGCCGAGCACCGCCAGCAGGTCGTTCAGGCTCTCGCGTACGCGATGCGGGGCTTCGTAGAGCACCACCGGAACAACCGACACGGCAAAGGTCTCGACCATGCGGCGCCGCGCATCGGTGCGGCTCGGCAGGAACCCGAGGAACAGGAAACCGGTTTGATCGAGGCCTGCGGCGGAGATCGCAGCAATGGCCGCGCTGGCACCCGGCACCGGCACCACCGCGAAGCCCGCGGCCCGGGCGCAACGAACCACCACCGACCCGGGATCGCTGATTGCCGGCGTGCCCGCATCGGTGACCAGCGCAACCGAGTGCCCGGCCGCCAGCGCGGCGACGATGCGCTCGCCCGCACCGCGCTCGTTGTGTTCGTGGCTGGCGAGCAGCTTTGCGGAAATGCCGTGATGATCGAGGAGCCGCCGCGTGTGCCGCGTGTCTTCTGCGGCTACGAGATCGACGCTGCGCAGCACATCGAGCGCTCGCAACGTGATGTCGCGCAGGTTACCGATGGGGGTGGCCACCACATATAATGTGGCCGCCTCGGCTCTCGAAGGTTCGGTATGCAACGCCAGCGCGTCCTCTTGTTTTTCGCCTCATTACTATACGTTGCGGCATCGGCGCTGGCCAACGCGCCGGCCCTGGCGCAGGGCACCGACCCGTCTGCCGCGCAGAACGCCGAACCCGACGCCGAACGCCCGCACATCGCCGCGATCCTGCCGCTCAAGTCCGCCAGCTTCTCGCGGCTCGCAGACGCGGTGCGGCGTGGCATGCAGACCGCCGCTGCCGCCGATCGCGCCGATGCCTTGCCGCTGGTCATCTACCCAACCGGCGATGACGCGAAGGAAGTGACCGACACCTACGACCGAGCGCTTCGCCTTGGCGCTCGTCTGGTGCTCGGCCCGCTCACGCGCAGCGATGTCCAGACCATCGCCAACAGCCACGCGGTCACGGTGCCGACTCTTGCGCTCAGCATTCCCGACGGGGCCGAAGCCCTGCTGCCCGATGGCATGTACGCGCTCGGCGTGCAGATCGAATCCGAGGCGCGGCAGGTCGCGAAGCTGGCGCAGTCGCAAGGACGCCGCCGCGCAGTGATCATCGCGGTCGACAGCTTGCTCGGCAAGCGCATCGCCCAGGCCTTCGCCGAAGACTTCGCCCGTGCCGGCCGGCTGATCGTCGATCAGTTCAGCTACACGGCGGCGGCGCCGCAACTCAAGAAGATCAAGGACGCCCTTGCCCTCAACACCGCCGACATGATCTTCTTCGCAATGGACGCAACGCGGGCGCGCGCCATGCGTCCGTACCTGGGCAAGCTCCTGCCCAGCTACGGCACGTCGCAGATCTACGCCGGCGCCAACGACGCCGTCGGCATGCACGATCTCAACGGCGTCACCTTCGTCGACATGCCGTGGGTCCTGATGCCTGACCATCCCGCGGTGATGATCTATCCGCGCGCCCAGGGTGCGCCGCTCGGCATCGAACAAGAACGCTTCTACGCCCTGGGCATCGACGCCTGGCGCCTTGGCCAGGTGTTGCTCGAGGCCGGCTTCAACGACGCCGGCACGATCGACGGCGTGACCGGCTACCTGTCGCCGGGCGGCGGCCGCGTGTTCATCCGCGAGGCGGTGTCGGCGCAGTTCGTCCAGGGCCAGCCGAAGCTGCTCAATCCCGTGAGCGGGCGTTGAAGGCCGATGGCGATCGTGCCGAAGACGCCGCGGCGGCGTGGCTCGAGCGGCAGGGCCTGCGGCTTCGCGATCGCAATTTTCGCAGCCGTTTCGGCGAGATCGACCTGATCTGCGACGACCACGGTACGCTGGTTTTCGTGGAGGTGCGCAAACGCTCCAGCCAACGTTTCGGCGGCGCGGCCGAAAGCATCACCGCCACCAAACGCGACCGGCTCTTGGCCACGGCCCGCATCTATCTCGCGTCGCTGAAACACGACATGCCGTGCCGGTTCGATGCCGTCCTGATCGACGGCACCGGCGAGATCGAATGGATTCGCGACGCGTTCGGCGCGTGATCCGCGCCTTCCACGAACGGCCACTGCACGAAAGTGCCATGCGATAATGCAGGCCCCGATTCGATGAGCGATTCATGGATCTCCAGGCAAGAATTCAGCGCCACTTCGCCGACAGCGCGCAACTGAAACTGCAAACGGCAGAACTGCTCGCGGAACCGATCGAGCGCGCTGCCGAGCTCATGGTCGGCTCGCTACTCAACGAAGGCAAGATCCTGGCGTGCGGCAACGGTGGATCGGCCGCCGATGCGCAGCACTTCTCGGCCGAACTGCTCAATCGTTTCGAGATGGAACGCCCCGGGCTGGCCGGCATCGCGCTCACCACCGACAGCTCGACGCTCACGTCGATCGGCAACGACTACGACTTCAACCAGATTTTCTCCAAGCAGGTGCGGGCGCTCGGCCATGGCGGCGACGTGCTGCTCGCCATCTCCACCAGCGGCAATTCGCCGAACGTCATCGCCGCCATCACCGCGGCGCACGAGAAGCAGATGAACGTCGTTGCCCTCACCGGCCGCGACGGCGGCAAGATGGGCGAGATGCTGCGCGAGGCCGACGTTCACATCTGCGTGCCGTCGCCGGTGACCGCCCGCATCCAGGAGGTTCATATCCTTTGCCTGCACTGCCTGTGCGACGCCATCGACGTACAACTTCTGGGGGTCGAATGAATCGCGCCATCCGCTGCGCTTTGCTGGGCCTGATCGGCGCCTCGCTGCCGGCCCTGCAAGGCTGCATCCCGATCCTGGCGGGCGCTGCCATCGGCACCGGCGTGCTGATCGCCGAAGACCGCCGATCGAGCGGCGTCTATGTCGACGACCAGGGCGTCGAACTCAAGGCCGGCGCTCGGATCAGCGACAAGTACGGCCCGCAGACCCACGTCAACGTCACCAGTTTCAACAAGATCGTATTGCTCACCGGCGAAGTGCCGGACGCCGCCATCCGCTCGGATGTCGCCACCATCGCGAGCGGCGTTCCGGGCGTGCGACTGGTGCAGAACGAACTCGCCATCGGCCCGGCCAGCACCCTGACCAATCGCGCGCGCGACACCACCACCACCGCCAACGTGAAGAGCCGTTTCATCGGCAAGGGCAAGTTCCAGATCAATCACGTCAAGGTGGTGACCGAAGCCGGCGTGGTCTACCTGATGGGGCTGGTGAAGCGCGCCGAAGCCAGGGACGCCACCGACATCGCTGCCCGTAGCGCCGGCGTTGCCAAGGTGGTGCAGGTGTTCGAGTTCCTCGACTGAGCGGGTCGCGAAACCGAAACAGGCGCCTGCATCGCAGGCGCCTTTTCCTTTGGCACCGACCCCGGATGGTTCAGCCGGCGTTGCGTCGGCGCACGGTCCAGGCGAGCGCGGCGAGCCCCAGACCCATCAGCGCGTAGGTGGAGGGTTCGGGCACCGTAAGCGCCTCGATCAAGATGCCGCTGATGCCGATGTCGGCCTGCCCGAGATAGAGCTGGTCGATGGTGATGGTAGGCGGGCCGTAGACCGGCATCGACAGATCGTCCACCAACATCTTCTCGTAGCCGATGATGTCGCCGGGGATCTCCTCGAAGGTAGGCGGGCCGTACCACGGAACGAGTTCGAAAGCGGGGGGGTTGGAACCCGGCACCAGCACCTCCTTGAAGCCGAGGAACTCGCCGGGGATCTCGATGATGGTAGGCGGGCCGTAGATCGGCTTCAACAGATCGTCCACCTCCATCGGCCTGTAGCCCAGGAGGGGGCCGGGGACGAGGA
>JANMWG010000518.1:0-1787 GCA_031393885.1 Betaproteobacteria bacterium | reverse complement strand
GTGACGATCCGGACTACCTGCGGCTCACCATCGTGGGCAAGGATGCCGGTGGCGTCACGACCGGCAGCGTGGACTTCTATCTGGCCGATTTCCGCTTCGCCGACAACAGCCGCGACTACATCGTGCGCGACTGGCGGTTCGCCGATCTGTCCAGCCTCGGCGTCGTCTCGACGCTGGCGTTCGAGCTGGCCTCGTCGGACAACGGCGCCTTCGGCATCAACACGCCGGGCTACTTCGCGATGGACAGTCTGGCGGCGAACGCGGTGCCCGAACCGGCGACGCCGGTGTTGCTGCTGGCGGGCCTCACGACGGCATTGCTGGCGCGGCGGCGGGGCCGGATGAAGGGATAAGTCGAAGCTAGCAGCCTGTCGGGCTTAGGTGTTCGATAGCGAAACGGTGGGAGAGCGAGACCAGATTTTGTCGATGTCGACGCGCATATCGGGAATATGCCAGGAGAAATCGGCGAGATATGGACCGCTCTCCCGCCGTTGCAGCCGAATCATCCTGAGTCCGACAGGCTGCTTAGGGTTCCGGACCGGCACCAGAGCCGTGCCGAGCGGTTGGCAGCGTCTGCGGGCGCTCTGCTGCGGGTTATTCGCCGCACTTCCCGGCGCGGGATGGGCGGGTGACACCGTGATCGAGGCCGACGAAGTGCTGGTCACGGCGCCGAGCGCGTCCGGCACGCTGCGCGCTGCGCCGCATGGTGTGACCATCATCACGCCGCAAGACATCGAGCGGTCCGGCGCGACCACCGTCGGCGCCCTGCTCAGCCAGGAGGCCAACCTCAACCTCCAGAGCTTCGGCGGTGATCGCAATGCGGCCATCGATATCCGCGGCATGGGCGCGACCGCGGCCAGCAACGTGCTGGTACTGGTCGATGGCGTGCGGCTGAACGAGAACGATCTGTCCGGTGCCGATCTGTCTTCGGTGCCGCTGGCGCAGATCGAGCGCATCGAAATCCTGCGCGGCGGCGGCGCCGTGCGCTATGGCAACGGCGCGGTGGGCGGCGTGATCAACATTATCACCCGGCGTCCGGTGCCCGGTCCGCCCACGCTCGGTGTGCTGGCGCGCCGCGAGTCGTACGACACCAGTGAGTTGCGGGCCAACGCCGGCGGTACGTTCGGGCCGTTCGCGGCGGCGGTCAACGTCAGCCGGTTCGATACCGACGGCTACCGGCGCAACGGCGATATCGCCGCTCGTGACGCCGCCGCCGAGATTCGTTTCCTGCCGACCGGCAGGCTCGATTTTCTCGATCTGTATGCGCGCGCGGTGCTGCATCACGATGTGTCGGGGTTGCCGGGGCCGGTGAGTCGCCAGGCATTCCTGGCGGGTTCGGACCAGCGTCGCGCCAGCAACTTCCCCGACGACGAGAGTACCAACGACGATCGGCGCTACACGCTCGGCGCCAACGCCGACCTCGGCGCCGGCGGACGGCTGCAGATGCAGGCGGGATACCGCGACCGGCAGAATCCGTATGTCATCGGTTTCGATCCGGCACGGCCGCGCTCGAGCCAGCAGTCGCTGATCGAGGCCACCCGGCGCGATCTCACCGCGCACTACGACCAGGACGTGACGGCATTCGGTTTCTCCCACCGCCTGAGCTTCGGTGCGGACTGGCAATCGGCAGACTACGCCCGATCCGAAAACGGCCAGTTCCTGCTCGACAGTTCCACCCGCCGCCTCGGCACTGTCGCGTCGAGCGGCATCTTCGGCAATGTCATCGCCCGCGGACCCTTCGGCCTGTCGCTCAACACGGGCCTGCGGCTCGATCGCTTCGAGACCGACGC